>NZ_LJSP01000006.1:0-160996 GCF_001399995.1 Pseudoalteromonas sp. P1-11
CGAGTGCCCACACAGATGATTGCTTTATATTGTTAAAGAACGTTGCGATTAAAGCGTTAAACTTTATCTCGCTAGGGCTGCGCATCTTACGCTTTCCTATTTTTTTGTCAACACTTAACTTTGTTAAACTTGAAAGTTTTTAAAACTAAGTTTTACTCGACTCACTAAGTGGTTTGTTTGCCTCGCTAAGCGTTGCTGTCTGCCGTCTCAGTGGGGTCGCATTATAGGGAGAACGGTTTTTTACGCAAGCGTTTTTTAATAAAAACTATAAATAAAAGCTCTTTCGTACATTTTTCACTCTAAAGAGCCAAAAGCAGTAGAAAAAGCAAACTAAATCTATACACAAAAGCCAGTTTGTTTTAAATATAACGATGTATAAAACGCAAAAAGCACCTATAAGGTGCTTTTAAGTTAATTTATTAACTGCGCGTATTAATACAAAATACTATAAAGCTTTCTTCTGTATTTTGCTGCAAGTGCATCTCCGTCTGGTAGAGAAGCGATAATTGCTAAAAAGCTTGCTTTAGCGTCATTAAAGTTAAGATCCTTTTTAAGTACGCTGAAGAGTGTTTCGAGTGCCTCTTCTTTTCGTCCTGCATCATTTAGCAATTGGCTTAGCTCTATTTTCAGGTCTAAGTCATTTGGGTACTTTTCTACTTGAGATTGCTTTTCTTTTATCTCTGGCGAGTCGGTAGCTTCTAGAGCCGCTTCGCATTTAGCTTTTATATTATGAAAATAAGCATCTTGCTCTTGGGCGTCAATGGTATCAATGAGTGCTTGCGCATCATCTAACTTGTGTATTTGAATGCATATATCGGCTAATACAAGCTTTATACGTGCGTTTGCACTGTCTATTTCATACGCTTGCTTTGCG
Organism: Pseudoalteromonas sp. P1-11; assembly: GCF_001399995.1. Taxonomy (NCBI): domain Bacteria; kingdom Pseudomonadati; phylum Pseudomonadota; class Gammaproteobacteria; order Alteromonadales; family Pseudoalteromonadaceae; genus Pseudoalteromonas; species Pseudoalteromonas sp. P1-11. Next base: position 875 of record NZ_LJSP01000006.1, read on the forward strand.
TAATTAAATGCAGCATTTAGGTCCGACTTTAATAATGCTTGTTTTGCTTGTTCAAGAAGTAGGTCCTGCTGCGCTGGTAAATGCTTACTCAGGGCTTCGCGAATTTGCGCGTCTGTTTGTGCACCCGCTAATAAATCTACTGGAGCTGAATCTTTTAACAACACAAGTGTAGGTAATGTTTGCAAGCCAACCTGCTGCGCTAATTGCGAGGCGAGTGCTTGTTCTGCGTCACAATCAAGATTAGCCACTACAATATGATCTTTATATTGCGTAGCTAAATTTTCTAATATACCGATTTGGCTAATACACTCAGGACTTTGTGGCGAGTGGAAGTTAAGCAGCACCAACTTTTGTTGTGATGTTTCACCGAGTACTTGCTGAAGGTTTTGTGCGTTGATACTAACTATGTTGCTCATTGAATTAATTGCCATATTCATTTATTTAGGTTTTTATATGGAGACGAACATAATAAATACAAGTATTAAATACTTTCAAATAATGAGGGAAAACATGAAAATCACCTATCTAGCTGCAGCATTTATGATAGCAAGCCCACTTACTTACGCTAAGTCACTAAACTTAGATTTAACTAAGAGTATGCCAGCTATTGAAAAGTTTTACCTCGACTTACATCAATCTCCAGAGCTTTCATATCACGAACAAGAAACTGGCCAAAAAATAGCATCGCAATTAACAAACCTTGGGTTTGACGTAACAGATAATGTGGGCGGCTACGGTGTGGTAGGAATTTATAAAAATGGCACCGGCCCTACAATAATGATTCGTACTGATACCGATGGCCTACCAATCACAGAGCAAACCGGTAAACCTTATGCATCTATAGTACAAGTGACCAATGAGCATGGGAATAAAGTAGGTGTAATGCATGGTTGTGGCCACGATATACATATGAGCTCGTTTATTGGTACTGCTGAGCAACTTATTGCCCATAAAGATAAGTGGCAAGGAACGTTAATGATGGTTGCTCAACCTGCAGAAGAAGTTGGCGGTGGAGCAAAAGCCATGTTAAGTGAAGGCTTATTTAGTAAATATGCTAAGCCTGATCATGTTATTGCGCTGCATGTTAGTGCCAGCGTGCCTGCGGGTAAGGTATCAATGAAAAATGAATACACCATGGCAAGTGTTGATTCGGTAGATATAACTATAAAAGGTAAAGGCGGACACGGCGCCTACCCGCACACTACCGTAGACCCTGTAGTTATTGCGGCGCGTACGGTATTAGCATTACAAACAATTACAAGCCGCGAGCTTTCTCCACTTGAGCCTTCTGTTGTGACTGTGGGATCTATTCATGGTGGCTCAAAGCATAATGTGATTTCCGATGAAGTAAAACTACAGCTTACGCTTAGAAGCTACAACCCAGAGGTACGGACGGCGCAAATAGCAGCAATAAAACGTATTACAGCGGGTATTGCTCAAAGTGCTGGCCTCACTGAGTCACACTACCCTGTTGTTCACGTTCATGAAGATGAATCTATTCCATCTACTTACAATAACCCTCAGCAAACTAACATTGTTAGGAGTGCTATTGCTGATGCAATTGGCGAAACTAATGTACTTGAGACAAAAGCGGTTATGGCTGGTGAAGATTTTGGACTGTACGGTAGAACTGATGAAAACATTCCTATTACGTTATTTTGGTTAGGTGGAGTAAACCAGCAGCAATATACTAATGCGATGAAAAGTAACCAAACACTTCCTTCATTACACTCAAGTAAATTTGCGCCAGATTATAAAGTAGCATTACCGACCGGTATAAAAGCCATGAGTAACGCTGCAGTCGCGTTATTTAATAAAAAATAAGCCGTATTGGTGAGCTCAGCGATTAAGTGGTTGCTGAGCTCTTTTTATAATTTGATTTTTTAAATGCTGCTTTTTTACCACCCTTAGCAAAACGCTTTTTAGTCGGTGTTTTAGGTAGCTTTGAAAATACATGGCTATCACAACTAGCTGCTTGCTGTACAAAACCTTCAAGCTCCACCAGCAGTGGTTGTAAAAATTGTTGGTAGCTCATTGCTTGTTGAGCAATGTTGCCTAAACTCGCCTCCCATTTAGCGGTCAAATCGGGGCTAGCTAAGCCCTCTGGTAAAACACTAATAAGTGCCAAGCCTGTTTGTGTTGCTTTAATTGATTTACCTTCGCGCTTTAAAAAACGACGCCTAAATAATAATTCAATAATGCCTGCGCGGGTTGCCTCTGTTCCTAACCCATCGGTCTCTTTGAGTATTTTTTTAATTTGTGAATCTTTTACATAACGACTAATGCCGGTCATGGCACTTAGCAATGTTGCATCAGTAAAATGAGACGGTGGCGTAGTGTGTTTTTCTACCACTTCACCTTTAGTGCAGTTAAGCGCCATGCCTTTTGTTAAATGAGGCAAGGTTGCTTCATCTTTTAGCTCGGCTTTGCCCATTAATACCTTAAATCCTAGGCTTACATCTTGCTTTGCATTGGCTTTAAATAAACCTCCCGCAATTGTTACCTCTACTTTAGTTTCGTTATAAATATAATCGGGGTAAAACTGAATTAAATAATGCCTACTAATAAGTTGATATACTTTTGCTTCATCAGCCGCCAAAGTCGCTGTTTTTAGTTGTTTGGTGGTAGGTACAATTGCATGGTGCGCAGCCACTTTTGCATCGTTAAAACATTTGCTGCGTTTTTTAGCGTCTGCCCCATTCACAAACTCAGTATTTTGACCGCCATTAGCTGCAATTGCTTTTAAAATTGCAGGCGCATCTAAATGATGCTCTTTAGGCAAATAACGATTATCAGAACGAGGGTAAGTAATTAACTTATGACGCTCATAGAGCGTTTGGCAAATATCGAGTACTTGCTGAGCTGCCATACCAAATGCCTTTGCAGCATCTATTTGCAGTGCCGATAAATTATAAGGCAGCGGCGCGCTTTGTTTTTTTTGTTTTTGTTCAAGTGCTGTAACCTCGCCTGGTTGATTCGCTATTCGCGAGGCGACGTTTTCGGCTAATGCATTATTTAAAACGCGGCCCTCTTCATCTTGGTACGGCTCGCAGGCTTTGCTTGGTACCCACTTGGCCACAAAGCTTTGCTGCTCAGGGGTTATTAAATGCGCCAACACTTCATAAAATGGTTTTGACACAAAGTTAGCTATTTCGTTATCCCGGTTAACCACTAAACCTAAAATTGGGGTTTGTACGCGACCCACCGACAACACATTGCCAAAGCCTGCTTTTTGCCCCGCCAGCGTATAAGCACGCGTAAGGTTCATACCAAATAGCCAATCTGCACGTGAACGCGCAAGCGCCGACACACTAAGCGGAATAAATTCACGATTTGAACGCATAGTCGTAAGCGCTTTTTTTACCGCCGCTAAATTTAAATCACTTATAAGTAAACGCTGAATGCCTTGCTTTTTGGTTTTACTTATTTTGGCTTGCTCTATGACTTCATCAACCAACAATTGGCCTTCGCGATCGGGATCGCCCGCATGCACGAGTACTGATGCCTGCTTAATTAGCTTTTTTAAAATAGTTAATTGTTTACGCGTTTTCGTTTTTGCCTTGAGCTGCCATTGCTGTGGCACTATGGGGAGGTGTTCAAATTGCCACTTTTTAAAACGCGCATCATAATCATCAGGTTCAGCTTGCTCTAGCAAGTGCCCTATACACCACGAGACACAGTCACCATTAGCCACTTCTATATAACCATCGTGTTTTTTATGTGGTTTTGGCAATGCATCAGCAATAGCTCTGCCAAGTGATGGCTTTTCTGCGATATAGAGTTTCATGGGAGTTGCTCATTAACTGTTTATATGAACAGTAGTTTAGCACACCTATTTAGAAGGTGGAGCGCTTTCTATTTTTGAGGGGGAATTACTTTTTTTAGCGAAAAGCATAATTAAAGGTAAATAACACACTATGACGGTGCCAATGTTGATAAAGGGCATTAACGTTTTGTAAATAATGGTGCTGTACGCTAAATCCCAAAGGTGACGGTCAACTAATCTGAATAATTGTAATATAGGTGCGCCAATAACCACTAACTGACCAATAACGCATTGCCATAAATAAACTTTATCTTTTATTCCCCAATAAGCTATTAACGCCATCCATATAATATCGGTAGCCGCCCATACTAAATAACGATAGATATAAATATCGTCAAACTCTCTCAAGCTAGAGGCTGTTATCCCCCCAAAGAAGAAAAAAGCGACGGTCAGTAATGCAAATCTAAAGGCTAAGTAATCTTTGAATATAAAAAATATAAAAAGAGCCGGGCTTAGCATAAAGACCCAGCTTTTACTTAAAATACTAACGAAATACAAAAACCAATCAGGCAAAATGTTTTACCTTATTTTTCTTTTGTATCGTCGTCGGTACCATCACCATTACCTGGCATATCACAATATTTAATTATAACTTTCACAGCGCATCCATTACATATGTTAAGGAAATGTACTTTAAGCTAAAATAATGAGCTTGCCAAGATACTTAGGTGATTAAGTACCTCAAAAAGAAACTTAATTAGAGAAATTAGCGCCCGCTACTCGCCTAGCGTACATCAATAGGGTCTGACTCTTTAGCTTTACCTTGTAAGATTGATATTTCTACTCGGCGATTTCTACGTCTATCTTCGTTTGAATCATTCGGAACAAGTGGACGAGTATCAGCACGCCCTACTACCATCATGCGGTTTTTATCAAACCCTTGTACCGTTTGTAATTCGCTTGCGACTGCTACAGCACGCTTTGACGATAAGTCCCAGTTATTAATATATAACTCGTTAGAAACCTGAAAATCATCGGTGTGACCCGATACCGTAATTTCTCCAGGTACATCTTTTAATAACTCACCAATATCTTGAATTATGGGCTTAAACTTAGGTTGTAAAAAAGCACTGCCAGAGGGAAATGAGCCATTTTCACGGATACGAATAATGATTTGCTGCCCTAAAGATTCAAGCTCGATTGCACCATCGATAATTTGTTTTTCGAGCTGTTGCGCTATTTTTTTCACTAACTCGTTAGTTTGTTCTTGATCGGCGGCTGAAGTTGCTTGTTCTGAAGATTGCTGCTGCGATGTACTACGTGACTCGCCACCACGTTTATCGCCACGTTGCTCTTGTCTACCACCAGCAGAGCTTTCATCACCCGCTTGAAATTCTAACATTTGCTGGGTCATTTCAACGGTTTGTTGCTGAATGGTTTCTATCGGGGTAGGTTCAGGCTTACCAGGGGTAAATTCCATAGCAATAACCGAGGTCCCTTTAGGGATATCTTTTACTTCTATTTTGTTTTGCACACCAAATGCAAACTTCATCGAGCCTGCTATTTGCTTAAATTTAAGTACATCCATTTCTGAAAACGCGAGCAAAAGTACAAAAAAGCACATTAAAAGCGACATTAAGTCGGCAAATGTTCCCATCCAAGCAGGCAAACCTGGGGGTGGGCATTTGCACTCTTGATCAGACATGGTTACTCCTCGGTATCTACTTTGCGCTTAGACTCAGCAAGGTAGTTTTTCAATATACCTTCAATTACTTTCGGGTTTTGACCATCTTGAATACCTAAAATAGCATCCAGTATTAGACGCTGATTCATGGCTTCTTCGTCTTTACGAAGCTCAAGTTTTACCTGAATAGGAATAGCCACTACATTTGCTAAAAATGCACCATATAAAGTAGTTAATAATGCCACCGCCATTGCGGGGCCAATGGCTTTAGGGTCATCCATGTTAGATAACATAGCAACTAAGCCTATTAACGTTCCTATCATACCCATTGCAGGGGCTATATCGGCAAGTGACTTAAATAAACCGGCGCCCAGTTCATGACGAGTTGTGGTTAAAGAAATATCTTTTTGAAGCGTGGCACGAACTACATCAGCATCGTGGCCATCAACGAGCATATCTACACCTTTGCGCATAAAAGGGTTTGGTATTTCGGCTTCTTCGAGGGCTAAAAACCCCCCTTTACGGGCTGAGTCAGCAAGTTCAACTGCTTTTTCAATCAGCTCTTCTGGCGATTCGATTTTAAACATAAATGCTTTACCAACAACCTTACCTATGCCCAAAAACTGCGACAAGGTAAAGTTTGATAACACAATAAATAGTGAGCCACCAAATACAATTACACTAGAAGGCGCGTCGGCAAACATCCCCATTTCACCGCTACTACTCATAAACATGGACATGACAATTAAACCAATTGCGCCAAGGATCCCAATTATGGTTGCTAAATCCACATTTCCTCCAAAGTATTATACTTTGTTATTCAAACTTTTATTATTAACTGCTTATCGGCAAGATACTGAAATACTTAAGCCATTTTTGAAAAAAGTGTAAAACACTGTGTTTGGCCTAATTTTAGATCAAGATACCCTACTCGCCTAGCGACTGATTAATTTTATTGTACACAGTGAGCACTAATACGCATCTTATACATGGTAAAAATACGATTTAAACTGATATAACTCAAAAAACAACGATCATCCTTTGACCTAGTTTAGCATTCCCCCTAAAATTGGCTCCTAAATTTATCATGCTGGCTGAAATTAAACATGGCGACTAAAAAACCTGAAAACCTAAGTTTTGAACAAGCACTCGAAGAACTATCAACCATTGTCGGTGAAATGGAACAAGGTGATTTATCGCTTGAGCAGTCGTTAAAGCAATTTGAGCGTGGTATAGCCTTAGCTAACGCCTCAACGGGTAAGTTACAACAAGCAGAACAAAAAGTGTCTATTTTGATGGGTAATGACGAAAAAGCAGCGCTTACTTCATTTAACAACGATATGGAATAACCGTGAGCATACAAGAAAAAATAGAATGTGCTCAACAAGATGTCGTAAAGACCCTGCAACAGTACTTTGATCAACCCCTTGATACCGCACACACAGTAAAAGAAGCTACGCAGTACGGCTTATTTAACGGTGGCAAGCGTTTACGCCCCTTTTTAGTCTACGCAAGTGGTGAAATGCTCGGAGCTAATAAGCAAGATTTAGATATTCTTGCTGCTGCTATTGAGTGTATTCATAGCTACTCGTTGGTGCACGATGATTTACCAGCCATGGATGATGACGACCTTCGCCGTGGACGCCCAACTTGCCATATAGAGTTTGACGATGCGCATGCAATTTTAGCAGGCGATGCACTACAAACATTGGCCTTTGAGCTTATCTCGACTCACAATTTTACCTGCAGCGCATCAACACAAGTAAAAATGATCAGCGCACTGGCTAAAGCATCGGGGCTTGAAGGCATGGTCGGCGGGCAAGGGCTAGATATTGCCGCCACAGATAAAGTGATTACAGTACAACAGCTTGAACGAATTCATAGATTAAAAACGGGTGCCTTAATCAACTGTGCCATTACATTAGGTGCATTATGTAGCGAAAAAGCAGACAAACAAACCTTAGAAAACTTACGTGTTTTTGGGTATGCTATAGGGCTGGCATTTCAAGTGCACGACGACATTTTAGATGTTGAAGGTGACACATTTACTTTAGGTAAGCCACAAGGCTCTGATTTAGCTGCTAATAAAGCAACTTATCCGGCCCTATTAGGTATGCAAGGCGCCAAGCAAATGGCGCAAAATTTAATAGAGCAAGCGCATCAAGCATTAAACAAAATAGATGCTGATACCTCTGTTCTAGCGGCGCTGGCAAACTACCTGATTAAACGTGACCATTGAGTGTTACATATACGTATTGCCATTTAGCACTGACATTATTACTCAACAGCGGTAACAACTAATAAGTTAGCACCGGTGTTAGCGAAGGATAAAATAAATACCATGACACTTGATAGTAGCAAGTATCCATTACTTAACTTGGTTGACGAACCAGCCCACTTACGCGATATAGCGCAAGATAAACTCCCTGCGTTTAGCAACGAGTTACGAGACTATTTACTCAACTCTGTTTCGCAAAGTAGCGGCCATTTAGCGTCTGGTTTAGGAACTGTTGAGCTTACCGTTGCTCTACATTATGTGTATAACACACCAGAAGATCGCCTTGTATGGGATGTAGGCCATCAAGCGTACCCGCATAAAATTTTAACGGGACGACGCGATTTAATGCATACAATTCGCCAAAAAGACGGATTACATCCATTTCCTTTTCGTGAAGAAAGCCAATACGATACCTTTAGCGTAGGCCATTCAAGCACCTCTATTTCGGCAGCACTTGGTATGTCTATTGCGGCTCAAAAAGAAGGCAAAGGGCGCAAAACTGTTGCCGTTATAGGCGATGGCGCCATTACAGCAGGTATGGCATTTGAAGCTATGAACCACTTAGGCGATGTAAAATCTGACATGTTAATCATTTTAAATGATAACGAAATGTCGATTTCTGAAAACGTCGGTGCGTTAACTAATCACTTTGCGCGTATTTTATCTGGCAGCTTTTACACAAATATTCGCGAAGGCAGTAAAAAGTTACTCTCTGGCGTGCCTCCTGTTAAAGAGCTTGCCAGTAAAGTAGAAGAGCACCTAAAAGGAATGGTTATTCCAGGTACCTTTTTTGAAGAACTAGGTCTTAATTACATTGGCCCAATTGATGGGCACGATGTAAATATGCTCGTAGATACACTGCGTAATATGCGTAATTTAAAAGGGCCTCAGCTTTTACATATAAAAACTCAAAAAGGAAAAGGCTATAAACCCGCAGAAGCTGATCCTATTGGCTATCACGGTGTGCCAAAGTTTGACCCTAATACATCAAGCTTACCTAAATCTAAACCTGGCGCCGCCACTTTCTCTAAGGTGTTTGGTGATTGGTTGTGTGATATGGCCGAGCAAGATAAAAAATTAATGGCTATTACCCCGGCAATGCGTGAAGGCTCAGGTATGGTGCGTTTTTCAAAAGAGCACCCAGAGCAGTATTTCGATGTAGCCATAGCAGAGCAGCACGCTGTCACATTGGCCGCCGGTTTTGCCTGTGAAGGGTTAAAACCCGTTGTAGCTATTTACTCGAGCTTTTTACAACGTGCGTATGATCAACTTATCCATGATGTTGCACTGCAAAACTTACCTGTGCTTTTTGCTATAGACCGCGCTGGTATTGTAGGCGCCGACGGCGAAACACACCAAGGTGCGTACGACTTAAGCTTTATGCGCTGTATTCCAAACATGGTTATTATGGCCCCAAGTGATACTAACGAGTGCCGCCATATGCTTTATACCGGTTATAAGGCTAATTGCCCTGTAGCAGTTCGCTACCCTCGTGGTAGTGCCGGTACTGCCGATATTCAAAGCGAAATGACGCTACTAGAAATAGGCAAAGCCAATACCATTAAGCAAGGCGCTAAAATTGCTATTTTATCCTTTGGTACTTTGCTTGAAAACGCGCAACTTGCTGCAAATGAGCTAGGGGCAACGCTAGTTAATATGCGCTTTATTAAGCCACTTGATACAAGTTTATTAGATGAGCTTAGCCAAACTCATGATGTAATAGTAACGCTTGAAGACAACGCTATTTGTGGTGGCGCAGGCTCGGCGGTTAATGAATATTTAGCAGCGCAAAAAGCCAACCTAAAAGTGCTTAACTTAGGTATTCCTGATGAATTTATTAAGCACGGCACACAAGCGCAAATGCACGATGAAATGGGTTTAGGCGAACAAGGCATTTTAAATTCAATAAAATCGTTTATCGCTTAATTAAATAAAAAAAGGAGCTTTTAAGCTCCTTTTTTTACCTAAGCCTTTTACAGCTTAGCTTTCTCATTACTTCATACGTTAGGTTTAACTATCAATAGCCAACACGCATATAAAAGGTATCGATTTAACTTTATCGCATCCACACTTTAATATCTGCTAAGCCATTACTTTGTAAAATACCCAGCTGCTGATCTACATTCGAATTTTGCTCAAACTCAAACGCATCCAACTGTTTATCAAACGTAATATTTGCCACACCGTCACCACCACGTTTTTTAACCTGATGAAGCGCTATATCGGCTAAGTTTATCGACGTTTCCCAGCTTATTACTTGCCCACCTAAAAGCGGCAGTGGGTAAAAAGACCACCCCAATGAAGCCGTAATATTGGTTGTTTTACCGTTTGGTAATTGAAACGAATTTAATGCGATTGCTTGGCATAAATCAGAGGCATAGCTGTCAATCATGTTGCACTTAAAATCGCGCAGCAATAATAAAAACTCATCCCCACTCCAGCGTGCTACATAGTCAGAGCCTTGGGTACGCGAATTAAGTAATGCTGCCATTTGTTGTAAACAGCTATCCCCTGCTATTGGGCCATACGCATCGTTTATACGGCTAAAGTTATCAAAGTTGATAATAAGCAGTACAAGTGACTTACCTTGTGCTTGTAAAGACTGTGCATTACGTTGGAAGTGCTCAATATCTTTAGGGAGCTGATCAAACAAAAAGCGGCGGCTACGTAGCCCTGTAAGCTCATCTGAGTGACTAACTAGTTTAAGCTGTGAGTTTACTTGGCCTAATTTATCGTTAGCTTGGCGCAGCTCTAATGTGCGCTCTGTAACCAGGGCTTCGAGTACTTCTTGCTTACGGCGCTCTTGCGCTCTAAATACCCAAAAAATAAAGTAAAACAGTAAAATAAACCCACTAACAATTAGCAATCTAAAGTAAATAGTTTCGTCAAAGCGCTGCGGTACTACAAATGCATACTCGACAGTTTGCGCTCTGTCCCAATCTTCGCCTTGGCGTTTTGCCTCAAGCTCAAATAAAAATGACCCCGCCGGTAAATTTGTATAAATGGCTTCTCGGCGTGCATTAGCATAGCGCCAATCACTATCTAACCCACTTAACTTATATCTAAATTCAATACTATTTGGCGCATAATAATCGATAGCGGTGTACTTTAACGTTATGTCGCGCTCATCAGTATCTAGTAAAGGCTTTTCGCCCAATGCTGCGGTAGTTAACGCGCGCAGTGGTGTGGTCAGTGTTTCTACTTTAGGCTTTAATACATTTAGGCCAAATAGCTCGGTATTTTTAGGTATTTCTACAATGCCTTGTAAGCTTGGGTACCAAATTGAATAATCGGTCATGGCAACGGCATCGTGTCCTAAACCGTTACAACACTGGCTTGCTTTACCATCGAGCTGCCTATCAAAAGAAGAAATAACCTCTTCCACTTTTAAGCTCGACACCTCTGATTTAAATTGCGCTACTGGCATACGGTAAACACCTTTCATGGTACTTACCCATACACGCTTATAGGTTTCGTCATACTCTAGGCTAAAAATAGAGCCATAGGGTAAGCCGTTGGCTGCATCTAACTGTCGCCAATGCCCTTGTAAACTTCTGTAAAATAAGCCGTCATTAAGCGAGCCAATTAAAATACCTACACCATCTATATGTAATACGCTGGTGATGTATGCACTTTCGAGCGAAGTTTGGTCACCTATTTTTTCAATGCCACGGTCAGTAAAGTAATACGCCCCTTTACTGGTCCCTATTACACCAAAGTTTGCTTTATCGAGCACATACGTTATAAATTTACTGCCTAAAAAGGCATTGTATGCAAAGGGTGTTAACCCGCCATAACTTAGCCTATACAAGCCACGCCCTGTACCTATCCAAAAACCACCTTTGCTTGATGGGCTAATAGCGAATACCGGATTGTCGCGCAGCGCTCTGCCAGGAAAACTGTATAGTTTATCTTGCTCGTAAAAAAACAGCCCTCGTCCGGTCGCTATATATAAACGCGACCCATCAAACTGTAAGTCGTGTACTGTTGCACGGCCAAATTGCGCACTGGGTATTTTATTGACAAAGTTTTTATTTAAATCGAAATACCCAATACCACTTTTATTTGCCACCCATAAATTACCATCGGGCGCTTGGCTGATTGCCATAACGGCCTCTGTCATTTGCGATAAAGCAGAGTGGCGTTCTATACGCCCTTCGTGTGCAAGCCATAAGCCTTCGCTAAAACTTGCAAGCCAAATATTATTTTGGCTATCGCGGTAAATATCGGCAAACCAAATACTTTGATCTAGCTGACTTGGCTCAACCCATTGCCACTCACCCGACTTAGCTCTAAAAAGCAGTCGTCCATACGTAGAAACCCATAAGCCACCATTGGTGTCGCTCATAAATTTATACACAGCTGAGTTATTCGCATTCGGAAGCGGGAAAGGTCTTAGTTCATCGTCTAAATCTAAAAAGTAGGCACCCAGTTCAGAGGCTAAATATAAATTACCATTTAAAAAAGACAGATCATGAACAATGGTTTGTGCTAACCGCTCAGGCAATGACACCTTAGCTGTTAACTCCAACCTGAGTTTTGAAAAATCAGAGGCGCTTTTAGTTAAGCGTAGTAAATGACGGTCGTTGACAAGCCAAATCCCCTCTGGAGAAAGCGCCATTTGACTAACCGACCCCACTATTTGGGTGATCACAGTAGCATTTACAATAGGAACGAGTTCGTTCGCTTTATCACGTAAATCAACTTGGTTGCGGTCTACATAATAAAGCCCATTAGCTGCAATCCAAATGCTGCCCTTGGCATCTTCTAATATGTCTCTAACTGGGCCTTTAATATTAAATTCTTGTGCGGCAAGCGTTTGCGGGTTTATGACCACCAAGCCACTTTTAGTGCCCACCCACAGATAGCCATTACTATCTATGAGCAGTTTATTAATACCATTGCTTGGCAAAAAAGGACTATTTTGTGTGTTGTAATTAGTGAACGTTGTGCCGTCAAAGCGACTAAGGCCAAATTGCGTTCCGACCCACATATAGCCTTGCTGATCTTGCACAACACTTTTTAGCGATTGCGAGGGCAAGCCATCTTTGATATTCCATTGCTTAACAACGTAATCAGTAATAGAAGCCCAACTTGGCATGGCACACAACATAAGTACACATACCAGTAAAAATCGCATCATTTCGCTGCCACCTAGTTAAACAAATAAAACACAAAAATTAAAAGGGTAGTAAACCTGCTTTTATTAACGCTTGCAAACAAATAAGTGAAAAAATACCGGCAAGTACATCATCTGCCATTATACCCACGCCACCGTCCATTCGCTTATCGAGCGTTTTGATCGGGCCTGGTTTGGCAATATCAAAAAATCTAAATAATAAAAAGCCTACAAGTAAGGTTTGCCAACTAAGCGCTGCGCCAATCATCGTGATGTAATAACCCGCAACTTCATCCCACACTATAGCTGGGTGGTCGTGCACACCTAAATCATCGGCGGTTTTGCCACACGCCCAAATACCAAAAATACTAATAACCACGGCAAACACGATTTGTAGCCAAAGCGGAAAATACATGGTCATAAAAATAAATGGTAAAGCAGCAAATGTACCAAAGGTGCCTGGCGCAACAGGCGCAAGGCCAGTGCCAAACCCTAAGCCAAATAACTGGTGCGGGCGCTTTAAATTAAACTGTTTTTTGCTAGTCAAACCTGCTCCTTGGCAAAGTGCTCAAAGCCCTGTTGCTCAAAATTAAATTTTTCACCGTGGTGTAAAAGCTCAATGTGCCCTTCGCCACTTTTTATTTGCCCTATGCACGTTGCTTCTACGCCGTATTGACGTAATTTAAGCTCCAACATGCTTTTATTATCTTCAGAGACAGTAAAAAGTAATTCGTAGTCATCGCCATAGCCTAAAATATACGGCAATTGCGCCTCAAAGCTCAGGCTTGAACGCATAGCGTCTGAGGTTGGGATGTTTTCAATATTGATACTGGCGCTGACTTGTGACATATCAAGTATGTGGGTTAAATCCGCCATAAGGCCATCAGACACATCAATAGCTGATGAAGCAAGGCCACGTAATACTTGCCCTGCAGCCACCCGTGGAGTGGGGTAATCAAAGCGGCTATTTATGTACTTTAAGTGCTCAGGCTCAATACTTAGGCCACGCTTGCGAGATTCAATAGCCAAGCCGGCATCACCTAGCGTGCCGGTTACACATACCCAGTCGCCCACTTTAGCACCTGCACGGCGTAAAGCTTTGCCCTCTGGCACAGTGCCTTTAGCGCATATAGTAACTGTTAAAGGGCCCTGCGTAGTATCGCCACCAATTATTTGTACATTAAAGTACTCAGCAATTTCGTGCATTCCCTCAGTAAATTCTTCAATCCACTGCTGGTTAATATTTGGTAGGGTTAATGCCACCGACACCCAAGTAGGCTCAGCCCCCATGGCTGCTAAATCACTTAGATTGACGGCCAGTGCTCGGTGTCCTAATGCTCGGGGAGAAATGTCATCAAAAAAATGAACACCCGATACAAGCGTATCAGTTGTTACTGCAAGTTGGCAGTTTTGCGGAACGGTAACTAATGCACAGTCGTCCCCTATTCCTAGGCTTACATCACGACGAGTTATACCACGACCTTTAAAGTAGCGGTTTATTAATTCAAATTCCTTCATACACAAAAAAGCCGACCTATGCCGGCTCTCCTTTTTAACGTGTACTAACTGTTAAAGCTAAGCTCTTTAGCAGAGCGCTTTAGCAAGGTTAGTATTACTTGCGTAAATGCTTAACAGCTTTATCAAGTACACCGTTTACAAATTTATGGCTGTCTTCAGCGCCAAATATTTTAGCAAGCTCAATGCCTTCATTGATTGCTACTTTGTATGGCACATCTTCACGGAATTTAAGCTCATACGCGCTTAAACGTAAAATTGCACGCTCTACCATATCTAAATCATCAAATGGACGTGTTAAATGCGGAGATACAGCTTCATCTAGTTGCTTATAATTAACGGCAACGCCACGCGCTAAATCTTTAAAGTATTCAACATCAATTTTAGTCACGTCGTTTTCGATCAACATTTGTTGTTCGATATCGGCAATTAAATTGCCACTTAATTGCCAAGAATAAACGGCTTGAAGTGCTAAGATACGTGCTTTACGTCTTGCTGCTGGTTTCACAAAAATTCCTTAAACTTAAATTTTATCTAACACATTAACCATTTCAAGCGCGCCTAATGCCGCTTCGCCGCCTTTGTTACCCATTTTGGTACCAGCGCGTTCAATTGCTTGTTCAATGCTTTCTGTGGTTAATACGCCAAATGCAACCGGGATATCATACTCAAGCGATACATTTGCAAGGCCTTTGTTAGATTCGCCAGCAACGAGGTCAAAGTGTGGTGTACCACCTCTGATCACTACGCCTAATGCGATGATTGCATCATACTCTTTTTTTGCCGCAATGCGTTTTGCCGCTAAAGGTAACTCTACTGCACCGGGTACATACACAACGGTAATGTCATCATCGGCTACGCCACCAGTACGCTTTAGCTCATCAACAGCACCTTCTAGTAGGCTGCTACCAATAAAATCGTTAAAACGAGAAATAACAATAGCGAATTTTTTGCCTGGAGCGTACTTATTACCTTCAATAATTTTCATTTGATAACCCTAAAAATATGTTCAAGCGGTTGCGATTGCGCAAAAATTGCTGCGCATCATACCATAAAAATAAAAAAATAGACTAGTTAAAAGCTGAGCCCTTATTGTGGCTCAACGTAATCAACCACTTCTAAATGAAAGCCCGAAAGTGCATGGTACTTTTTAGGGCGACTCATTAAGCGCATTTGCTTAATACCTAAATCAGCCAGTATTTGCGAGCCCACACCAACAGTACGTGATGTACCTTTAAATTTACGCGGCGTAACATTTTCGCCAGCATCGGCAGCAGCAAATGCTTTTACTGTGGCCTCTAGCTCTTCGGTGCTTTCTTGTTTACCTAAAATAACCAGTGCACCGTTATTTTCTGCAATGTAAGCCATTGCATCAGAAAGCCCCCAACTACGGTCCGCACTTCTGTCTGAAAGTAAAATGTCGTTAAAGGTGCTTTGTAAGTGCACGCGCACAAGCGTTGGTTCTTGCTCTTTAATTTCGCCTTTTAACAATACGTAGTGCAGTTGGCCGTCAATCGTATCTTTGTAGGTTACTAAATCAAACTCACCGTGCTCAGTGGGTAATTTACACTTAGCCACTTGCTCTATGGTGGTTTCGTTAAGGTTTCGGTACTCAATTAAATCTGCAATTGTGCCAATTTTAATACCATGCTCTTTAGCAAATACTTCTAAATCAGGGCGGCGCGCCATAGTGCCATCGGCATTGAGAATTTCTACAATAACTGATGAGGCTTCAAGGCCGGCTAAACGTGCTAAATCACACCCAGCTTCGGTATGGCCTGCGCGCGTTAACACGCCACCTGGTTGTGCCATAATAGGAAAAATATGCCCAGGCTGTACGATATCACTTGGTACGGCGCCTTTTGCAATTGCCGCTTGAACTGTACGCGCTCTATCGGCTGCTGATATACCTGTTGTTACGCCTTTGGCAGCTTCAATCGACATAGTAAAGTTAGTAGAAAACGCTGCGCCATTGTTTTTAACCATTAACGGTAAATCAAGCTGCTCACATCGCTCTTGCGTCATAGTTAAACAAATTAAGCCACGGCCATGAGTGGCCATAAAGTTAATTGCTTCGGCGCTAATGTGCTCTGCTGCAATGATTAAATCACCTTCGTTTTCTCTGTCTTCGTCATCCATTAAAATAACCATTTTACCGGCTTTAATGTCGTCGATGATTTCTTGTGCGCTGTGTAAATTCATAAATTTGCTCATGTAAGTTATCAGTGTCGTTATTTAACAAAACCAGCTTTAGCTAGTAAGCTCATTGAAATATCTGAGCCAGTCGGCTGCTCAGCCCCTTTAATAAGGCGCTCTAAATAACGTGCAATTTGGTCGACTTCTAAATTAACGCGTGTGCCCACTTTAAAATCAGCAATGGTGGTTTGCTCGCTTGTGTGCGGCACTATGGTTAATTTAAATGTATTACCTTGTACAGCGTTTACTGTCAGGCTTATACCATCTATACATACAGACCCTTTGTAAGGAATGTACTTCATTAAGTTTTCATCGGTGCTTAGCCAATATTCTGTGGCGCGCGCATTACTAGTAATGGCTGTAATGGTTGCAATGCCATCAACATGACCTGACACTAAATGCCCGCCTAAACGTGAAACCGGCTGCATGGCTTTTTCAAGGTTAACTGTTTGGCCAATATTATAATTTGCAAACCCAGTTAAGCTGATAGTTTCGTTTGATAAGTCGGCACTAAAGCCATCAATGTGCTTATCAACTACCGTTAAACATACGCCATTTGTGGCAATGCTATCGCCAAGCTTTACATCGCTCATATCAAGATTAGCGCTTTGAATGCGAATGGCTAAATCGCCTTGTTTTTTTTGTAATAGCGCAATTTTGCCTGTGGCTTCAATTATTCCAGTAAACATAGCCCTACTCTTTTAATTAAGTGATTGGAATGTGTTTTGTGGCGGTTATACGTAAATCATCGCCTATTTTCACACACTCTTTAAACGTCAAATTAACGGTGTTTTGCATATCTGTTAGCGGTGCAAAATTAACTAAGCTTTTTGCATCGCACCCCATTAGTTTAGGCGCTAAATAAAATATATATTCGTCTATTAAATTAAGCTCTGTCATTTTACCGGCAAGTGTAGCACCCGCTTCTAAATAAACATGATTAAATTGCAGCTTAGCAAGGTGCGCTAAAACAGACGTTAAATTAACTTTGTTATTTTGCTGTGGCACTTCTATATGCCTTACAAAATGCGGCCACTGCGTTGATTTATCAACCTTGGTAGTAAAAATTATTATTTCACTTTCAATATTAAATACTGCCAGCTCTGGTGTAAGCCTATTTTGTGAGTCAATTATAACACGCACCGGTTGGCGTAGGGGTAATTCAGTAGGCAAAGCCTGTGGCAACTCGCTTAACCTCACATTGAGCTTAGCATCATCGGTAATAACCGTATCGGCGCCCGTTAAAATAGCGCAGCTTTGTGCTCGGTGTAATTGTACATCTTGTCGCGCAGCGCTGCCGGTGATCCACTTACTTTGGCCATTTTTAAGCGCGGTTTTACCATCAATGCTGGCCGCCATTTTACACGTAACATACGGAAGTCCCTGCTCCATACGCTTAAAAAAACCTAAATTAAGTGCGCGCGCTTGCTGCTCTAAAAGCCCAAATGCAACCTCAATACCGGCATCGCTGAGTATTTTAAGCCCTTTACCTGCTACTTGTGGGTTGGTGTCGACCATAGCTGCAATAACTTTTACTACACCTGCGGCTTTTAAACCCTCTGCACACGGCGGAGTGCGTCCGTAATGGCTACACGGTTCAAGCGTAACATACGCAGTCGCACCTTTTGCGTTTTCACCTGCTACAGCAAGGGCATTAACCTCAGCATGTCCCTGCCCAGCTAATTGATGAAACCCTTCACCAATTATGTGGTTATCTTTAACTAAAACACACCCTACATTAGGATTGGGGGTGGTTGTAAATCGCCCTTTTTTTGCAAGCTCGATGGCACGTGCCATGTACATTTCATCTTGCGCGGTAAAGGTTGTTTGGTTTTGCATTATTACTCCCCTAAACGGGCAATTTCTTCACCAAATTCGCGTATATCTTCAAACGAGCGATACACAGAGGCAAACCGCACATAGGCTACTTTATCCAGCTTTTTAAGCGCCTCCATTATGCACTCACCCACTAGGTGACTTGATATTTCTCGCTCGCCGGTAGCACGCAACTGCGATTTAATAATATTAACCACTTCATCCACTTGCTCTGTACTAACAGGGCGTTTTTCTAGGGCACGATTAAGGCCATTGAGTAGCTTATCTTCATTAAAGGGTTCTCGGCTGCCATCTTGTTTAATTACACGTGGCATGACTAACTCGGCGCCTTCAAAGGTAGTAAATCGCTCGTGACACTCGTTACATTCACGACGACGGCGAACTTGGTGGCCTCCGCCGACTAGGCGAGAATCAATAACTTTAGTATCTTTTGCGGTACAAAATGGGCAATGCATAACTCGGTACTTCCGTTTTAAAACAAAAAAGGCCGCTATTTAGCGGCCTTTTATCTTAGCAAAAAAATAGGGCCTGTTGGCCTTTCAGGATTAAATTTGTTCTATCTAGGGGTGATTTGATCGCGGTGCGAGGTTTGTAACCTAGTGGGCTAAGTAAAAACCGAGCAACAAAGAGCGAACCCGAGGGCAGTGCATGTTTGGCATTTGTGTGGAGTAACCACACTACATAGACTCTGCCTTGCCTAAAAACCAAACATACTACTGCAAATTAAACCTCGAAAGGTAAACAGGCCCCTTGTTGTGATCTAAATTACTGCTGCTTATGCAATTAAGCGTATACAGGTAGTTTTGCACAAATTGCTTTAACTTTTTCTTTAACTTGCGCTTGTACTGACTCATCGTTGATGTTGTCTAATACGTCACAAATCCAGCCAGCAAGTTCTTTCGATTCAGCTTCTTTAAAGCCACGACGCGTAATTGCAGGTGAACCAATACGCAAACCAGAAGTAACAAACGGTGAGCGAGGATCGTTTGGTACAGAGTTTTTGTTCACAGTAATATTTGCATTGCCAAGCGCTGCGTCGGCATCTTTACCTGTGATATCTTTATCGATTAAATCAAGTAAGAATAAGTGGTTTTCTGTTTTATCAGATACGATTTTGTAACCGCGCTCTTGCATAACAGCAACCATAGCTTGAGCATTTTTAACTACTTGTGCTTGGTATGTTTTAAATTCTGGTTGTAGAGCTTCTTTAAATGCCACTGCTTTTGCAGCAATAATGTGACATAAAGGACCACCTTGGCCACCTGGGAACACAGCGCTGTTAAGCTTTTTGTAAATTGCTTCGTCGCCACAAGCAGAAATAATTAAACCACCACGAGGGCCTGCTAATGTTTTGTGTGTTGTTGTTGTTACAACATGCGCATGAGGTACTGGGCTTGGGTAAACACCCGCTGCAATTAAACCGGCAACGTGAGCCATATCAACAAATAAGTAAGCACCTACTTTATCAGCAATCTCACGGAATTTAGCCCAATCAACAATACCTGAGTACGCAGAAAAACCACCAATAATCATTTTTGGTTTGTGCTCAAGTGCTAGCGCTTCTACCTGTGTGTAGTCAATTTCGCCAGTTGCTTCGTCTAGCCCGTACTGGATTGCATTGTATAGCTTACCTGAGAAGCTTACGTGTGAACCGTGCGTTAAGTGACCACCATGAGCTAAGCTCATACCAAGGACAGTGTCGCCCGCTTCTAATAATGCTAAGAAAACAGCTGCATTTGCTTGAGAACCCGCATGTGGCTGAACGTTTGCGTAGTCAGAACCAAATAGCTCGTTAGCACGATCAATTGCAAGTTGTTCAACAACGTCTACGTGCTCACAACCGCCATAGTAACGTTTGCCCGGGTAACCTTCTGCGTATTTGTTTGTAAGCTGTGAACCCTGTGCTTCTAGTACGCGTGGGCTACAGTAGTTTTCTGATGCGATTAATTCAATGTGCTCTTCTTGGCGAGCTGTTTCTTTGTTTATCGCGTCAAATAACTCTGGATCAAAATCCGAAATATTCATGCTACGTTCTAACATTGGGGTCTCCTAGGGCAACGTGTATGGTGTTTTTTAGAGGCTTTATTGTACGCTTTAAACGACTCTTTGCCTACGCTCTTAAGTTGAGGATATTTAAACAGGGATTGAATCTATTTCACAGCGTTTTTAAGATGATATTTTTTTATAAATGCATTAATAATTTAAATGATTTTTATTTTTTACATTTAATTAGTTAATGATAAATACTTTATTTAGCGCGTTCAAAATACAAAAAAAGCGGCCAAAGCCGCTTTTTTAACGCTAAGTTAGTTAGCCTAACTTAGCGAGTATTTCAGTGCGTAACGCTTCATAATCAGGGTTAATGTCGCTTGCTAAACAAGGTTTAGCAAGCGCGTCGCTAAGTGGTTTTGGCATATCAAGTTCAATATTTAGGATCTCTTCTACGCTTTCTTTAAACTTAGCAGGGTGAGCAGTTGCTAAAAAGATACCTGCTGCGCCGGGTGCTTTATTCTCTACAAGACCTTGGTATGCAATGGCGGTATGCGGCTCTGCAACATAACCAGTTTGTTGAATATTTTTCATCACTGCTTGCGTATTTTCTTCGCTCACGCTGGTTGAGTAAAAATTATCGTAGCTAAACCAGTTATTATCTAACATTGTTTGCACACGTGGCCAGTTATTTGGCTTGCTTACATCCATCGCATTTGAAAGCGACTCAAGTGTTGCATTTGGCGCCCAATTTTTATCAAGCATGTAACGTGGCACGGTGTCGTTTTGATTTGTAGTCGCGCTTAGTTTACCCACCGGCAAACCAATTACAGCACCAATCATGGCGGCACATACATTACCAAAGTTACCACTAGGGACTGAAATATGCGCTGTAGCACGCTTTTCTTTTGGTAGCTGAGCAATGGCTTCAAAGTAATAACATACTTGTGCCACTAGGCGGCTAATGTTGATTGAGTTAGCTGAATTAAGGCCAAGTGTAGATTTAACTTCGTCATCTAAAAATGACTTTTTAACCAGCTCTTGGCAATCATCAAAACTGCCATCAACCGCGTAACAATGAATGTTGTTACCAAGCGTAGTAAATAGCTTTTGCTGAGCAAGCGAAATTTTGCCTTTAGGGTATAGAATAACCACATCTATGTTTGGCTTGTTGTAAAACGCATGTGCAACAGCAGCGCCAGTATCGCCAGAGGTTGCCGTTAAAATCGTGACTTTTTCGCCTTGATTAAACTGTGCTAAACACTCAGCCATAAAGCGCCCGCCAAAGTCTTTAAACGCAAGCGTAGGGCCATGAAAAAGCTCTAAACAATAGTTATTGTCTTCAACCTCTACCAATTTTACGGGGAAGTTAAACGCATTTTTAACCATTTGAGCAACGGTATCAGCGGGTAATTCATCACCAATAAGGTGCGATAAAATTTTGCTACTGCGGGTAACAAAATCCATATCTAATAACGCATCTACATCGGCGAGTGGCGCTAAGCTTTCAGGGAAAAATACCCCCTGATTACGCCCAAGCCCTGTTTTTACCGCTTCAACAAACGACACTTTTTGAGAATTTTCTTTTAAATTATGTAATTGCATAAATGCCTATCCTATAAAACGTTTAATTGACGCGTGCCGTCGTTATCTAATTTACAAATGTGGCAAAAGCCCTGCTCATTTATATAGTTTTGCGCTAACCACTGCGCACATTTTTCAGCAGCTTCTAATGTTTTACACACTGTAAATAACGTAGGGCCTGCACCTGAAATACTGACAATTTCTGCACCAAGCGCTGGCAAATTTGCTTTCGCTTCGCTAAACCCTGTTATTAACGGCGCTCGGTACGGCTCTGCTATATCGTCTTGCATAATACTCAGTGCATCATCAAAACGCTGCGTTAATAACAAACTGCTAAATGCCGATAAACGCTGTGCAAACTCAACCCCTGCATGCATGCTTAGCTCTTTAGGTAATACCGAGCGCGCCTTTGCGGTATTAAGCGAAAACCCAGGAAACGCCGCTACGTAGTACCAGTTTTCATCAACTGGTAGAGCAATTGACTTATCAGGAATTAAATCGCCTGTAAGCTGTAAGCCCCCTAAATAACACGGGGTGATGTTGTCATAATGACGTCCGCCACTGACTATCGCTTCAAAATCAGCCATTAATTCAATCAGCTCAACTTGGCTTAAATTGGTTTGAGCAAACTTATCAAGCGCAGCAAAAGTTGCTACCACCGAGCACGCACTCGAACCTAGCCCTGAGCCAATTGGTAAATTCTTTTTAAGCTCTAATTTTACACTTGGCATATCTGGCGCAACGTGCGCTCTAAAATGCACTAAACATTGATATGCTAGGTTTTCGCTCGCATCGCTTGGTAACTTATGCGCATATTCGCCAGAGCAAACAAACTCATCACTTGCTGCGGCGCTTACTACGGCTACATCACCTAATAAGCTGCCATCAATAGGTGCAAGCGCTGCCCCAAGTGCATCAAAGCCCACTGCAAAATTACCTATAGACGCCGGAGCATATACTTCTATCATAATGCTCTCCTAGCGCGATAATGTTTTTAATACGTCGGCAAATACGCCTGCAGCGGTTACTGCAGAGCCAGCGCCATAACCACGAATTACAAACGGGCGTGGTTGATAATATTGGCTTAAAATAGCTAATGCGTTTTCACCATCACGAATTACATTTAATGCATGCGATGAATCGACCGCTTCAATACCTACTTTACAGTGGCCTTCTTTAATTGTACCTACATAACGCAGTACCTTGCCCTCTGCTGCCGCACTTTGAATACGGTCGTTAAACTCAGCATCTAAACTTGGCAGTTTAGCCATAAATTCATCTACGCTGTCGCCTTGTGCAAAACCTTGAGGCAATACCGACTCTACTTCTATATCACTAAGCTCTAATTTCATGCCGGCTTCGCGAGCAATAATAAGTAATTTACGTGCTACATCGGTACCCGATAAATCATCGCGTGGGTCTGGCTCTGTAAAACCGCTTTCTTTTGCTTTAATAGTTGCCTCAGAAAGTGATAAACCATCTTCTAGTGCACCAAACATGTACGACAGTGAGCCTGATAAAATACCGCTAAACTCAAGTAACTCATCACCTGCACCAAATAACGACTGTAGGTTATCGATTACCGGTAAGCCTGCACCTACGTTTGTTTCGTATAAAAACTTGCGGTTATTTTTTTGTGTTGCTGCAATTAAGTCTTGGTAATAATCATACGAGCTGGTTGTTGCTTTTTTATTAGCGGCAACCACATGGAAGCCCGCATTTAAAAAATCCACATACTGAGCTGCTAGCGCATCAGAAGACGTACAATCTACAAGCACGGGGTTTACTAAGTGATTTTGTTTTACAAACTGCTCAACTAAATTTAAATCAAACGCTTGCTCTGATGCTGCAAGCTTTTGCTGCCAGTCATCAAATGCAATACCTTCGCTGTCTAAATGCAATTGACGAGAATTAGCAACGCCATATAGGTTTAACTTAATATTACGTTTTTCAAGCCACGCTTGCTGGCGCTCTAACTGAGAAATAAGCTCTTGGCCTACTAAGCCACAGCCAAGTAAAAATACGTCAATTGAAGGGACGTGGGTAAAAAAGTTTTCATGACATATTTTTACTGCATCGTTACACAGCTCGCCATCAATAACCGCCGAAATAGCACTTTCTGTAGAATCCTGCGCAATGGCTACTATGTTTACTTGGGCCTGTGCAAGAGAAGCAAAAAACTGTGCTGCTAAACCTTTGTGTGCGCGCATGTTATCGCCCACTAAAGTAACAATGGCAAGATTACGTTGTACTTGTACCGGCTCAATTAAGCCTGCTTGTAATTCAAGTTCAAATGCACTTTGTAAGGCTTCTAGTGCTAGCGCTAAATCGCTTTCGTGCACACAAAAGCTAATGCTAAATTCACACGATGATTGAGTAATTAATACTATCGATACGTTATCGTGCGCAAGGGCATTAAATACCTTAGAGGCCATGCCCACTTTACCTTTCATGCCAGGGCCTGACACGGTTAGCATTGCTAAATCTTGCAAGCTAGAAAGCGCTTTTACTGGCTCATCAGATGAATAGTCGTTACCAATTAATGACCCCTGAGCATCTGGATTATGGGTATTTTTAATTTCGCACGGTACGCCCGCTTTCGCGCACGGTAAAATGGTTTTAGGATGAAGTACTTTAGCGCCAAAGTAAGAAAGCTCCATCGCTTCTTTATAAGATAAGAAATCAACTTTAGTTGCTTTTTTGATGTAGCGCGGATCAGCACTGTACACACCATCAACGTCAGTCCAAATTTGGCAAATTTCAGCATCTAAACATGCCGCTGCAATAGCTGCTGAGTAATCAGAGCCATTACGACCAAGTGTAGTAAGTTCGCCTTGCTCGTTGCTTGCTGTAAAGCCTGGCATAATGTAAATGGTGGCTGGGTTTTCTTTAAGTACTGCTTGAAAGCGTGCTTTACTCGTTACTAAGTCGGCCTCAGCATCAATGTAGCCACCAGTAGAGGCAACACAACGCGTTGCTTCAAGGTATTGTGCATTGTGCGAGCTTAATAAACTTTGCATTAGCGATACGCTAACACGCTCACCAAAACTAATTACAAAAGCACGAATTTGATCTGGGCAACACTTAATAAGCGCCACACCATCTAGCTTATTTTTAAGCTCATTAAAATCTGGCCAGTTTGTTACTTCGCCACTGCTTTTTTCTACTTCTGCTTTTAATGTCTCGCACCGGCTTAGCAAAGCTTGCCATTGCTGAGAAAAATCTTGACCTTGCTCAGCGGCACTTGCCAACGCAACTAATGAATCAGTCATACCTCCGGGTGCAGAAAGTACCAGTAACATTTCATCTTTTAACTGTGCTTTTACCAGTAAAGCTACTTGTTGCAAACAGGCAAAGTCGGCAAGCGAAGAGCCTCCAAATTTTAAAACGCGCATTATTTATGTTCCTCATCCCATAAAACGAAAAAAGGCCTGTGTTCTTAGTGAACACAGGCCTTTAAATTTGTTGCACCGACCTATGCCACTATCCAGTAAGAATGGTGGTTGTAATAATAATGGTCAGTGCGCGATTAATTGTTTTCATAGAGCTAAGACTGCCTTAACAAAGGCTATGCTGTCAACCCCAAATTAAAAGATAAAACAGCCTTTTTGAACATGAAAAAACCTAATGAATGCCAAATTTATGCAAAACTTCACTTAAGGCCGATTTATTAATAGGTTTATTTATAAAGTCGATGGCACCAAGCTGCGCGACTTTTTGCTTCATTTGTTGTTGTATATCAGCGGAGATCACCAGTACAAAACACTCTATTTTTTCTGCCTTGATGCGCTCCAGCACTTGTACGCCGTCAACTTCTGGCATGGTTAAGTCTAAACACAAAAGATCAAATTGCTGCAAGCGTAAAAGCGCCAGCGCATCGGCCCCGTTTGCGGCTTGTTGAATGTCGGCACTCACGCACTCATTTAAACAACGCACAACTTGTTTGCGTGCAACAGTGGAGTCATCACACACTAATATAGAAAATTTCATCATGTTAACTACTAAAATAACCTTCTAAAAATTATAAAAACGAGCCGTCCGTTGGTTTTTGCTATTCTAACACGTTCCTAAAACTCTAACACTTTGCTTGTTCGCATAATGTAATACTGTAACCTTACAATAAAACGTCAAACATTATTAATAATTGCCTTAGCTGCCTATTAAAAATCATCGTTTTTGTAATCTCAGTAGGCATTAAAATTAATTTAAATCAGTTTAGTGCACTATTATTAAAACAAAACGACTCAATAGCTGGGCTATCTCTTTAAAATATAAATTTTTTATTTATTTTTAAGGTTTTATTGACTAACTTTTAAGTTAGAAATTGCAACTTAGATATAATTACACCGGATGAGTAAATCCCATATGTTACAAAAAAGCCTTTCTAAGAAATTGTTAACTAATGTTTTATCAGTGTATTTTTTGCTTACCTTTGTGGTGACATGTGGACAGGTGCTTGCAGAATTTGTAAATACTAAAGACTACATTCGTGATGAGCTAAGTACGCTGCAAAAAACCTTTAGCCGAAGCTTAACACGCGCAATTTGGGAACTAAACACAAAGCAAACAATTACAACCGCAGAAGGCTTACTTGCTATACCTATGGTGGAGGGCATTATAGTGCGCGACGACAGCGGTGAAATTATTTCGCAGCTGGGGCGCTCTTTGGATATACACAAACTTTATAACCAACAACTCGTACAAGAGGAAGTCATTATAGAGGACACCAAATCGGGTCTCTTTGGCTATACCTTCCCCCTAATTTTTGAATTTTCGGGGCGCGCTACTCAAGTAGGTGATGTGACCTTGTTCTCTAGCCGCGATGTGGTATTTAGCCGAATAATGGTATCTATTTACTTTTTAATTGGTAACGCCATGATCAAAACCACCTTTTTGATCATTCTGTTTTTAATGGCATTTAGAAAGCTGCTCACCGACCCTTTAAACGAGTTAACCGATCAAATAGAAAACTTAGAGCTTGATGACTTAGAAGGTCAACACA
Source organism: Pseudoalteromonas sp. P1-11 (assembly GCF_001399995.1). Lineage (NCBI taxonomy): Bacteria > Pseudomonadati > Pseudomonadota > Gammaproteobacteria > Alteromonadales > Pseudoalteromonadaceae > Pseudoalteromonas > Pseudoalteromonas sp. P1-11. The sequence goes on from NZ_LJSP01000006.1 coordinate 27,844, forward strand.
TAGACATTGAGACCGAAGAGCATAACGAGCTAAACGTTATGGAGCAGTCTTTTAATAACTTAATAGATAAAGTAGTTCAATACAGAAAAGAGCTTGAGCATACCCAACGTGAGTTGATTGTTAGTAACGAAAAGCTCGACCAGCACAATATACAGCTTGAGCAAGATGTTGCCCGTAAAACGTCAAACTTAAGCCAAGCTATGATGGATTTACAACAGCAAAAGTACGAACTAGAAAAACAAAAGCTGGTACTAACCGAAGAAGTTGATTTACGCAGACACACCGAAGAAGAATTATTAACTAAACAAAAAGAGCTTGAACGCTACCTAGACGAGCTAAGCCTTGCACAAGAGCGCTTAGTAGGCACCGAAAAAATGGCTGCGCTAGGCGGATTAGTCGCCGGTATTACACACGACATAAATACACCTATTGGGATTGGTGTAACTGCTATATCGTTTTTACAAGAGCGTTTAAACACATTAGAAAATGCCTACAAAGAAAAAACATTATCGCCCAAAGCATTAGAAGAGTTTATAAACGAAGCCAAGCAAAGCACAAGCTTGCTTACAACCAACCTTGATAGAGCCTCTGAGCTTATTGCCAGCTTTAAACAAATAGCGGTAGACCAAGCCAGTGAAGCTGTAAGAACAATTAACTTTAAAGATTATTTAAACGAAGTAATTTTATCGCTCCACCCTAAACTAAAAAAAACCAAGCACACCATAAATTTACAGTGTCCGGATGATTTAGTTCTTAACCTGCCTGCAGGGGCAATTAGCCAAATTTTTACTAACTTAATTATGAACTCAATTATTCATGGTTTTGATAATATTGCGCAGGGCAATATTGATATAAATATTAACGCCGATGACACACTCCTTATTATTGACTACACCGATAACGGCAATGGCGTAACAAAAGAGCAATTAGCCAAATTGTTTGACCCATTTTTTACGACAAAACGCGACCAAGGCGGCAGTGGGTTAGGCACACACATAACCTTTAACTTAGTTAAGCAAACACTTAGCGGCTCAATAGAGGCAAGCAGTGAGCCTGGCAAAGGGCTTCATTACCATATTGAATTTCCTAAAAACATGCCAAAGCCATTATTTAATCAATAACGGCTTTGCTTAAAATCAGCCATTTCGAGAACCCCATTTTATTGCTATGATTGAGCAAATTTAAAAGATGGAAAAGTTACCTTATGTGGTTTAGTAACCTGATTTGTTATCGCTTTAAGCAAGATGTTTCGTACACTCAAGAAGAGTTTGAAAAAGCGTTAGAACAAGATGTATTTCGCCCTTGTGGCTCTCAAGACCTTTCTACATTTGGTTGGACAAAAGCATTTGGTAAGCATGGTGACTCGCTGGCGCATTTTTCACAAAAAAGCATTTTAGTGTGTGCCAAACGTGAAGAAAAAGTGCTGCCTGCATCTGTTGTTAATGAAATGGTTGCCGAAAAAGTAGATCAAATAGAAGCGGAAGAAAACCGTCCTGTTAAAAAGAAAGAAAAAGACGAGTTAAAAGAAAACATTTTAACTACCTTATTACCTCAAGCGTTTAAAAAATCGAGCCTACAGTTTGCTTTTATTGACCAAGAAAACGGCTGGGTTGTAGTTAACAGCGGCAGTTTTAATAAAGCAGAAGAGCTACTTGCATTGCTGCGTAAGTCTCTGGGCACATTACCGGTAGTACCTGCTTTTGCAAACTACGACCTAGATGTATTTTTAACTGATTGGTTAACTAACTTCAGCACCCCTGAAAACTTTGCTATAGGTTTTGATGCTGAGCTAGAAGAAGCCGACGACAGTGGCGCACAGGTTAAACTAAAAGGTCATGATTTATCGTGTGATGAAGTTAAATCGCACCTAGAAAATGGTAAACGCGTGACCAAACTTGCACTTGATTGGCAAGAACGCCTGAAGTTTATGCTGCAAAACGATGGCTCTATCAAGCGTTTAAGCTACTCAGAAACTTTAAAAGAAGAAAACGCCGATATTCCTAAAGAAGATATGGCAGTTAAATTAGATGCTGACTTTATTTTAGCCTCAGAAGAAATCAAGCTACTGCTTGAAGAGCTGACGGCCGGTTTAGGTGATGCAGAAGATTTATAAGACGCTAAAATTATAAGCGCTATTAAAACCAAAAAAAGCACGACTTAGTCGTGCTTTTTGCTTTTACCTTTATAACTGCTAATTAGCTAAATGTGTCTTTTACATTTTCAAGCATGTCGTTGTATTCGTCACTTGAAAATAGCTGCATAGAAGGAATGACGCCTTTATCTATGTAAGTTTGTAAAGCCGCTGATTTATCAGAAACCTGTAAAGTCCCCTCTAAAATAGCGCCAATACGAATAAAATCAACATAACCAATCTCTTCAGGGCGATACGTAGGGTCGGCCCAATGCCTAGCAACATTTACAAATTCAGGTGGAAACTCCCACGCTCCCATAATTGAGCCACCAATTTTACCACTGAGCTTTTGAATTGCATGTGCTAAAAAGCTTGGGTTAGCAAACACCTCTGGGTGGCGCTCAGCTTCGGTTAAAATAGGCAGTACACCAATGTTATATACCAACGACGCCAACGTAATAGCGTCACTATTTAACGATGTACGTTTATTATTTTGTAAATAAAACGCCATAAGCGTTATTGAATGCCCAGCCACATTTAGCGTTTTTTGCCACGCTTTACTCATGTAGCCTTTTATTAGCTCATTATTAGAAACAAACAGCTGCTCCATTGCCATTGCGGTTGCTATATTTTTAATTTGGCGTAAACCAATGCGCGTAACCGCTTGCTGTAAGTTAGACACTTTAACCGCTCGGCCCATAATTGCACTGTTAGCCACTTTAATCATTCGCGCTGAAAGAGCCGGGTCTTGCCCAATCACGTCTGACATTTGCATTAGGTTTACATCAGGGTTATCGGCCGCTTGGCGCACTTTAATTGCAACTTCAGGTAACGTAGGTAAAACCAAAGTGTCGTTATTGATTCTATCAACCAAAATCGTTAATAGTGCATTTTCTGTAGACATAGAACTGTCATCCTTTTGTTTCTGGGCCGCAATGCAACTGCTAACCTCGGATAAAATGAGTAATACAATGAGTATTATCTAACTTACCGATAAAGTTAAGAAAATTATATAAATTAATTGTTATTATCGCCTGTAGGCGCGGTACACCGCCAAACACTTGCTATTTACCATTTAGTTTTGCTTTAATGCAGTCACTATAAGGAAACGTTTGTACGCGCTAGCAATTATATTTAAGCGTACAAATAATTAAACTTACTTTTTTAACAGGCAATCAAATGATCTTAAACAAAATTAGCCAAGCAATTTTACTCTCAGGCGTCGTTTTTCTTAGTGCATGCTCAGAGCAAGCCCCCTCATCGACCGAAGCCACAGGTGTAGAACTTGCTCAAAAAAGTGCCGCACAAGCTGGCCCAGATTTAATTAACATTGATAAACAACGTTTAGATATTTACACCGACTTTAGCCTAGAAGCCGACCTATCTCATTTAAGTGAGAATCAAAAAGCCATGGTTGCTAAGCTTATCGATGCCTCTAAAATTATGGACGAGCTATTTTGGAAGCAGGCTTTTGGCGATAATAAAGACGCTTTTTTAGCAAAACTAAGTGATGAAAAAGTACGTAAATTTGCTGATATTAACTACGGCCCTTGGGATCGTTTAAATGGTGACGAACCGTTTTTATCAGGTTACAAAGAAAAAGCCCTTGGCGCACAATTCTACCCAGCCGACATAACAAAAGAAGAGCTAAATAATGCCGACGTAGAAGATAAAAAAGGCCTTTACTCATTAATTAAACGTGATGAGCAAGGTAACCTTTACAGCGTGCCTTACTCAAAAGAATACGCTGAGGAGTTAGCTAAAGCAGCAGATTTGTTACGTGAAGCCAGTAAGCTTGCCGATGATAAAGAATTTGCCAACTACTTAAACCTACGTGCTGATGCACTGCAAAAAGATGATTTTCAAGGTTCTGACTTTGCCTGGATGGACATGAAAAATAACCCAGTTGATGTGGTTATTGGCCCAATTGAAACCTACGAAGATCAACTCTTTGGCTACCGCTCTGCTTATGAGTCTTATGTACTAATTAAAGATTTAAAATGGAGCGAGCGCCTAGCTAAGTTTGCGGCCTTTTTACCAGAGCTTCAAAAAGGTTTACCGGTAGATGCTAAATATAAGCAAGAAGTGCCAGGCTCAGACGCCGATTTAAATGCTTACGATGTGGTTTACTATGCAGGTCACTCAAATGCGGGCAGCAAAACTATTGCCATTAACTTACCAAACGATGAGCAAGTACAGCTTGAAAAAGGCACTCGTCGCCTGCAGCTTAAAAACGCAATGCGTGCAAAATTTGATAAAATTTTAGTGCCAATTGCTGAGCAGTTAATTGTACCTGAGCAACGTAAGCATATTACCTTTAACGCCTTTTTTGCCAATACCATGTTTCACGAAGTAGCTCATGGCCTAGGTATTAAAAACACCATTACAAATAAAGGCACTGTGCGCCAATCATTACAAGAGCACGCAAGTGCACTTGAAGAAGGTAAAGCCGATATTTTAGGTTTATACATGGTTGAGCAGTTACTTAAAAAAGGCGAAATTACCGAAGGCACATTAGAAGATTACTACACCACCTTTATGGCGGGTATATTCCGCTCAGTACGTTTTGGTGCATCAAGCGCACATGGTAAAGCCAACATGATCCGCTTTAACTTTTTTGCACAAGAAGGCGCTTTTTCTAAAAATGAAGAGGGTTTATACCGTGTAAATATGGAAAAAATGGGTGTGGCTATGGCTAAGCTGTCGCGCTTAATTTTAACATTACAAGGTGACGGCGATTACGAAAAAGTAGATCAACTAATTGCCACACATGGCGATATTAAAGAAGAGCTTGCTAAAGACCTAGAAAAACTAAGCCAAGCAAATATTCCGGTTGATGTAACCTTTAAACAAGGCAAAGACGTGTTAGGCCTTAACTAACCCAACACGTAATACTTTGTAATAGTTTAATAAAGCGCTGTAGTTTATAACTGCAGCGCTTTTTTTAGCGCTATTATTTGCTCATCTGTGTATGGTTTTGCAGGAAACTTACCCCACACCGGTGCAGGCCACGCAGCATCAGTTGTAAAACGTGCAATATGATGAATATGTAATTGCGGCACCATATTACCCAAAGCGGCCACGTTTAATTTATCAGGACTAAACACTTGCATAATAAGCTTGCTGAGTTTGGCCGACTCTTTTAAATATACAATTTGATCGGCATCAGATAAATCGATGATCTCTTTTAAATTAGGTTTTCTGGGTACCAATACAAACCAAGGATATTGGCTGTCGTTAAGCAATAGCACCTTACATAAAGGCCAATCTGCCAGTTCTATACAATCGCGCTTAAGCTCTGGGGCGAGTTCAAAAGTGTGGTTCGTCATCGTCACATCCTAGTTAGTCTTTAATAATGGCCACTTTATAGCATTTATTTGCAGTTGCACACGCTTAGCTTTACCATTTAATACAATATTTATAATAAGCTAAGGCAACCTTGTGCTAAAAAAAATAAAACACTTAACCCTCGCACTACCGCTAGCTGTTGGCGCACTAAGCGTACAAGCAAAACCATTATCGCTAGAGCGTATTTTTGATGATCCGAGCTTGTCGGGTAAAGCTCCCGTACAACTTAAGTTTTCACCAGACGGTAGCCGCGTAACTTACCTGCAAGGTAAAACCGATGACTACAACCGTTATGATTTATGGGAATACAACTTAAAAGATAACACCAACAGAATACTGGTTGATTCTGCAAAGCTATTTTCAGGCCCAGAAAACCTCTCTGATGAGGAAAAAGCACGCCGCGAACGCCAACGTATTTTTGGTAAAGGTATTTTAGAGTATAAATGGTCTAAAGACGGCAAAGCCCTGTTATTCCCACTCAATGGTGACCTGTATTATTACGAGCTTGCATCTGGTAAAAGTAAAAAACTTACCAATACAGAAGCGTTTGAAACCGATGCCCGTTTTTCTCCTAAAGGTAACTATGTATCGTTTATTCGCGAGCAAAACCTTTACGCTTTAGCACTTGATTCAGGTAAAGAAATACAACTGAGCAAAGATGGCGGCGGCGTTATTAAAAACGGCATGGCCGAATTTGTAGCACAAGAAGAAATGAGCCGTATGACTGGCTACTGGTGGGCTGGCGATGAATCTAAAATTGCATTTACCCGCGTAGATGAAACCCCAGTAAAAGAAGCTATCCGTAACGAAATTTATGCAGACGAAGTAAAGCTATTTAATCAACGTTACCCATTTACAGGTACCGACAACGTTGAGATTCAACTTGGCGTGGTGTCTTTAAATAATCAAAACGTTGACTGGGTTGATTTAGGCGACGATAAAGACATTTACATTGCACGTGCTAAATGGCTAAAAGACAGCACAACCCTTTCGTATCAATGGCAAAACCGCTCACAACATAAGTTAGAACTACGTTTTTACAATAGCGATACTAAAACGCAAAAAGTAGCGCTAACAGAAAACAGCGATACGTGGATCAATTTAAACTTTGATCTGCATTTCTTAAAAGACAAAAAGCATTTTGTATGGGCTTCTGAGCGCGATGGTTTTAAACACCTTTATTTGTACCGCACTAACGGCCAGCTAATTCGACAAATCACCTCAGGAGACTGGGTTGTTGATAGCTTAAAAGGCGTAGATGAGAAAAAAGGCATAGTGTACTTTGCAGGACGTAAAGACACCCCGCTTGAAAGCCATTTATACAGCGCACCACTGTTTAAAAAAGGCAATATTAAGCGCATTACCGAACAAGGCCAATACCACAAAGTGGTAATGGCTAAAGACAGCAAAACGTTTATTGATAATAGCTCATCGGTAAACAAGCCTAACTCGGCGGCACTACGTAAAGTAAACGGCGAATTTATCACATGGCTTGAACAAAATAAGCTTGATGATAGCCACCCATTAACACCTTATTTAAGTGATTTAGCCACTCCAGAGTACGGCACAATTAAAGCTGATGATGGCCAAGAAATGCATTACCGCTTGTTTAAACCAAGCAATATTGCAGACGGTAAAAAGCACCCAGTAATTGTTAATGTATACGGCGGCCCGCATGCACAACGCGTAACAAATAGCTGGCGCAGCAAAAACTTGTACTTTCAATACATGGCGCAACAAGGCTATGTTATTTTTCAGCTCGATAACCGAGGCTCATACAACCGTGGTAAAAAGTTTGAAGACGCTATTTACAAACACTTAGGTGTTGTAGAAGTAGCAGATCAAATTAAAGGCGTTGAGTTTTTACGCACGCTTGATTACGTAGACCCACAACGCATTGGTATTTATGGCCACAGTTATGGCGGATACATGGCCCTAATGACCATGTTTAAAGCGGGCGATTACTTTCAAGCCGGTGTATCGGGAGCTCCAGTTACTGACTGGGCACTTTACGATACCCATTACACTGAGCGCTACCTTGGTCATCCTAAAACCAATGCCAAAGGCTACGAAGACAGCGCCGTATTCCCATACGCTGATGGCTTAAAAGGCCCATTAATGATTTACCATGGCATGGCCGATGACAACGTGTTATTTACCCACGCCACTAAATTATTTAAACAACTACAAGATAACGAAAAACAGTTTGAAATGATGACCTACCCAGGCTCAAAACACAGCTTACGCGGTAAACAGGTGCAAACACATTTACACCAAACCATCACAAACTTCTTTAATCGACATTTTGATGTTAAATAATCATATGATGACTAAATAGACTAAAGGCTGATTGAAAAATCAGCCTTTTTTTTGTCTTAATAAGTTAGTAAGCCTAGATTAAACGCTTTTTTTAGCTACGCTTATTCTATGCGCTAAGGCGTACACTAATTGAGGACAAATTAATGCTTAACCTACGTAGTTTCAGTATTTTCCAGCGTTTTTTACTGTTAATAGCCATTGTTGTATTTGGCCTAATAGTACTTAGTATATCTAGCCTAACTCATCAATATAGCTCACTCAAAAACGAGCAATATCTAAAAACCCAAAATGTAGTAGAAACAGCATACAGTGTTATTGAGCATTACCACCAGCTTGAACAAAACAATACACTCACACAAGCGCAGGCTCAATCACAAGCACTGGCCGCTATAAAAGCGCTGCGCTATGACAAAACAAATTACTTTTGGGTAAACAACTACCAGCCCCAAATGGTAATGCACCCAATAAAGCCTGCGCTTAACGGTAAAGACTTAAGTAATAATAAAGACCCCGATGGCAAAGCACTTTTTGTAGAAATGGTGAGCATTGTAAAACAACAAAAAGAAGGTTTTATACCTTATAAATGGCCAAAACCAGGAAAAGATCAGCCGGTAGATAAAGTCGCATTTGTAAAAGGCTTTAGCCCGTGGCAATGGATTATTGGCTCAGGCGTATACCTAGATTCAATAGATGAAGCATTTAGCGAGCAGCGTAATCTCATCATAATTAGCGCTTTAGTTATGATTATTGCTGTCATTTTATTAAGTTACTTTATTGGTAAAAGTATACTCACGCCTACTCGTCTTGCCGCAGACATGATGAAAAACATATCGCAAGGTGAAGGTGACTTAACACGTACGCTAAACGAATCGGGCAATGATGAAATATCAGAGCTGTCACGCTCTTTTAATTTATTTGTTTTAAAAATGCGCGAGTCGTTAGTACATGTATCGCACAGTGCTGATGATGTAAGCAGACACGCTCACACGGTGGATGAGTCGAGTAAAACAAGCCACTCCTTCATTGAACTACAAAACGACAGTTCCACACAAGTAGCCGCCGCCATGGAGCAAATGACGCACCAAATTCATGATGTGAGTCGTAATGCCGAAGCCGCTGAACAAGCAGCCAATGATGCAGCGCACAATGCCTCAACCGGTAAAAACGTGGTAGCGAATACCATTACCGCCATAGAAACACTTTCAAGTAATATAGAAACAGTGAGCCAAGTAACTGAAGATTTAGCAAACGAAAGTAACAATATAGGCTCTGTGCTTGATGTGATCAGAAGTATATCGGAGCAAACAAACTTACTTGCTCTCAACGCTGCTATAGAGGCGGCTCGTGCAGGCGAGCACGGCAGAGGGTTTGCAGTTGTTGCCGATGAAGTGCGCACATTAGCCAGCAGAACCGGGCAAAGCACAGATGAAATTCAAGCCATGATCACTAAATTACAAGAAGGCGCTAAAGCGGCAGTAGAGGCGGTAAAATCAAGCCAAGCACTGTCGGTGACGACGGTTGAGCAGGTTTCATCTGCCGATACATCGCTCAATGAAATAGAAAGGCTGGTATCTATAATTACCGACATGAACAGCCAAATAGCCCGTGCCACCGAGCAGCAAACGCAAGCCGCTGACGAGGTTAATTTACGTATTAACGAGCTATCTCAATCAACCGAGCAATCACTAAATAATACAAAGCAACTTACCGATGCCAGCGATAACCTTAAACAAAGTAGCCAAGGGCTTTCGAGCGTGGTTAATCGCTTTAAATTAAAATAATTAAAAACAAAAAGCCCTGAATTAACAGGGCTTTTTTATTATATAAGCGTTTTTAGCTTATACCATTTCGCATAATTAAGTGATCTATTTTTAGGATGGAAAAACGTGTTGATGGCTAGGCAAAAAATTTGCTATTTAGTTGTTCTAAATGAGAATTTTTTAAGCCCCGAAAAATGATTAAGTATTATTGCGGATTGGTATTACATACAGTAGCGCGCAAATAAGCTGGTTACTGATGCTGCGGTTGGCTTGCCGTGCTGCCAATCACCGCCTTCAACACCACTACCGGCAATGTCCATATGTACATAAGGAAGCGGCTGCTCAGAATCGTTACCGTGTTTATCAAGCCCACCAACAACGGCTAAAAACGCCATAGGGAATTGATGCCCACGGGCTGTAACAGCAGAGGCCGCATTATTGCTTGATAAAACATCATCAGCGAGGGTACGCGGTTTGATAAAGTCGTAATCTTCACGGCGAGAGCGAGAAACCTCAGCTGCATCTGCCCATAAATCACCACAATCCGCTATTTGACGAGAGGTATTAGCACTACGTGCAGGTCCGTTTTCAACATACGCTCCGTAAGGGCCCATAGCACGTGCCGCATGGCCTGTAAGGGTTGCCACGGTGAATAATGTTGGATTAACTTCGCCTTTGGCGACATCTTTCATTTCGCTAAGTAGGTCACCCATAGCTAAACGCCCTTCTGCATCGGTGTTACCAATGCGTACACGTACGCCTTCACGGCTAGTGATAATTTCATCTGGTACAAAACAATCTGAGCCAATTGAATTACGGACCACAGCTAAATAAGAAATAACTTTAACGCCTTTAGGTTGGTAATCTGCCACGGCTTTCATAAAGCCCGCAACGGATGCAGCCCCACCTTTATCGCGGCTCATACCCGCCATGTAACCGCCTACTTTTAAATCGGCGCCGCCGGTATCGTAAACTAAGCCTTTACCAACAAACATTAGCGTGCGCGCTACTTCACCTTCTGGCACGTATTCTAGCTTAACAACACGTGGGTGGTGGCGCTCAACCGCATAAGATGCGCGAGCAACGGTGCTAAGCATAGGGTAGTTTTTATCTATCGTGTTAATATCGTCAATCACATCAACCGCTACTTTAGAGCCTTTAAAAAGCTCAACACAGTAATCGGCAAAGCGTGGTGGCGCCATACGTTCAGGCTCAGTACCGCATAAATCACGTGCCGCATATTGCCCTGCTGCAATTGCATTTACAGCTTTAACTGTTTGCTCATTTGCATCGATTAAACCTATTTGCGTAATAGGTTCAATGCTTTCGCCGTGGTATTCGCGTGCTTCAAGAGGCTGCCATAATGCTTGGCATGCCCCTAAATACGCCACTTCTAACGCATGCTGGTAACGCGCATCTGTATGTAATTTAGGTAAGTAAATAGCAGGGTTTACACTACCCGCGGCTTTTGCTTCGTTAATCGCTAGTTTAGCAGCATCAAAGTAGCGCCTTACATCATCGTAATCGCGGTTAAGCGGCCCCGTAGGTGCTAAAACAACGCGTACATTATCAACCACTAAAAACGTAACTTGTTTACCAATACGAGAATCTACTTTAGCGTGTGATTCGATAGCATCACTTAATGAGTTATTGGCTAATTGAGAAAAGTCATCACTAATTATAATAAGTGCATCGTGAGAAAATGAGTCAAAGCTTGCACTAAGTGATTGTGCAGCTATCGCTTGAGGATATGCCATAAGTAAAACTCCTGTTAGAAAACATAAGGGGCTATTATCGTTGATATAAAAACACAAAACCAGCCAACTGCGATCAGCTCATTTTAATCTGGCAACTTGGTTTTACAGCTAACTAAAGTGACTCCATGTTTTAGAAGAAATTAACAATCACTATATAGTTTTTTGTAAAGGCAGCCCCTGCTTATACCACGTTTAAATTACTTTGCTAAAGCACTTTCAATTGCAAAAAAGCATGTAGTTAATCAAGAATACTCAGTTGCAGATTTAAATTAGGTTCATTTTTAACACCCACTCCAATACCTAATAAACGCACCGGTTGCTGCATACCGCGTTGATACGCCTTAGAGAGTAATTCAGTAAAAATAGCAGTATTTAATTGATGATGAGCTTGATCCGCTGAAGTAACAACAAAGTTTGCAAACTTCACTTTTACACTTAGCTTATTAATACGATTTTGTAGCTGTTGCTTATTAAGGCGCGCTGTTAGCTCTTCCAGTAATTTAGGTAACTGATCTAAACATTCTTGTAAGCTATTTTTATTGTATTCATAGGTGTGTTCAACACTAAGGGATTTACGCACTCGCTCAGTGGTTACTTTACCAATATATTCGCCAGCACATTTTTGATAAAGCGATACACCAAAATTCCCCACGTGCTGCTGCATCCAATTAACGCCTTTCTCGCGAACGTCTTTACCTGTGTATAACCCCTTTAAATTAAGCTTTTCGAGGGTTACTTTGCCCACACCAGGGATTTTACCTAGCGGTAAATTATTTAAAAACGCATCAACTTCATCCGGTAAAACCACAAATTGGCCATTGGGTTTATTTTCGTCACTGGCTATTTTGGCAATAAACTTAATGGGGGCAACTCCGGCAGAGGCAGTAAGGCCGGTATCGTTATAAATATCTGCTCTAATTTGCTGAGCAATAAGCGTTGCGCTGCCTTTGCATGCGGTGCTGTTGGTTACATCTAGGTAAGCTTCATCAAGCGACAGCGGCTCTATTTGATCGGTGTAGCGTTTAAATACAGCGCGTATTTGGTTAGAAATTTCTTTATAAACCGCCATGCGCCCAGGCACAATAACTAAATCGGGACATAATTGCTTAGCGTGGTAGTTAGACATAGCCGAGCGAACACCATATTCGCGCGCTATATAATTTGCTGTAGAGAGCACGCCACGACGGCTATTGCCACCAATCGCTAAAGGCACACTGGCAAGTTTGGGGTTATCGCGCATTTCAACCGCTGCATAAAAGCAGTCCATGTCGATATGAATAAACTTTTTCATCACCACATAACAACTGTTTATTTATACAGCCATTATTAAGGATTCACTTTCATTAAGCAAGTCCATTAAAGCCTGTTTAGCTTGCTAAAGTTAAAAGCGCTACTAGGTGTAGCGTGTTAAACCGTGCAAGCTTTAAACCGCTTTTTTAAAACGGCTGCTTAAAGCGCTTTGATTTTTTAAAGCAATGTAGCCAAAAAACAAATTCCAATAAAAACCCCGCAGCTAAAAGCATTATGCCGCCGGAGGCATTACCCATTGCATAGCAAGCAAAAGACGCTATAAAAACTAAACTGGCTAAAGCCCAATTAATTATATTTTGCATGTGTGTTCTCGTGTGTGTGTTGTCTGTGTTATTTAACTGTAGCCCTAAAAATAAATAGGTACAATCATCTTATAAAAAAACATGGCATTTATTGTCTTGAGCTACAAACACCATATTGATAACCTCATTCATTTAAAACTAAGAGTACACATACATGCAAAGGTTCAAAGATCAGCACCCTATTCATACCGATATCACCGTAGCATGGGCCGATATGGACGCCCTACAACATGTTAACAACGTGGTGTACTTGCGTTATTTTGAAATTGCGCGTATCGATTTTCTAAATAAAATAAATCAGTTTGATACGATAAAACCAGGTGGAATAGGCCCGGTCATTAGTGAAAACAATATTCGCTATAAACGTCCAGTGACCTTCCCAGATACCTTAACCGTAGGTATTACTATTTCAGATATAAAAAGCGACCGTTTTATGATGAATTACTCTGTATTTAGCCATGCTCAGCAAGCTATTACTACCACAGGCTATTCTCAAGTTGTTATGTTTGACTTTAAAACAGGACAAAAAGCGGCGATTTCAGAGCCATTACTATCGGCGCTACACCAATTCGCTTAATTCGGTTTTATTGCGAATTGATATTAATTATCCACTCTCAAGATCTTACATAATTTAAGGATTTTAAATGCAATACAGTCCGTTAGGCAGCAGCGGTGTTGATGTTTCTAGAGTATGCTTAGGCAGCATGACTTGGGGTAAACAAAATACCCAACAAGACGCCGATGAGCAAATAGCTTATGCCTTAGCACAAGGCGTTAATTTTATTGATACTGCCGAAATGTATGCCGTTCCTCCTTCACCAGAGACCTACGGTAAAACAGAGCAAATTATAGGTAACTGGCTTAGTCGCAATGCGCAAAAGCGCGGTAATATTGTATTGGCGAGTAAAATTGCAGGCAATGGCCTATCGTGGGTACGAGATGGCGGCGATATAACACGCAGCGCTGTCATTGAGGCCGTAGATAACTCGCTGAAACGCCTACAAACCGACTACATAGATTTATACCAATTGCATTGGCCTAATCGCTCTACCCCACATTTTGGCAGGCAGTGGCCAGGTAAACTCACTTTTAGTGACGTAGATACTGAGCAACAACAGGCGGGTATGCTTGATATTTTAGAGGGCCTTGATGAGTGTGTTAAAGCCGGAAAAATAAAATATTGTGGCCTTTCAGATGACACCCCATGGGGCATTAGCCAATTTCTAAATTTAGCAAAAGCGCATAACTTACCGCGTATGGTGTCTATTCAGAACGAGTTTAGCCTAGCGCACGCTAAAGATTGGCCCTACTTAATTGAGCTGTGTATCCATGAAGACATTGCTTATTTACCTTGGTCGCCGCTTGCTGCTGGCCTGCTAACGGGTAAATACCTAAACGGCGCACGCCCAGCGGGATCGCGTTGGACATTTATGCAGCGCAATGGCATTTTTAGAGATACCCCTAACGCGCAAAAAGCCACGCAGCGTTATGTAGAGCTTGCACATGCAAGCGGCATAACCCCAGCCCAATTGGCACTTGCTTGGTGTAATCAAGTCGATGGCGTTACCTCATCAATTATTGGTGCGACCAGCATGGCCCAATTAAAAGAAGACATTGACGCTTTTAGCATAACTTTAAGCGACGACACGCTAACTGAAATTGGCACTATTTTTAAAGATTACCCGCAGCCATATTAAACCAAAATAATAGGCAGTTTTTTTACTGCCTATTTCTCTCTTACATTTGAACATATACAAAGTAAAACTATACTAAAGTTACCTTAAAATGATTGTTTTTAGTGAGTTATGCTTAGAAATGTAATTTTATTCTTTGGTGTACTAGGTGCTTTAATGCGTTACGGGTACGCTGACAATACTCATCCAATTAAAGAAATTGTATGGTTACAAAGTTACACGCCCCCGTTTCATATGGATAAAGATTCGCATGCGCCGCAAGGCGGTATTTGTGACAACATCACCGAGCAACTAATTAACAGCATTGATGATGTAAAACATACGCGACTAATCGTGCCGCAAGAGCGAATTAATAAGCACTTAAATGAAGGCGATAATGTATGCTTTCCGTGTGTTATTCATAAAAAAACGGCCAATGGGGTGTTACAGTTTTCTACCCCCACCACGGTTTACCCGCCTTTTTCGGTTTTAACCACTCAACAACTTGCCCCAGAAATACACGCTAAGCATGGCAGCCCTATTAAACTTATACATTTATTGTCAGACGAGCAATATGTATATGGTCAAGCCGCGGCGCGCAAGTTTACTTCAAAAATTAATAAAATAATCGAAAACACCACGGTGTATCATAAAGCATCGCTAAGCTGGAGCAGCGAAAATGAAAGCCAAGCTGTTATTGCTCGCTTAAGTCGCGGCTTTTTAGATTACACAATAGACTACCCGTTTATGGGGGATTATTTTGTCAATCACAGTAAGTTTAAAAATATAGTCAGTTTGCCAATTGAAGAAGACCCCAGAGAGTTTGTTTTAGGGGCTATAGGGTGTGCAGTAAGAGCACCGAATGATTTTGCTACTAAGGCGCTTAATAAAATAAATAAAGCGCTACATAAGCAGGTATTACAATCGCCTGCTTATATAAATAGTCAGCGTTTTTGGTTAGAGCAAAGTTTTCCGCAGTTTACTAAGCATTACCAACAGCAAATACTTAACCCTATTGCGCCTGCCAGCTCTGCGATAACAAGCAGGTCGAATTAGCATACAAGCTTACTGTAAATACGCTGTTTGCAGGCACTTCCCCTACGCCTGCAGGCGTCCCTGTCATTATTACATCGCCATTTTCTAAGTGCATAAACTCATTAATTTCACTTAAAATATCTTTAGGCTTATGTATCATAAATTGCGTATCGCCTTGTTGAATAACGTTATCGTTAATTTTAAGCTCAAACGTAAACACCTGCTCAGCATCCGCTATAGCGACAAAGGGCGTTAATAATACCGAGCCGTTAAACGCCTTGGCGCGCTCCCACGGTAGCCCTTTATTTTTAAGCTTACTTTGCACGGTACGTTTAGTTAAATCCAACCCTAAACCTACGCCTGCCAACTCATTATTTTTAATAACAAAACACAGCTCGGCTTCATAGTGCAGTGTGTCGTTATTGTGCGTAGCAAATAAGGTATCCGTTATGGCACTGTTCGGTTTATTAAACAATACCATTTGATCTGGTAGCTCATTATTAAGCTCGGCAATATGCGCGGTGTAATTACGCCCAACGCATACTACTTTAGAGGGCGTTAATATCTCACTTTCTAGTTTTATCGACTGCATAAAATAACTTCTAAATTACGAGCTTATCAAGGTTTCTAATAAGCTCAGGTTAATCGGTTTCAAAAGTACATGATTAATATTTAAATCTTTGATCTGCTTAGGATCGGGCTCTGCACCACTAACAATCACTAAGCTTAAGTCAGGGTAACGTTCGTTAATTTGCTTCCCTAAATCTACACCACGCCCGTCAGGTAAGTGCATATCTAGCAATACCTTATTAAATTGTTGGTCATGATTGAGGGTTTGTAAACACTGTGCACACGTTGAGGTAATAACGGTTTCTACCCCTAAACTTTCTAGCAGCAACTGCGTAATTTGCGCTGCATCTTGGTCGTCCTCAACCAATAAAAAGCGCTGTTTTTTCTCTATTACAGCTTTGTCGCTGTGAATGTTTTTAGCTTGAGGCGCATGCTCTGGCGATACTAAGTAATCTTGTAAGCATTGATACAAAGAAGAGCTATCAACGGGCTTTGGTATTACATCGTTAAAGCCAAGGGCGGCAAGCTCTTCATGTATGCCTTTCATAGTGGCGGCTGTAAGCGCAATAATTGGGCCTGTATAGCCCATTTTTCTAAGCTCTATTGTGGCTTCTTTACCACCCATTACGGGCATATGTATATCAATAAAAATAATATCATAAGGCGAGCGATACGCCTCGGCAATTCTTACTTTTTCAAGCGCTTGCTGGCCATGTTCGGCGTAGTCCACGCGCGCACCACATGTGCTAATCATATGGCCAACTAACATGCGTAAATCGCGTAAATCATCAACCACTAATACGCGGCCGGTCACTTTGCATGGTGCTGATTTTGTCTGTAGTTGCGAGCCACTACTAAAGTTTAATACTTGGCGTTCTACTTCGCTTATATCACCTGGGTACACCGAAATAGTAAAGGTAGAGCCTTCGCCCATTCTAGAGGTTAAATCAATACTGCCGTGCATACGCGCTAATAGCTCGGCACAAATAGCAAGGCCTAAGCCTGCTCCGCCAACAGAGCGCGATTCTACATCGGCTATTTGCTCAAAGGGTTTAAAAATTAATGCTTGTTTTTCAGGGGCAATCCCCATGCCCGAGTCTTTAATACTAAAAAATAGCATTTCTTGCCCTTCAACCCACTCGGTCCAGGCACTAACCACTATTTCGCCCTTTTCGGTAAATTTAACCGCATTATTGATTAAGTTAATAAGTATTTGGCGTACGCGGGTGGCATCTACTCTCACAATAAGAGGTAAAGGCTGTAGAGACTCAAAGCGAAGCTTTAAGCCTTTATCAAGCACAGATACACGCATTAAGGTGTAAACATCAGCCAGCATGCTATCTAAGTTTACTTCACTTAAGGTGAGCTCTAATTTGTCGGCAGCAATTTTAGATAAATCGAGCACGTCGTTTAACAAGCTCAGCAAGTGCTTACCGTTTCGGTAAATAACCCCTAATTCGTTTTCGGCCTGTTTGCTAAAGTCGCTTTGCAGCAGTAACTCTGTGTAACCTAATATAGATGAAAGCGGGGTACGTAATTCGTGGCTTAAGTGGGCTAAAAATCTGTCTTTTGAGCGGTTCTCTGCCTCGGCTTTTAAACGCTCTACTCGCTCGCCTTCAACATCTTTACGCGCTAAAGCATAACGTATAGCGCGAGCAAACCGGCTCGAACTCATTTCTGTTTTTATAAGGTAATCTACCGCGCCGGCATCTAGTGCTGCAGAGTCTAATTCATCATTAGATTGCCCCGTAAGCATAATAATTGGCCCGCTAAACCCATTAGCAATGGCCTTTTTTAATACACTTAGCCCATTTGAGGCGCCTAATCGATAATCAAGCAAACAAATATCGTGATCGTTTTTACTTAAAATGCTTATTGCTTGCTCAGGAGAGCTTATCCAATCTATGTCAAATGTATGTGAATCTAACTGATCTAAGTAGTCGCAAGTGAGAATGTAATCATCTTCATCGTCTTCTACTAAAAGTAAGCGAGTCACTTTATCTAACATACTACCTCCTTTTAATTGCATTTAATAAGCCCCTAATTAGGGGCTTAATGTTGCTACTTATTTAGTCGTTAAACGTTGTCGGCAGCTCTACAAATTCTACCCAGTATTTTCCTAGGGTTTTCATTAAATCAACCAAGCCATCAAACGTTACCGGTTTAGTAATATAAGAGGCCGCTCCTAAGTTATAGCCTTTAACCATGTCTTCTTCTTGCTTAGAGGTGGTTAAAATAACAACCGGTATGCCTTTAAGGTTTGGGTTTGCCTTAATGGCCTCAAGTGCTTCACGGCCATCCATACGTGGCATATTTAAATCAAGCAAAATCAACCCCGGGCGTGGCGATGAATTTTTATCTTCAAACTTACCCTTGCGCTCTAAGTACTCTAATAATTCAACCCCATCTTCCACAAAATGCAGCTCGTTTAATACACGGCTTTCGGCTAGCGCATCTTGCGTGAGTAGGCGATCATCCTCGTCATCATCTGCCATTAATATTGTAATAGGTTTCACTTTTGAATACGGCATCTAAGCCTCTCCTTGAAGTGTGAAAAGCGTTGTTTCCACAGGTAATTTTATTATGAAGGTTGCCCCTTCACCGTCTTTACTATGAGCGGTAATTATCCCACCATGCCGCTCAACTATACGCCTACAAACTGAAAGCCCAATCCCTGTGCCTTTATATTCCGAACGCCCATGCAGGCGCTGAAATGGTACAAATATTTTATCAGCATACTCTTGTGAGAAACCAATACCATTATCTTTTATGGTAATAATTTGCCAACCCACTTTTTCGTTATGCTCTTCACTAAACTCGTCTTTGTGCTCGTACATTACGCTTATATGTGGCTCAACACCTGGCTTTCTAAACTTAACAGCGTTAGACAGTAAGTTTAAAAACAACTGCTGCATTTGGCTTTTATCGGCTTGAATAACCGGTAGTTCGCCCACCTCTACGTGCGCATTGCTTTCTTTAATGGCAACCTCTAAATCACTTAAAATATCGTTAACTACGCCTTTTAAGTCAGTGTCATCAAAGTCTTTACCTCGGGTTGTTACCCGCGAAAACTCTAGCAAGTCGTTAATAAGGTTAGACATACGTTGCGCTGCATTTTTCATACGGCCTATGTAATCTATGCCTTTTTCGCCCAGCTCATCTTTAAACATGGTTTCTAGGCGGTCACTAAATGCTTGAATTTTTCGTAGTGGTTCTTGTAAGTCATGGCTGGCAACAAACGCAAACTCTTCAAGCTCACGGTTTGAGCGGCTAAGCTCATCTGAATATAAGGTCAGCTCTTGCGTGCGCTCAGACACTTTAGTTGCAAGTGTTTCGTTTTGTCTTTCAAGCTCCTCACGGTATTTAGCCGCGTTTCTTAAATTTAGGCGTGTTAATAAAAACATACCTATTATTAAAAGCGCACTGGTAACCGCTGTAATAGCAAAGGTGATTTTTGCTTCATTTTTTATTTGTGCCAGCTTAGAAAAATGGCTCACCTTAAACAGTAATTCTCGGTCTTGAATATCATTAACTTTAACGCGAATATCTTTGTACAGCTCTCGCCCTCTGTGCGTATTTAATACATATAACGCACGGCGCTCTTTGTCATTAGTAGCCAACTTAACCGTTTGTTTAAGCTCTTTAATTTTAGCTTCTGTTAACACTAATAGCTCAGCAATTCGCTCAGCTTGGCCATCAATTTCAGAGTGTAGAGACTTTACATGCTCCATTTGCGATTCTATTTGCCCTATCGCATCGTAATAAGGCATTAAGTAGTCTTCTTCTTCGGTGAGTAAGTAGCCGCGCTGGCCAGACTCTGCCTGCACAATTGATAAGTGAAGACGCTCAATAGCATCGGCTAATAAGCTGGTGTTATCCAAGCTTTTTTGCGTTTGCGTTAATCCCTGAATAGTACTTAATGCCAAAACTGCATTGCCAACAACAATACACAGTACTATTGCGATAAAAGCGGCCCACGTTATATTCGTTTTACCCTGCTGCTTTTGCTTACTCATTATGTGTAAATACCTAATTTTAAATGACTACTTATTATTAAAATCAGTAATGTTTTGCAAGCTTTCGCTACATTGCTGACAGTTTGAAATTATTTTATCGAGTGCTGCTAACGCTTTGTCTTTTGGCATATCGTTTTCTAATACCAGTTTAATGAGCTCTGCATTCATAGAAATTCTATTCAGTGGAGCTCTTGCATCATGTACCAATTTATTTAGCGTATTAACTTCTTTTTCATCACTCATATTACTTCCTATACTTATTCAACCTGAACTCTGGTTAAGAGACTTACTAAAATATTAAATTATAGTGATAACCAAATTCTTTTCTCTAGCCAGAGATTTTCAATGAAAACAAGCCGAATTTACGCGTCAATAGCTGGCCTATTGCAAGCAAATTTAACGCAGTTAACGTTGAAAATAGCTGCTAGAGATAGGTTTATTATTCAGAGTTCAGGTTATTTATATTCTCCAATTCCGCCGTATGCGTTTAATCGGTTATACAATGTTTTTGTACTGATCCCTAGCATTTGCGCAGCTAGCGTTTTATTACCTTGCACCTTATCTAGCGTGGCGTGGATTAACTCTTTTTCGACTTCTTCAATGGTTTGCCCTGCCGAAACATGGTTGTCGGCCACTTGCGTATTTACACGCGAAAACGGCGACTCTAAGTTATCCGGAAGTGTAATTTCGCTCGATTGTGGGTCGCTCATAATAAAGGCGCGATGGATAGCGTGGCGAAGTTCACGCACATTGCCTGGCCACTCGTATTGCTGTAGTTCTTTTAGCTGCTCGTTGTGCCAATAAAACGAAGTGCCATTTTCATCGTTAAGTTGCTCTAAAAAGGCTTTCGCAAGCAGTGGAATATCTTCTTTTCGCTCTCGCAGCGCAGGTATATCAATGGGGAAAACCGCAAGTCTAAAGTAAATATCTTCACGAATAATATTGTTTTGCGCTAAGTCGGTCAGCGAACGGTTAGTCGCAGAAATAACGCGGCAGTTTATAGGCAGTTCACGATTGCCGCCTACACGTGTTACTTTTTTAGTTTCAAGCACACGCAGTAAGTTTGGCTGCATATCTATAGGCATTTCGGTTACTTCATCTAAAAATAACGTACCGCCGTCTGCTTGCTCAAACACCCCTTCTTTACGGGCAATTGCACCTGTAAAAGCCCCTTTTTCATGGCCAAATAACTCACTACCTATTAATTCTTTAGACAAAGCACCACAGTTGCTCGCCACTAAAGGGCCTTCGCATTGGCTTGCGTTATGAATTGCTTGGGCGACCACTTCTTTACCGGCACCACTTTCCCCCATGAGCATCACGTTAGCATTGGTTTTAGCTACGCGCTCTATCATGGTGTAAAGCTTTTGCATTGGCTCTGATTCACCAATTAAGCTATTAAAATGGCGAGTAATAGCCGGAACTTTAGCTTTTTTAGCTGTTTTTTTAGGGCCGTTTAATACCAGCTCTAGGTCTTCGCGTTGCAGCGGCTTTAATAAATGCCCAACATCTTGCTCACACATGTCTGCCAAAATCCCTTTTACTGAAGGGTGGCCAGAAATAAGCGTCACTTTTGGAGACTGCCCAATCATTTTTAAATGATCGAGTAAATGAAGACCACTGCCATCTGGCAGCATAAAATCGAGTAATACGTGATCAAAGGTATTATTTTCAAACCATTGATGTGCTTCTTTTAAGCTAGTTGCAGTACAAATGTTGTGCCCGAGGAATTCGACAATGTGGCAAACAACGTCACTAAATTCAACGTCATCATCGACTAAAAGTATGTTTAACATGATAAATCCCTATGCTTTTCTTCTTATTCTACGCACCCTATTTTGCAAATAAAAGGGGCTACTAGAATCTCTTAAAAATGATTAAACTATTGAGTCTTTTAACGTTTAATTTTAACAACCGAGTATGTACGTAAACTTAAGCCATACCGATCATAATTTTTAAAAATAATTAGAATTATTTTTACTACTCGCCTAAGTATACCAGCTGATATAATTTTGCTTTTAAAAAGGAGACAAAATGCAATTATTAAAAACAATGGTCCACCCTGGCGTAAATTTAAACCAAGGCACTCAATTTACCCGCCGCACAGGCCGCGCCATTGTGATTAAAGATGCACACATTTTATTAATGTATACCAATCGCTACGAAGACTACAGTTTACCCGGCGGCGGTGTGGATGAAGGTGAAACCCTAGAGCAAGGGTTAATAAGAGAGCTTAGCGAGGAAACTGGCGCGCAAAATATACAGGTTATTAAACCCTTTGGGTTATACGAAGAGTACCGCCCTTGGTACAAAGACGACTTTGATATTATACATATACAGTCGTATTGCTATTTATGCGATACAGACAAAGAGCTTGGCAAAGCACAGCTTGAACATTACGAGCAACAAAATGGTATGACGCCTAAATGGGTCAATATATACGACGCCATTGCACACAACGAGCGCACAATGAGCCTTAGTGAAAAACAAGGGCTGTCTATCATTCGTGAAACTTACCTACTAAAACAAATAGCACAGCAACTGTTTAACTAAGGCTGTAAAATTTGCATAAAGCAGTATTTTTTACTGCTTGCTCATCACTCGCTTTTTATTTACATCCCATAATTAAATTTAAAGCGACCACTATTCAATAACTTAAGCCCTATTTTACTTTATAAAACAAACTGGCTTTGTGTTTGCACCCTTACTGATAACTAATTTGTAAGGAGATAAAAATGAGTAACACAGTTAAAACAATCAACCCCGCAACTGAACAAACCATTGATACCTACACGCTGCTTTCTCAAGAGGAAGCTGAACAAGTAGTAGAAAAATCTCACGAAACATATTTAAAATGGCGCCAAACCTCATTTACCGAGCGTGCTAAGTATTTAAATAAACTAGCCTCTTTATTCGAAGATCAAAAAGAAGCCATTGCTAAGCTAATGACCGAAGAAATGGGTAAAGTGTACGAGCAAGGTTTTCAAGAAATTGAACTGTGCGCTGGTATTTGTCGTTACACAGCCGAAAACGGCCCACAAGTACTTGGCGATGAAGAGCGCGATATGGATGGCGGCCGCGCTATTGTTAGCTACCAACCAACGGGCGTTTTATTAGGTATTCAGCCTTGGAACTTCCCGCTTTACCAAGTAATTCGTTACAGTGCCGCTAACATTATGGCTGGTAACACGACCGTACTTAAACATGCCGGTAATGTATTTGGTATGGCAGAGAAAATCGATACCCTATTTAAACAAGCGGGCTTCCCTGAATATTGCTTTAGCAACTTACTTATTGATGGCAAAACTGCCAGCGCGCTTATTTCACACAAAGCAATCAGCGGCGTAACATTTACAGGCAGTGACGCTACCGGTAAAAAAGTAGCTGAAGAAGCAGGTAAATACGTTAAAAAAACAGTGCTTGAGCTTGGTAGTAACGATGCCTACTTAGTACTTGATGATGCAGATTTAGACCTTGCTGTTGAAACCTGTGTTACAGGGCGCATGATCAACAACGGCGAAACCTGTGTATCGGCAAAACGCTTTGTGGTTGTAGAGTCATTATATGATGACTTTAAAGAAAAAATTAAAGCGCAATTTGAAGCATTAAAAATGGGCGACCCAATGGCCGAAGATACCGATTTAGGCCCAATGGCACGTGAAGATTTACGTGATAAAATTCACGACCAAGTAATGCAATCTGTTGAAGCAGGTGCAAATGTTGTAACAGGCGGTGAAGTACCATCGCAAACAGGTTACTACTACCCACCGACTATTCTTGATAATTTATCGCCGGGCATGCCAGCATACGATGACGAGTTATTTGGCCCTGTAGCCTCGCTCATAAAAGCAAAAGACAACGACGATGCAATGCGTATCGCCAACGACTCTCGCTATGGTTTAGGCGGTGGTATTTTCTCTAAAGATGAGAAAAAAGCCATTGAACTAGCTAAAAAGCACTTTGATACCGGTATGATCAACATTAACGGTTACGGCCTTGCCCAACCCAACCTACCGTTTGGTGGTGTTAAAGAAAGTGGTTACGGCCGAGAACATGGCGGCTTTGGTATGCGCGAGTTTGTAAATATCAAATGTATTATGATTAATAGCTAATTTAGCTATAAATACCAATATATAAAAAACCTAAAAGTGGGTAATCTCTTTTAGGTTTTTTTTCTTTAAAATTAGATTACAGCAGAGCTCATCCTTTACTGACCAAACCCCACGAAACTAAATACTAATAGCTGAAAATGTACATTTTTCTTCTTAATCATTATCAACATTAAAAAATAATATAATAAATTCTGAGGCACTAATTGCAGTTAGATTCCGGCCTGAGGGTCAGGTTCAATGCCAAAAATGAGAACTGGCGCTAAAATAATAGTAAATAATGCAGCTATAATTCTGATAAGAAAGAGTCGTTTATTTTGGTAGTTGTTAGCACTCGCTAAAAAATACAAAACCAAATAAGGTAATAGCATAAACGCAAAGCCAATCTCCGTTGGCATCCAGTACTTGATTGCAACTGCAACTAAAGATAAGGCAGCAAGCGCCTTAACTGGGTAGTACATTTTTTTATAATTCACATGCTTTCCTTTGCACGCAGTGCTTCATTAGCACCAAGTAAAATATTGCCGAACAATATAAAAACTTTAACTATGCAATGCAATCTATTTCACTAGACTTAACCTGACAGGCAATAATGAGCGATAACCTGACACTGAAAAAGTTAAAGTTATTCTTGTTTTGATGAGTAGGTTCCTAATTTTGCCCGATAACATTATTAACCGCCATTTTGATGCAAAATAACAAGCTTTGAATTAACACTATTTCAATAACATGTTTATAAAGGTAATTATTGATGAAATTATCGGAGTATGTAATATACGCCGTTTTGGTGTGTTATAAACCACCAAAATGGGCTTAAGCAAAGTCAAGGATTTGAGATTTGATTCTAGGAACGAAAACATTAGAAAAACTTCGCATTCTTATCAATGAAGAAACAGAATACCGAAGTGGGCCTAAAATAATTCAATTCTTCAATGAGTTGGGATTTAGTGACAGTTACGGACAAGGCTTTCCTTCGCGTTGGATGTATACCGATGAAAGACTTGCAGCAATCAATGGCACACCAAATATTGATAAATGTATTAAAAACTTATTCTCTCCTGTTAGCTTTATTGAAACCCCTGAAAAACTTGATTTACATATCTCAGAATTCAATAAATATCTCGCATTTGATAAATGGAAAGTTGTAAGAAACCACGCGGATATCTCGTTTCAAAAACTAGATAAAGTTGAATTTACTACTCCTAAGAAAACAAATGATGAAGAAGGTTTTCTCAACCAAGAGTTTAAGGATTTAAAGCTATCTAACCTTCAATTGGATAGCACTATAACTAGCGTGCTTGAGTATAGAATTAAAGAAATAGAAAACTGTTTTTCTGCTAACGCTCCACTCTCTGTAATTCTTATGGCTGGTAGTACTCTTGAGGGTATTTTACTTGGCGTTGCAACTAGTAATCCAAGGATATTTAATTGCGCTAATAGCGCACCCAAAAATCGGGAACAGAAGGTAAGGCCATTTCAAGAGTGGTCACTTGCAAATTTTATCGATGTTTCAAAAGAGATAAATTTATTGCATCATGACGTTCATAAATTTAGTCATGCACTCAGAGATTTTAGGAATTACATTCACCCATTTGAACAAATGAGTACAGGCTTTAACCCTACAATGTATACAGCTAAAATTTGTTTGCAGGTATTAAAAGTCGCCATACACCAAATCAATGAGAATAATAGGTGTATCAGCGCATAACAAGAGTCTAAGGTTACGACAGTCCGCTCATGGCACATTAAAGCCCTTGGAATTGAGCCCGAAACTGATTTTTATCGCTCGAACTAACAAGGAGCTTATTTGAGTTAATAAATGACAAAATTAACATATTATAAAAATTTATCTTTATCAGTTATTTCCATCGCATTAGGCCTAGTCATCGGGTTTGTAAATCTAAATCAGGTTAATAGTGGCTTTCCTTTTAAAAGTGACCTTGTAGAAAAAAGTGGTCTTGTTGATTGGGTTCAAGCACATGATTATGGAATACGCTTCGGGTTTGTTAATGATCCAATGAATTTTAATTACCCGTCAAAATCAAATGGGCAAGGCATTGTTGAAGAGTCTCTTTTGAAATCAAAAGATCAGCTTGTTACTATTTTATTTGAGGCTTCTGATACGCATTCGCCAATCTACTCTTCGAACATATATCATAATTTTTTTGAGTTAAAAGTGAATGGACTGCTTGTTCGTTCTTATGAAGAATCTGAACAAGCTTGGAAGTCAGACAACAAGTTGACACCTTTTATTGTTGCTCTATTTTTAATTGGAGGAACATATATCTGGCGCAAAACAAAAAAAGAGTACAAATATACTCAATATTGAAGCACAGCTAACTCTCACATCATCAGGCCAAAGGGTTCTAATCTTGACTCCTCATATCACGATTCATCAATGTCTACTCGTGCACTCTCCTGCCACTCGACAACATAAATATTGATTATAATTGGCAAGGTATTTTACTGTGTCGGATGGCGCTTCGCTTATCCGACCTACACTGGCTGATGAAGTTATCAAGTTTGATGAAATATCATGAGTTAAACCTGATCGTTCAAGTTAAAACATATTCAACTAACAGCTAATAGCTAAAAACTAATAGCTAGCCCTTCTCAAACCTTGGCACTTTTCGTTTATCGGCTTTGCTCATAGCAAGCTCTTGTATCTCTTCTTGCTTAAGCTCGTCTGATTTATCTTCTAATGAATGCTGCTTGGCGTTTTCATACACCAGCTCGGTAAGTAGTGCAAAATGATCAGAGCCATATTTTGCAAGGCGCTTAATGCGCTTTACTTTAAAGCCTTGGCTGTGAAATAAATGATCGAGCGGCCAGCGCATAAAAAAGTAACTTGCGTGAAAGGTGTTATAAAAGCCACGGCCTTTACGTGGGTCTAAAAAACCACTTATTTGCATAAACAAACGGGTGCTACGCGACCATGCCACATCGTTTAAATCACCGGCTACAATGGTCGGGCGTGTTGGCTTTTTAAGTGCTTTAGCGACCATTATTAGCTCTGAGTCGCGTGGGCGCGATGAGTCTTCTTCAGTGGGACTTGGTGGCGCGGGGTGTATAAAGTGCCCTTGCATTTCAAGGCCTTCATTGTTTTCGAACAGGATATGAATTGAAGGAATATCCTGTTCAATGAGCTCACATATTTGCGCATCAAGAATTTTAAATTTACTGTATAAATGCATGCCGTAGCGGTTGTCTTTAGGGCATTCAATATAATAGGGGTAGTTTTTTTTAAGAACAGCTAATTTATTTTCCCACCAGCTGTCGCTTTCAAGGGTAATTAATAAGTCGGGCTGGTGTTTATCAACCAGTGAGATTAGTTGCTCACTATTGTGGTTTGACATAAGCACATTAGCCGACATGATTCTAACACTGTGATCTTCGCTCACTGAGGCCGTTTTAACTTCTTTTTTAGCAAGCCAAGTGTAAGGAAATATCCACTTACCTTGTAATGCCATGGTTAGTAATGCGGTTAAAGCAGTATACAAATACCCGCTATTGCCGCTTTGCCACAGTAAATAAAACGATATAATTGCAACAGCGCTGGCTATATAAAATACCTGTAGTCGAACGAAGTCGCAGCTGCGCACTAAGTAGTGCTGACTGTACGACATAGGTAACAAGGTCACTAATAAAAAAAAGCCAATGATTATAGCCAGTGCAATGAGCATTTAAATATCCTTATAAATTGTACTTAACGAGTTAAAATTGAAAGTATTTCTCGGGTATCGTGCACCATGTGTATAACTGTACTGTCTATTTTTATACTTACTGTACCATTATCTCTAGAACGTTCAATAACGCGGCCTTGTTTATATACATTGCGGTCTAGGTAATCGCCTCTATGGTAACGCTTACTTAACCCTGGTGGCGTCCACCCAGCACGCACTAACTTTTTTTGCTGCTTTTTAGATAGTTTCTTACTGCTTTTATAGTTGTGCTGCTGATGTTTATGGTGGCCATTTTTATGGCCGTGATTGTCTTTGTCGGGCTTTGCCTGTGCATTAACGCTAACCAAGGCACCCGCTAAAAAAACCGTATATAAAAACGCTTTCATAAATAATCTCTAATAATGTTAATAGCTAAAGATTATCAAACACGCCTGAACATCATATGAAACTGCAAGCAGCTATTTATCTCGGCTTGTACTGTGTTTTGCAATGGCTGCGCATTATGGCTGGGTCTCGCAGTTTTAAATGCTTGGTTTTACGCCCTGCGTGGCGTTTGCGCCACACTTTAAAACTACCCTTTGAAATATGCTCTCGCATAAACACGACCAGCTGTGAATAATTAAGCCCGTATAACTGCTCTATAGCCTCAAAGGGGGTTCTGTCTTCCCACGCCATTTCTATAATTCGCGATTGCTGCTCTGCGTTAAACATGGTTATCTCTTAAAATTTAAACTTATACGAGAAGAAAAAATACATAGATCATCACCTCAAAACCGAATATCGCTGTATAATAAACACACTAACATAAGAAAAAATCGGATTTACATTTATGCGCACATTACTGCTGCTTTTAGCTTTTAGTTTTTCTTCGCTATTATTAGCAGCGCCTAATAAAACGCTGCGCTGTGCAACGACCCATTACCCGCCTTTTACAATTTATGACGATGAAACACATACCTTTACAGGCATAGACATAGACTATTTAACTTTTATAGAGCGTAATTTAAAAGTAACCATTGAGTTGGTGCATTTACCGTGGGCTCGTATTAAAAAAGAAATGACGTTAGGTTACTACGATTGTTACTTTGCGCTGGCAAATAATACCGAGCGTGCGCAATATTTAGAATTTACCACTGAGCCACTACACACCACCCAATTTGGTTTATTTAGCACAGAAAAAGCAAACCTTAATAATGACTTATCAAATTCACGCATTGCTATGCTAAGAGGCGTTAAATTACCCAATGTACTGGCAAAAGAATACAATATTAAACAAAGCAACTTTATGCATTCACTCTCCACTAAAGCCACATTTGATTTGCTTAATAAACAGCGTGTTGACTACGCAATTACTAATTATCAAGCCGGCTTATGGTACTCAAAAGGCTATAAAAACATACATGCTAAGCAGCTTGAAGGCTATGCCCTACCTGTTTATATTGCTTTTAAGCATGGCGTGGTCAACACCGCAATCGTTGATGAGCAAATAAAACGCTATAAAGCGCAATTCGGTGTGCATTAATAAGGTAGGCAATGTTAACTAAATTACCAAATTGGGTTGAGTACGGCGCGTTTACACTCGCCTTTATTGCTGGCATTGTGAATGCTGTAGGGTTATTAGGGTTTGAGCATCAGGCTATTTCTCACCTTTCCGGTAGTGTTACTTTACTTGGTATAAAACTAATGAGCAGTACCTCTGCTGCGTTACTACTAATGAGTATAATTTTAAGCTTTATGCTTGGCTCTGCCCTTTCTGGTTTTTTACTTACCGGCGGCTCGTTAAAGCTGGGACGCCATTACGACACCCTATTATTTATTGAAGGCCTATTACTGCTTTTAAGCACCTATTTACTCAGCCGCGCCCATGTTTATGGCATTACGCTTGCCTCTGCCGCCTGTGGTTTACAAAACGCCCTTGCCACTAACTACAGCGGCGCAGTAGTGCGCACCACTCATTTAACCGGTATTTTTACCGACCTAGGTTTAATGATAGGCAAAGCGCTAAAAGGTGAACCCTTTGATACCCGCAAAGGCGTAATATTTATACTTATTATTGCCGGCTTTTTATTAGGTGGAGTGTGCGGGTTTATGCTTTATGAGCACTTAGCCCTACTTGCTTTAACCGTGCCCGCTGGGGCTTGCTTTATATTATCGCTAACTTATCGGGTATATAGAATACGCGCACTTTAACGCAACCGGTTTAAAAACCGTTTAAAACACCTTACCATGGCGTTAATAAAGCGTTACTCACCTTAAAGGAATGTATGAAACCTTATATTTTGCCGCTGTTATTGCCTCTCAGCCACGTTGCACTTGCTGATAATAAAAACGATGATGCAATAGAAACCATAACAACCACCGCATCACGTACAGAAGCACTGGCTACCCCCTATCCACTTACTATTAGTACCTTATCTGAAGCGCAGTTAAATAGCATTGCGCCTACTCATGTTGAAGAGTCGTTACAGCGTATTGCAGGTGCTAACGTACAGCGCGGAAATGGGCAAGAATACCTACCGGCACTTCGCTCGCCTGTGCTCTCGGGCGCGGCAGCCTGTGGCGGCATACTAACCCTTGAAGATGGCATTGCACTGCGTGCTGCAGGCTTTTGTAATATTAACGAGCTTTTTGAAGCGCATAGTGAAATGGCGCAGCGCATAGAAGTACTCAAAGGCCCCGGCTCTGCACTTTATGGCTCAAATGCTGTGCATGGTGTTATTAATGTAATAACGCCCGATACCACGCAAGGCGGTGGATTAGTCGGGCTTGATTATGGCTCATACGGATATGCCCGTTATAAGCTTCGCGCTGGGCAAGACTACGGCAACAGTGGTATTGGCATAAACGCCAGTGTTACCGACGATACCGGTTACCGTGATGATGAAAGCGTTAAACAGCAAAAAATAAATATTCGCCACCGCTTTGAGCACTCAAACCTATTGCTTACCTCTGGCCTTACATACACAAATTTAGATCAGCACACTGCGGGCTTTATTACGGGTTTTGAAAGCTATAAAAACGAAGACATAGCACAGCAAAACTTTGACCCCGATGCATTTAGAAAAGCCCGCTCATTTAGAGCGTGGAGCAACGCCCAGTGGCAACTAAAGAACGGCAATGTGCTTTCTATTACGCCTTATGTGCGCGACCAAAGCATGGACTTTTTTAAGCACTTTTTACCTGGCACCCCGCTTGAAACCAACAGTCAAACAGGCATAGGTGTGCAATCGCTTTATCAACATAACTTGCAAAGTAATATAAAAATAAACCTAGGGCTTGATGGCGAATACACTCGCAGCGACTTTACTCAAAGCCAAAACGAGCCAACTCAAGGCTCTGCATTTTTAGTAGCCACAGTACCGCAAGGCAAACACTACGATTACGATGTAAACGCAACCCTGTATGCGCCGTTTGCATCAGTTGAGTGGCAATTAAATAAATGGTTTATTAGTGCCGGCCTCAGGTATGAGCATATGCAGTACGATTACACTAATAATATGCTTAGTGGCCGCACAACAGAAGACGGCACAGAATGTGGTTTTGGCGGTTGCCGTTATAGTCGCCCAGCCAGTGGTAAAAATAGCTTTAGCAATACCTCACCTAAATTTGGCGTGAGCTACAAGGCCAACAAAAATAATACGCTATACGCTAACTTTTCGCGTGGCTACCGAGCGCCGCAAGCGGCAGAGCTTTACCAATTACAACGCGAGCAAACCACCGCCGATTTAAACCCCGAAATAGCCAATAATGTCGAGCTTGGCTTAAAAGGATATTACAGCAATGTAAGTTACGCATTGGCTGTGTATGCTATGAGCAAACACAATACTATTTATCGCGATAGCGACTTCTTTAACGTTAATGATGGCAGTTCACGTCACAGAGGTATTGAGCTTGAAGTAGATTATGCATTAAGCAAAACGCTTAACTTACAATTTGCAGGTACACATGCAAAGCACACGTATACCAATAATCAGTTAATTAATGGGCTAAATATAAACGGTAACAACGTAGACACCGCGCCACGCAATGTGGCTAACCTTGATTTAACCTGGCAAGCCTTTAATAACCTAGCGCTTGCACTGCAATGGCATAGCGTAAGTAGTTACTATACCGACCCAGAAAACCTACATAGCTACGAGGGGCATGATATTTTAAGCTTGCGTGCAAAGTGGCAAGTTACCAATAATTTAGAAGTGCTTGCACGTATAATTAACCTTACCGACGAAGCTTATGCAGAGCGTGCTGATTACACCAGCTTTACTGGCGATAGGTACTTCCCGGGTAAACCGCGTAACGCCATGCTTTCGGCTACGTACACGTGGTAAAACCATATATAAAGGTTAATTTAAGTCGCCCATATATTTAGTGGGCGACTTTCCCATTACCTTTTTAAACATAGTTATAAACGCACTCACCGATTCGTACCCCAATAATGCCGACACTTGCTGTACACTTTGCCCATCTGATAGAGCCTGCAGCGCTGTAATTATATGTAATTGCATTCGCCACTTACCAAAGGTCATACCGGTTTGCTTTTTTATAAGCCGTGCCAACGTACGTTCGGTTAATGCAAAATTTTGTGCCCATTGTGCAACGGTTTTACGATTATTTGGCTGTGCGAGTAACTGCTGCCCCATTGCTTGAATAACCGCATGCTTAGATAACACAAAGTCGAGCGGCTGGGCGGGCATTTCAATTAATAAATCAAACAGTACCTGAGCTAAACGTGCTGTTTTAGTGTCTTCATTATAGGCTTGGTGTTCGCTTGCTAGTTTTAGCATTAAACTTTTTACCAGCCCCGTTATTGCTAATGTACAGGTATGCTGTGGCATGCCGTGCTTATTGGCATCAATAAATACAAAACATAATTTGGCGTTATCAGATGCGCGATTGCTGTGTAAGGTATTTGCAGGTACCCAAATAGCACTGTGCGTTGGCACCATCCACATTTTATTAGCCGCTTCGCAGGTTACATAACCATCAAGCGCTAAAATTAGCTGCCCCTTAGGGTGAGTGTGTAACGGGTATTCTTTACTGCCTTGTGCGGTATCTACTTTGGCAATTATAGGCTGTGCCATGTGCTCGTAGTTTTGTAGGTATCCCCACCCTTTAGGCTCAAACATATTTTGTCAGTTTTTAGTTATTTAATGTCAGTATAGCTAAATTATAATACTGCTGATTTGTTTATACTAGCGCCAATAATTAGCTAACTTATTTTGTAATAATGACTCACACACCTCACAGTAATGCTGGTATGTCGCGCTTTTCAAGCGTATTGCTTGTAATAGGTATTTTACTTATTGCCGCCAATTTACGTGCGCCTTTTACAGGGGTTGCCCCTGTGCTTGAACAAATAATTGCGCATTTTAATTTAACCGCTTCGCAAGCAGGCTTTATTACCACGTTACCGCTAATTGCCTTTGCCATTATATCGCCTATGGCTGCAAGCCTGGCTAAACGCCAAGGGCTTGAGCGCACATTGTTTTTTGCTGTATTTTTAATATTACTGGGTATTGCCGCACGGGTGGTTAATTCATCCATTATGCTCTTTGTAGGCACAGCCATAATAGGCGCAGGTATTGCCATAGCTAACGTATTGCTACCAAGTATAATAAAACGCGACTTTGCGGCAAAAGTGGCGGTAATGACCTCTGCTTATGTACTCACTATGGGCATTGCCTCGGGTGGCTTTTCAGCATTAGTTTATCCGCTTAGCCAATATGAAGGGTTAGGCTGGCAGTTTGCATTAGGGGCAAGTGCACTTATTACAATTACCACTTTAATTGTGTGGATGGCGCAATTAAATAAACACACAAAACCGGCACAAACAGCACAGGCCTCAACACTTAATAAAAGCGTATGGCGCTACCTACTTGCTTGGCAAATTACCTTGTTACTGGGGCTAAATTCATTTTTAAATTACATCATTATCACATGGCTGCCTAGCATACTCACCGAAGCGGGCCAAAGCGCAACGCAAGCAGGCGCGTATCATGGTGCTTTTCAAATTGCGACCGCCATACCTGGGCTTGTGCTTATACCTTTGCTAGGAAAATTAAAAGATCAAAGTGCGCTTAGCTTTATACTTGCATCACTGAGTGCGTGCTGTGCGCTAGGGTTACTTTATATGCCAAGCTTTGCATTAGTGTGGACGCTACTACTTGGCTTTAGCTCGGGGGCGTGTTTTATTTTAGGGCTGTCGTTTATTAGCTTACGTACCGATAACTCCACGCAAGCGGCTTCGCTTTCGGGTATGTCACAAAGTATTGGCTATTTGCTGGCGGCTATTGGCCCTATGGTAGCAGGGGCGCTACATACAAGTACCGGTAGCTGGAGTGCGCCGCTTTGGTTATGTGCAGGTGCAGGTGTGTTATGTGCTACATGTGGATGGTTTAGCGGCAAAAAAACCACGCTTAATAATAGTTAACTTACTAGCTGCTGTAACCATGAAAACAAGCCCGTTGCTGGCTTTTTTGCGGGGCGATGCTTTTGCTCAAAGCGCTTATTAGCGGCTTGACGTTGCTCGCGGCGCAGCTGTGCTAAATTAGCTTTTGCAGCAAAACGCAAACGCTGCTCTTGGGTTAGTTCGTCATTAAAGTTAATGGCTGACTTTTTAACTGCTCGGCTACTTTTAGGTGAACTGCACATATTTTTCTCCAAATGACTGTCTTATAAATAGACAGTCATTTGGTTAAAAAAATTTCACACAAATTTAAAGCGCAACGTTATCTTTATAAAATTACGCAACCTAAAATTACTTACACCAATCGTGTTAAGTTATTAGGCATTTATAGCGACAGATAAATAGCGTGATAACAAGGCATGAATATCGACATGCAGTTGTTCTACATAAGAAATTTACAACGCTGTTAGCGCTCTATTTAGCACGTTAGAATGATTAAATATTTAAGTCGATTGGTGTTATACAGCACCAATACACTCTACTTCTACTAACGAATCAAGGGCTAACGCGTTTACTGCAAATGCACTACGTGCAGGATACGGCGCACTAAAATATTGCGTATAAATAGCGTTAAACGCTTTAAAATCGTTAATATTGGTAAGCATAACAGTGCACTTTACAATATTGCTCAGGCTGTAGTTATGCTGCTCTAAAGTGCGCTTAATGTTTTCAAGGGTTTGCTTAGCTTCACCTTCAAAACCACCCGCTGCTAACTTACCGGTTGCAGGGTTAATCCCTATTTGCCCCGACATATAAAGCGTATTACCGGCTTTTACTATTTGCGAAAATGGTAAGTTAGGATTAGCTTTGCCTGTATTTAAAAAGTCGACATTACTGGGTTTTGCCTGGGCAAAACTCGTCAGTAGTACACTTGCTAATAAGGCTGTTTTTGTCAGTGTTTTCATTAATAGCCTACCTGTTTATTTAGGTGTAGTTTCAAAAGCCGGCACTTGGTGTAAATCGTTTAGCCATGCAAGCGTTGATTGCGACCAAATTTGCGCAGCTGGGGTAAATTCATCACGCTGATCAACGGCCCCTATGCGCAGGCCGTACACTCTATCGGCTTTTGCTTCGTTGGTTGCGTAAAGTGTAGTGCCGCACGTACCACAAAAACCTTGTGCGCGTTTATTGCCGCTTTGTGCTGTTTTAACATACTCTTTTGGCTCGCCTTTAGTAAATACCACCGAGTTTGGCTCAGCCATAATTACCGCTCTAAATGGCCCACTCGACATGCGTTGGCAATCGCTACAATGACATACAAGTACGTTATTATTTTGCGACTGAGCTTGGTATTTAATTTCACCACAATAGCAGCTTCCAGTAATTTTCATTTTACTCTCCTTGAGTATGTTTAAAGGTGTTTAACCTAAATAAGCTAAAATAATTTTAGGTAGTTCTTGCGCGTATTGCTGCGCCGATAAATCACAGGCTATCGCAGGGGTTAAATCTTGATACAGCACTTTATCAAGCAATGAGCTGACAATTAAAAATACTGCCGTACCTGCCGCCGCCTCGCTCACTTTGGCATCTGTTTGGCTAATTAATTGCGCTAAACGCTGATAAATTACTCGTCTGTTTATGTGTTTATCACTGCCTAATAACTCGCTGTGTAAACGCGAATTTAAATGCAGGGTTCTAAATACCCCCTGCTGTGATGATAAAAACACATAGGTTTTATGGCATAAAGTGTTAACTACATCGTCTAAGTTTTTATAGTGCTGCGCCTCAAGCTCTGTTACCCAGTTATCTAATGCAATACCAAAGTCTTGATACAACATGGGCAGCAGCGACTCTTTATTTTTAAAGCGACGGTAAAACGTACCTACCGACACCTCGGCGTAATCGGCCAGCTCTTTTATACTTATGTGCTCAAAAAACTTACTTTTTAAACTGTGATGCAGCGCTTTTACTAGTTTTTCTTGGGTTTGTTGACTGCGTTGTTGCTTAGGTGCCAAAAAGGGTTGATCAGACATAAATTTAAACGTGTTAGGTTAAAGTGCACACATAGTGCAGCTTGTTAATATAAACAACAATACCCAGCCAGCAATTACTTTACTCGCTGGGTAACTACGGCATTATTTGTGGCTATTTAAGTAATCTACCGCTAATTGGCTAAGTGTTTTTGTGCCCACTTTAAACGATGACTCATCGGCGTAAAAATAAGGTGAGTGGTTACTTGCTACCGTTTTTAAGTCTTGATCGTCAGGCGTTCCACCTAAAAATACAAATACACTAGGTATTTCTAGGGCATAAAACGAAAAATCTTCTGCGCCGGTTATTTTACCCATTTCTTGCACGTTTTGTTTACCGGCTGCTTTTTCAAGGCTAGGTAACATTTGCGCAGTAAGTTCAGGGTTATTAACCGTTACCGGGTAACCTTCGTGAATATGCACATCAGCCGTTGCCCCCGATGATTTAGCAATATGCGTAGCGGTTGTTTTAATATTTTCAAAGATTTGCGCGCGGTTATCCATATCAAAATTACGAATAGTACCAACCATTTCAACTTCTTCAGGAATAATATTATTACGCACACCACCGGCAATTTTACCAAACGACACAATAGCGGGCTCTTTGGTTATATTAACTTGGCGGCTAACAATATGGTTAACGCCCGTTACAATTTGCGCAGCGGCAGCAATAGGGTCAACGCCTGTCCACGGTGCTGAGCCATGTGCTTGGCGACCGTGTACGGTTATTTCAAAGCGATCGGCACTGGCCATAAACGGCCCACTTCGATAGCCAATTTTACCCGTATGTAGGCTCGATGTAATATGCAGGCCAAATGCTACGTCAGGTTTGTATTTTTTAAATATACCTTCTTTAAGCATTAGCTCTGCACCGCCCTCTTCGCCTAAAGGTGCGCCCTCTTCAGCAGGCTGAAACACAAACATGATGTTGCCATGCAATTCATCTTTCATATTTGCTAATACTTCGGCTGCGCCCATTAGCATAGCTACGTGCGTGTCGTGGCCACAAGCGTGCATTATGCCTACATCAACGCCACGGAAATTTGTGGTTTTGGTTGATTTAAATGGCACATCTGTTTTTTCTGTTACCGGTAGTGCATCCATATCGGCGCGTAGCATTACTGTAGGGCCAGGCTTTGCGCCTTTTAAAATACCAACAACACCTGTGTAAGCAATATCGGTTTGTACTTGCATACCTAACGACTTTAAATGTTTAGCCACAATGCCTGCGGTACGCGTTTCGCGGTTACCAAGCTCAGGGTTTTGGTGAAAGTCGCGTCGCCATTCAATTACCTGCTGCTCTACATTTTTAACGTGTTGATCAAGGTTTGCCTGCGCGTTAAACGCACCAAGTGCAGCAAAACCTAATGCCACCGAAAGTAGTGATTTTTTCATCCTGATTTCCTTTATTATTTTAATGAAGCCCAACAACCGATTTAGTGTTATCGAAAAGTGCTGTTGAGTTATAGCCTACACCATTTTTAAATACAGTTTCCATATTACGGATAGCCGACGCATCTTTAGCAAAGTCGCCATTAACAATAACCAAGTCGGCATGTTTACCTACTTCAATACTACCTATTGTATTTTGCTTATTTAAATACTGCGCTGCATTTAACGTAGCTATTTTTATTGCTTGTGGCTGCATAAACCCAGCCTCTACGAGTAATTCAATTGCACGCTGGTTGGAAAAGCCAGCAATAACGCCGCCATAACCTGTTGGGTCGGTGCCCACCATTAATTTACCACCAGCGGCTACAAACATTTTTTCTAGCTGCATCATTTTTTTAAATACTAAAGGCCAACTAGATTCGCTCTGCTTTGCTATTTTTTCAAAGCGCGACTCGTACTGATCACGTACTTGCGGTATTAATGCATCAAGTGCTTTTGGGTAGGCTTTAGGGCGACCTTTAGTAAAGGTTTCAAATACAGTAAGTGTAGAGGTAAGTACTACATTTTTAGCCACTAAGTAATTTATTAGGCTCGTTACTTCTGGCGAGTTTATATCTAACTCAACAAACGATTGCTGTACGTCTTTATTACTTGGGCATACATCTTTTTGTTTGTTTTTAACAAAGTCGGTGGCGGCAAAAAAGCCATGTTCTAGGTTATCAATACCTAAAGCGGCTGCTTCGCGGTATGTAACTGAACATAAATGAGCCGTTACTTTGTTATTTTGCTCGTGCGCTTTTTTAATAACAACATCAAGCTCATTTTGATTAATATGCATATACGCTTTATATGAGGTAACCCCCTCTAAGCCCCAGTAGTCCATCATTTTTTTAGCATCGTCTGCATCGCGTAGCGACTTTATTTTTAAAATAGGTAAACCGGGGCCATTTAAATACGGCGCCGTTACATCTATATCTGGGCCTAAACTTTTACCTGCGTTTATATCATCTCTTAATTTTAAATCAGCATATGGTGCAGTGGTGCCTGCAGTACGAATTGTGGTTGCACCGCCTGCTAAATATAGGCGAGGAAAGCTGTAAAGCATTTCGGTGTAATGAGCCTTGCCAGTTGGATAAAACATGTGCTCATGCATCATCACCAATCCCGGAATTAATGTTTTTCCACTACCGTCAATAATATTCACACCTTTAGCGACGCCTACTTCTGCTGTGGCGCCTATATTCACAATTTTATTTTTATTTATTACAACCGTTTGATTAGTTTGTGCCGGTTTGCCGGTGCCATCGATTAACGTGATATTTTTAATTGCATAACGCCCCGCTTGATAACGTACAAATTGCTCATCAACTGCATAACTTGTAAAGCTAGTTAAAGCGCAAGCAATTAATAATAAAGATTTTTTAATTTTTTTAAATGCGTACATAGATATACTCATAGTGTGTGCTCATCTGGGTAGAAGACATTACTATAAATGCACCACCCAAAAATGTAAATCTGGATTCACATTTTAATTCATCATACTTTAATAAATCTTTTTTACTGTACTCTTTTTAAATTACACGGAATGACTATGAAAAATCGAATCGCTAAAAAGCACGTTTTAAAATCAACATTGGCACTGACTATTGCACTCGCATTGAGTGGCTGCGACATTGATGATAACGATAATAACGACCCTGTCGTTGTAGAAACACCAGAGCCTGCACCGGTTACTTTGCGCGTGATGGAAACAACCGACATACACATGTATTTATCTAACTACGATTACTTTGCACAAGCCCCATCAGAAACCTTAGGGTTTGTTAATACCGCTACCCTTATAAAAGAAGCCCGCAATGAAGTGCAAAACAGTGTACTTGTTGATAATGGTGATTTAATTCAAAACAGCCCGCTTGGCGATTACGAAGCGATTGTACGTAAAGACGATATTTTAAATGGCGCAACCCATGTGGCCTTTAAAGCAATGAACTTGCTTGATTACGATGTTGCTAACTTAGGAAACCATGAATTTAATTTTGGCTTAGAGTTTTTAGATGCCACATTAAGTGGTGCCGACTTCCCGTATATTAATGCCAATGTATACGTTGATGATGGTGATGATGACGACAGCAACGATGAAAACCGTTACACCCCGTACTACCTTCAAGATAAAACCGTATTTGATATAAACGGCAACGAACAAACAATTAAAATTGGTTACTTAGGCCTTACCCCACCGCAAATTATGCAATGGGATAGCGCGCACTTACAAGGTAAGGTCATTGCTAAAGATATTGTTGCTACTGCTGAAAAGTTCATTCCACAAATGAAAGCACAAGGCGCCGATATTATCATTGCCATTCCGCACTCTGGGTTAACAGCCAGCGCCCAAGAAGACCTCGCTGAAAATACGGCCCTTTACCTGTCTAAAGTAGATGACGTAGACGCCATATTGTTTGGTCATAACCACCGTTTGTTTCCGGGTGATTCGTCGTACGATGGCTATGAATCGGCGGGTATTGATAACGTAAACGGTAAACTTAATGGCGTACCGGCTGTTATGCCTGGCTTTTTTGGCAATAACTTAGGGGTTATTGATTTAATTGTTGAGCCAAACGATGAAGGCGGCTGGGAAGTAACCAGCTCAAAAGTAGAAACCCGCGCCATTAGTGGTACAGATGAAAACGGCGACTTTATTGATTTAGCTGCTGTAGATACCGATGTAGCTGCCGCAATTGAGCTTGAACACCAAGCAACGATTGATTGGGTAAGCGAACCATTTGCTGAAATTTCAAACCCAATTTATAGCTTTTTTGCTTTGGTGCAAGACGACCCGTCAATTCAAATAGTATCAGATGCACAAATAGCGTGGGGTAAAGCGTTTATTCAAGGCACTGAGCTTGATGGCTTACCTGTGCTTTCGGCAGCTGCCCCTTTTAGAGCTGGCCGCAATGGTATTGAAGATTACACCAATGTAAAAGCAGGCGATATTACCTTACTAGATACCGTTAGTTTATATGTGTTTCCAAACACTATTCGTATGGTAAAAGTAACAGGTAGCGATGTTAAAGAGTGGCTTGAACGCTCTGCGGGTCAGTTTAATCAAATTGATGTAAACAGCAGCGCTGAGCAAAACCTACTCGATACCACTTTTCCCACTTTTAACTTTGACATTATTGACGGTGTTACCTTTGAAATTGACGTCACTCAGCCAAAACGATACGACAACGATGGGGTATTAATAAGTGAAAACAATTCGCGCATTACTAACTTGCAATACCAAGGTGAAGCGATAGATTTAGAGGCAGAGTTTTTAATTGTAACTAATAACTATCGTGCATCGGGCGGCGGTAACTTCCCGGCGATTGACGGTACTAGCCGTGAAACATTTGAAGGCCCAGATGAAAACCGCGGTGTGCTGCGTAGTTACATTATTAGCGAAGCCGCTAAAAGTAGCACAGGCAGTATTGACCCTTCGGCCGATAATAACTGGCGCTTTAGCACCGTGACCACCAGCACAGAGCTAAACGTTGTGTTTAGAACATCACCGCTTGATGAGGTAGCTACTATTGCACAAGCACTCCCTGCTGTTGCGCCTACCTCACCACTTAAAACAGATGAAAATGGTTTTGCGCTATACACCATAGATTTAAAAAACTAATCGCACATAACCTACAAAAACCAGCTTAATTGCTGGTTTTTGTTTTTTAACAGCGGTGTATTTTGATGTGCTGGCTTATTTTTATTAAAAACACATTTACGCCAAGCTCTGTTTAAGTGCTAGGATAATGGCTTGAAATACTGATAACTTGCAAACCTAACTATGAATTTAAATCAGCTCGATCTAAACCTTCTTATTATTTTAAAGCAGCTTTTAAACGAAAAACATATTAGCAATACCGCCTTAACCTTAGGCATGAGCCAACCTTCTATAAGCCGCTCGTTAAGTAAATTGCGCTCCTTGTTTGACGATCAATTATTAATAAGAATGGCTGGAGGGTATGAGCTAACACCAAAAGCGCAATCAATTCAGCAAGACCTAAATTCTATTTTAAATATGGTAGAAACACTGGTTAACAAACAAACCTTCGACCCTAAAACCAGCACTGCCACCATAAAACTGTTTGGCCTACCGCCGCAAATGCATTTATTTATAAAAACAATAATTAAAGATGTTCGCGAGCAAGCGCCTAATATCACCCTTGAAATAGACACCCTGCCTAAGCCGCAGTTTTCTGATTTGCTTAAAGGCGATACGCACTTTGTGATTACTGGCCACAAGCCCGCTAATTCAGAGGGTAAGTTATATCAGCAACCGTTGTTTGAGCGCGAGTTTAAATTAGTAATGGCTCGCTCCCACAGGCTGGCTAAACAAGAATTAAGCGTTGATTTATTGCGTGATTGTAATTTTGGGCAAATATCAATTCAGGGTGAAAAAGCATTAACTATTGCACAAAATTTTGCCGCGCTAGGCATTGATAATATAGCGACACCAATACGCTTAAAAAACTTTTACAGTATTGGCAGCATTGCTGAAAACACTGATTTAATATTTTATGTGCCCAATCATTTTGCTGCAGATGTGTGCCAACAGCATGACGTAGTTGCCAGAACCCCGCCCCCAGAGCTTAGCTCAGAGTATGCACAAGTGGCTTTATACTGGCATCAACGCCACCATAATGACCCTGTATGTCAATGGTTTAGAGAGCTTGTAAAAAATAAAGTATTTGAAGTTTAAATAACTGTTATTCATGTAGGGTATGTATTTTAAATTGCCATTTAAGGCGGTGAACGGTTTAATACGAATCATTCTTAATAATATTAAAATTAGATAAACATACTCACCATGAAAAACACGCTCCCATTTAATAAGCATGCGCTTAACGTTGTTATTGGTACTTTGTGTACTGGTATGTCATTCATAAGCTTAGCGGAACAAGCTCCCGATACCTCAGAAACCATTGAAGTATGGGGCACAACAATTACTAATGACTCGCTATTACAAGACGATATTGAAAGAAAACAAGCCAACCATTTAAGTGATTTACTGCGTGACCAAGCTGGTATTGACGTAGGTGGCTCGCACTCTATTGTACAAGGTATTAATATTCGTGGTGTTGACGATTTAGACCTAAACATTACTGTTGATGGTATTAGCCAAAACAATAATATGTTCCACCACTCAGGAAACTTACTTATTAATGCTGATATTTTAAAAGCAGTAGATATAAAAGTAGGGACTAACTCGGTGCTAACTGGCGGCCTTTCTGGTGGTGTAGCCTTTGAAACCAAAGATGCTAAAGATTTACTAGAGCCAGGTGAAGATTTTGGCGCGCGCTTATACACAAACTTAGGTACTAATGATTACGCAGGTGGCTCTGCTGCGGTATATGGTCAGCTAACCGACAACATAGACGCCCTTGCCTACTACACCTACACCGACAGAAATAACTTTGAAAACGGCAATGGTAAAGAAGTTACAGGTAACGAAGGCCGCACGGTAGATGGCATCTTCAAGCTCGGCTGGGATGTAAACGAGAGTAACCGTTTAGTGTTCTCATACGACAGATATAACGATGAAGGCGATTACTACGTAAAAACCAAC
The DNA here is from genome assembly GCF_001399995.1 of Pseudoalteromonas sp. P1-11. NCBI lineage: Bacteria > Pseudomonadati > Pseudomonadota > Gammaproteobacteria > Alteromonadales > Pseudoalteromonadaceae > Pseudoalteromonas > Pseudoalteromonas sp. P1-11. The sequence continues at coordinate 71,288 of NZ_LJSP01000006.1, forward strand.
TTTGGTGCAGGCTTTGCTGAAGATTCAGACGCGCAAACAGAAGATATTGACTACACACGTACCAGCACTTCACTTGCCTACGAGCTAGATAAAGGCGATGCCATTACCCTACGCGCTAGCGTTTATCGCAACGAACTAAGCTATATTGCACTAGGAACTGAGGGTAACTCTGAGCATACGGGCTACACTGCCCTTGCAACATCTAAAATTGCACTTGCTGGATTTAACCATACATTACGCTACGGCGGCGAAGGATATGAGCAGGTATCAAAACGTATCGAAAACCACGTACAAACCAATAAAGACACTGCCGACTCTCACGCTATTTATATTGAAGACGAAATCGCTGTAACCGATCAGTTATTTGTAACCCCTGGCGTGCGTTACAACTACTTTAAAGTAGATATGTACTCAGCCGGTACTAACGATTCGTTAGATAAATCGTGGAACGAGTTAACGTTTGGTTTAGCGGCTAAATACCTAATTAACGATAACTGGAGTGTTAACGCAAGCTCAACAGAACTTTTTCAAGGTCCTGGCCTGCGTGAAAGCTATGTTGATTACAGTACTAACTTTGATAAAGACCTAAAAGCAGAAACCGGTGTAAATAACGCCATTGGTTTTGCCTTTAAAGATCAAAACATTATGGGCTTAGACTCATTTGGTTTTTCATTAAACCTGTTTAAAACCCGTATAGAAGATTACATAGACAACTGGGCAATTGGTAAAGGTCGCCCAATTGGTACCTATGAAAACTCGGGTGATTACGATATAGATGGTTTTGAATCAACGCTTTCACTGCGTAAAGCGCTATTTAGTGCACGTTTAAGTTACTCTAAGTCAGACTCTGAACAACTAGAGACTGGCGAGCAACTGCGTTATGAAGTAGGTGATAGCATTTCACTAAACCTTGGCTACGAAGTACCAAAATACGACTTAAAATTTAACTGGACCAGCCTAGTTAACAGAACTGATGACTCTGTATCAAGCGGTGCTGATATTCATAAAGTGGGTTATCAGGTTCATAACATCAGCATGCAGTGGCTACCAAGCCAGCTTGAAGCACTAAGCATGACCTTAGGTGTTGAGAATATTTTTGATAAAACGTATTACTCTCACGCTTCATACTCAAGCGACACAGTGCAAGATTACGAAGCGGGTCGTAATGTTAAATTAAGCGCGTCTTACGTTTTTTAATTTAATAATTTGCGCATGATTTAAGGCTCAATATTTTATTGAGCCTTTTGCTGTTTAAGGGGGGCGTACCTTAAATAGCGTCAATCATAAATAATAAATAAATTATTTCAGGGTCAATAATGTCTGATTGGAAACAAAACTTACAAAAGTTCCGTTATGTAATGGACACCTTACTGCTTATTAGCTTTATGCTAGTAAGTGCACCTCAAGCCACTGGCATCCCTTTACACGAATGGTTTAGCCTATTTTTTATTATCCCTTTTGTTATACATTTATTGCTACATTGGGATTGGGTAACACGCAGTTTTGGCCGTTTATTTGCCAATATAACAGCACGCGAGCGCTTTAATATAGTGTGGGATTACCTACTTTATATAATGATGTTATTAGTATTTGTAAGTGGCTTTTTAGTGTCGGTAGCTCTACTACCCGCACTTAATATTAGTTTAAACATTCAAGACTTTTGGTCGAAAATACATCACGATTCAGCCACCTTTATTATGCCCATGCTAGGTGTGCATTTAGCGCTTAATTTTTCTTGGATAGTAAAACTGACTAAACGCATGTTTGCCAAGGAGGCTAAATAATGAAGCACCTAAAACAACAGTGGAAAACCCGCACCAGCATTGTGTTAGTTGTATCTGTTTTAGTGAGCCTTTTACTGGTTAGTTTAGAGCTCACCGATTGGGCCGCACAAATAAATCAGCAGGGATACTCCCACGGTGCAGCTGAGGGTGAAAAGCCGAAAATAGCCCCTATTTTGATGTACATTTTACCCTTTGTAAAAGAGCTTATTTTAATAGGCGTACCTATGTTACTTACTTTAGGGATTGCTAAACTATTAGGCTTAATAAAAAGGGTGGTTAAAAACAAAGCCTGAATACGAATGCAACACGTATCAAAAACCGGCGTTTATAGATACATTGCTAAGTTAGTATGTCTATAAGCGCAGGTTTTTATGAGTTATAAACCAAGTAATTACACACTCCAACACATCAGTTTTCTACTTGGCACATTAATTATAGGTGCTGTATTAATAAGCTTTAAAGCTAATGCCGAAAAGGCAATTCCATTTCAATCGCAATGGCTAAAAAACCACTATGCTGAGCGTATAGCCCTTTTTAAGCTACAACCTTTACGCAAAGGCGATATTGTATTTATTGGCGATAGCATTACAGAGCAAGGGCTAAATTGGAGCATTCGGTTTAACGACCTGCGCGTAAGAAACCGCGGTATTAGTGGCGATATGACCTACGGTGTTTTAGCGCGTTTAAACGAATTAAAAGCAGCCCCGCCTAAAGCTATATTTTTAAAAATTGGTGTAAACGATATTTTTAATTACCATTATATAAAGCAAATTAAAGACTTAGCGTCGGTAAGTGAAAATATCGAAAAAATAGTGACTCAGCTCAATGACTCACTCCCAAATACACAAATTTATGTACAAAGTATTTTGCCCGATCATCGCAATTTTATTACGCAAATGGCGCAAACGGTTAACCAACAAATTAAAGCAATTGAGCACGCAAATTTTACCTATATAGACTTACACCCCGTATTTTTAGGCCCTCAAGGTACGCTTAAAAAATCGCTCACGACCGATGGCACCCATTTAAATAAGGCAGGCTATGACCTTTGGGCTAAACAGCTTGCATCAATAATGAAAACCTTAAAATGAAGAGTTTATTAATTGCTATATTAATGGCGGCAAGCTTTACGTGTGCAGCCAGTAAAGCACCTTTAAAAAGCTACCCTAACGGCGCGACTAAAGCTGTTATTTTTAGCTACGATGATGGCGTCATACAAGACAGAAAGCTTGTTGAACTATTTAATAAGTACCAGGTTGTTGGTACGTTTAACTTAAACTCAGGTTTATTTGCTAAAAAGCTACCTTGGATGAAAGCCTTTACCGGTAAAGAAGGCGAATATATAAAACAAAGTGAAGTAAAAACACTTTATAAAGGCCATGAAATAGCAAGCCACAGTTACTCACATCCGGGCTTTGCGGGCTTAGATACAGCAGAATTAAAATTACAATTAGCCCGCGATAAGCACATTTTATCGCCCATAAAAGGCAACCCCTTACACTCTTTTGCATACCCTTTAGGCTCTTACGATAAAACCGCTATGAAATTAGTAAAGCAAGCGGGCTTTACTAATGCCCGAACAGTAAACGACACTCTTAATTTTGAGCTCCCTACCAACTACACGGCATGGAACCCAACCGCTCACCACTCAAAAGCAATGCCATTAATAGAGCAATATATTGCGCTTAAAAGCAATAAGCTCACTGTAATGATGATTTGGGGTCATTCGTGGGAATTTGATAAAAACACAGTAAATAACAACTGGGATTACGCCGAAAAGCTCGTTCAAACAATCTCAAATAAAGATGATATTTGGTATGTATCGGCTGGAGAGTTCATCGCGTTTTTAGAGAATAAATAAGCGTGCGCAGTGCTAAGTAAAGCTCATATAAGCCCATTTTAATGAAGTAAGAGTAATTAATTCATCCTGAAGCAGTATCCATCGTTAATCCATTAACTCACTTCGAGTAACTGCGAAACTTCGTTTCGGTTCACTCTTACCTAGCGGGCGTACTACCACTGATATTAGCGCCACTCTGAGTGGCGCTCGAGTCCGCCCCGACACAAATTTCAGGCATAAAAAAACCCTAACCAATTTGGTTAGGGTCATAAAAAGTGGTACCAGCGGCCGGGCTCGAACCGGCACGCCTTTCGGCAGGGGATTTTGAATCCCCCATGTATACCAATTTCATCACGCTGGCGTCATTTTTCTTTAACCTTCTAAACACGAGAAGATAAAGAAAAACCACTTTAGAGCTCAGGATTATTTATGTGCCTTCGTCTCTATGCCAAGCATTATACAAACAATAGAGGTGGCAGCAAGCGTTTTATGACATTAGCCTGATCAACCGCTTAACATTTAGACAGCCTGTGCAAAATGTCGTTTACTGGTTGAAGTATTAAATACAGCTAATAATAACGCTAAGGTATATCACTGAACTATAGCGCTTAGTATTTGTGAGCTTTTTTGCTAAACTAGCGCGCATATTAACAGTGAGAGTGTATTTATGTCGGGTGAGTTTCCACGAGCTGGTTTTTGGCGTCGTTTTGCGTCGTTAGTTTATGATACGTTAGCTATTATTGCGTTTGCTATGTTAACGGTTGTGCTCTATTTGTTTGCCGTACAAGGGCTTATTTCACTTGATGTTATTAGTTTAAATGGTGCTGAAGATGTATCGGCACTTATTCAAGAGTCACTGCTGCTGTCGAGTATTCGAAGTGCCTTACTTGTTATTGTTACTTTAGTATTTTTTGGCTATTTTTGGACTAAAAGCGGGCAAACTATTGGCATGCGCGCATGGCGTTTAAAAGTACAAACTAGTGAAGGAAGCTTAATTAGTTGGCCGCAGTCTATTGTTCGCAGCCTAAGCGCCCTGCTTGGTTTAGGTAATCTTGTGGTATTAATTGACTTTAAAAACAAAAAAGCGTTGCAAGACTATATCTCAAAAACTGAGGTAATTACCCTTACAAAAGAAGAAAACAAACGTATTTACCGCGAGCTAGATTAATACTGATTTATACCAATGCGCAATAATACTTAATCATTTTGCTGGGCTAAACGTGCCGCTACCTGCGTTAAAAATTCTCATTTACGGCTGCATGGATGCAGAAGGTAGAGCAATGCAGGAGCAATTGCCGAGAACCTAAATAGCGATTTTTTTCCTAGCTATCAACAGGTTTTTCCAGCCTCAAAATTGATCACTTAATTAAGCTGAATGGTATTAGTTTTTGAATAACGCATTATAAAAACAAAAAAGGTGACCATAGGTCACCTTTTTAGTATTAAATAAGCGCTTATAACGGCTATACCCGCTTATTCATCATGTACGTAGCAAAGCCTATAAATAGTATACTTGGCAATACCGCGCCTATAATAGCGGGTATTTGATAAACCATTACCACAGGGCCAAATATCTCATTTATTAAGTGAAATACAATTCCCGTTACTACACCCATAATGATACGCGCACCCATAGTAACGGTACGTAACGGGCCAAATATAAACGACAGTGCAACCAGTAGCATTACGGCAACAGACACAGGCTGCATTAGCTTACGCCACAAGGCCAGCTCATAGGTGCTGGTATCTTGCTCATTTTGCTGTAAATATCCTAAGTACGACCAAAGCCCTGTAAAGGAAAGCGACTCAGGCTTTACCGATACAACACCAAGCTTTTCGCCCGTTAATTGCGAAGGGTAAAACTCTTCATCAATGTGTTCACTGCTTATTTGCTCATCACTAATATGAACCTTGTTTACATCGCGTAATAGCCAACCTTCATCACGACCAATGGCCACTTTAGCTTTGGTTATTTGAGTTAAATCGAGTGACTTATCAAATTGATACATGTGCACACCGTTTAAACGGCCGTTTTGATCTACATCTTCAATATTAATAAAGTTGTTGCCATCTTTAGCCCATACGCCTTTTTGTGCATTGAATACATCGCCGCCATAAATTGCCTGATTACGCATTTCTTTGGCGTGTTGTTGCGCCTCTGGTGCGCCCCACTCACCAAGAGCCATCATACACACAGCCATAAACACGGCGGTTTTCATTACCGAGCCTATAATTTGCAAGCGCGACATACCCGCAGCTTGCATTACCACCAGCTCACTGTTTGAAGCCAGTGCACCTAAGCCTGTTAAGCCACCAATAAGCGCGGCCATCGGGAAGAATATAACTAAATCGCCCGGCATACTGTAAAAGGTGTAAAGCGTTGCGGTCATTAAATCGTAACTGCCACGACCAACCGACTTTAGCTGATCAATAAACTTAATTAATGTACTAATTCCTACTAGCACCAACAAAGCAAATCCGGTGGTTTGTAAAATGCTGCGGCCTAAGTACCAATCGAGTGTTTTCATCATGCGCTTAACTCCCGTTTTGTTACAACGGCTTTAAGCCAGGCGCCCAATGGGCGACCTTTTATAATTAATAAACTACCTATAAATAAAGCGCTCAAGTGAATCCACCACAAACCAATTGAAGGCGGTATTTTGCCATCTTCTACGGCAAATTTTGCAGCATTGAGTAAGATAAAATAACCTAAGTACAAGCTAATGGCTGGCACTAATTTAGCAAACTTACCTTGGCGCGGATTAACCACACTTAGCGGTACTGCTATTAACGTTAGTAACGGAATAGAAAGCGGTATTGCAATACGCCACTGCCACTGGGCTATAGATTCAGAGGTATTGAGTGGCAATAGTTGATTAGTAGGTATTGCTTCTAATTTACGGCGCTGATGCTCTATTTCTTGCTCGCGTATTTGTACGCTGTAGCCATCAAACTGCGTTAAATTAAGGGCCGGTGTTTTGCCATCGGTTTCGTAGCGTTTACCATCGGTTAGCACTAATTGTTGCTCACCGTTTATTGCCTCTACCACCACGCCTTGTTCGGCATACACTAAACGTGCAAGGTCATCTTTTTCGGTATCCGGCAGTTGCGCTACAAATACTTTGTTAAGCTCTTTACCGCCGTTTTCAATGTTATGAATAAACACCACGGCTTTTTCATTACCGGTTTGTTGAAACCGCCCAGCCCTTAACGCAGATAAGCCCGCATCGGCTTTGGCTTGCTCTTTTAATTGGTACTCTTGCTCACTCGCCCACGGCGCAAGGTACATGGTGAGAGAGGCTGCTAATATAGCCAAACCCACACTCGAAATTAAAGTAACGCGTACCACATACCATTCACTCACCCCACAGGCTTTAAGAACGGTCATTTCGCTGTCGGCGTAAATACGGCTGTAGGCTAAAATAATGCCCAAAAATATACTCAATGGCAGGATCAGCGAAGCTAATTGCGGCAGTTTAAGCGCAATCATCGATAATACTAACTTGGCAGGAATGCTCCCTTCAGAAGCATCTCCTAAAATAACCACAAACTTTTGTGACACAAAAATGGTCATTAAAGTTAAAAATACGGCGACCTGCGATTTTAAAACCTCAGCGGTCAAATAACGAAAAATAAGCAATGCTCGCCCCTGTTAAACATAGAATTTCACTACAATAGTGATAATTTGATAATAAAGTAGCTATTTTACCCAGTTTTATCTGGTAAATAAGTCGTTATTATAAGCTAACAAAATTAATTATCCTACCTAAGTGCACGATATATTGTTGCATTAGTAGCCCTTAAACATATAAAGTTCAATTACACAGTAAGAGTCAGAAAAAATCAGCTAAAATTAAGATTATCTCTACATAAGTTGCGTAGCGAAGACTAGATTTTATTTTTTTAGCCCCAATTAATAGCGTATATGACTCACAACCAGGAGTAACAATGGAATTTAACGTAAAAAGTGGTAGCCCAGAAAAACAACGCAGCGCGTGTATTGTCGTTGGCGTTTACGAACCACGTAGGTTATCCCCCATTGGTGAACAACTCGATAAAATCAGCGATGGTTATATCTCAAATTTACTACGCCGTGGCGACCTAGAAGGTAAGCCGGGGCAAGTTTTATTATTGCATCATGTACCTAACGTTTTAAGCGAGCGCGTATTGCTTGTTGGCTGTGGTAAAGAGCGCGAGCTTGATGATAAGCAATATAAGCAAATAATTTCTAAAACAATTAATACCTTAAACGAAACCGGCTCAATGGAAGCGGTGTGCTTTTTAACAGAGCAACACGTTAAAGGTCGTGATACCTACTGGAAGGTTCGCCAAGCGGTAGAAACAACACAAGATTGCCTATACACATTTAACCAGCTAAAAAGCAAAAAAGTAGACCCTCGTCGTCCACTTCGTAAAATTGTGTTTAACGTACCAACACGTCGCGAGCTGACCATTGGTGAAAGCGCTATTGAGCATGGTTTAGCCATTGCCGCAGGTAGTAAGCTATGTAAAGACGTAGCCAACATGCCACCTAATATTTGTAACCCTGCTTATTTAGGCGAACAAGCGCAAGAGCTGGCTAGCAATTTTGACAACATCACCGTTGATATTATTGGCGAAGAAAAAATGGCCGAACTAGGTATGAACTCGTACTTAGCAGTTGGTCGCGGCAGTGATAACGAATCGGTTATGTCGGTTATTAACTACAAAGGTGCAAGCGATGAGCAAGCGCCTATTGTGCTAGTAGGTAAAGGCTTAACGTTTGACTCAGGCGGTATTTCAATTAAGCCAGGCGAAGCCATGGATGAAATGAAATACGATATGGGCGGCGCAGCCGGTGTAATTGGCGCTATGCGCGCACTGGCACAAATGCAGCTACCTATTAATGTAATTGGCGTTTTAGCCGGCTGTGAAAACATGCCAAGCTCTAATGCGTATCGCCCTGGCGATATTTTAACAACAATGTCGGGGCAAACCGTTGAAGTGCTTAATACTGATGCCGAAGGCCGATTAGTATTATGTGATGCGTTAACTTACGTTGAGCGTTTTGACCCAGATACAGTAATTGACGTAGCAACACTAACAGGCGCATGTATTGTTGCCCTTGGTGCACACGCAACAGGTTTACTGTCAAACCACAACCCACTTGCGCATGATTTATTAAAAGCGTCTGAGCAAAGTGGCGACCGTGCATGGCAGTTACCACTGTGGGATGACTATCAAGATCAACTCGATAGCCCATTTGCTGATTTTACAAACTTAGGTGGGCGCTCTGCTGGTACTATTACCGCAGCGTGTTTCTTATCTAAGTTTACTAAAAAGTATAACTGGGCTCACTTAGACGTAGCCGGTACCGCGTGGCGCAGTGGCGCTAAAAAAGGTGCAACGGGTCGCCCTGTTCCTATGCTTACTCAGTATTTATTAAACCGAGCGGGTGTAAGCGAAGCTACGCACGACTAATAGCCTAATTAACCTGAGCCTTATTTAGAAAAGCCACTCAGCAGATATTTTTAGCGCTAACAACGTTAAATTTATTTGCCATAGGCAAAAATATTTTAACCAGAGCTTAGGTTATTTAACTTGTATTAAGGCGCCATTTGGCGCCTTTTTTATTGCTGTAATTATCTGGGTATTAATTGAAGCAAACCCCGTTATATGGCAAAATCTGCCTCTTAATTTATGTGTATCAACTATGTGCACATTCAATGTCATGGGAAACCCCGATACAATGAACATGAATGCTCAATTTTTCGTTCTAAAGCAACAAGATGAATCTAAAGCGCAGGCTGATGATCATTTTGCTTTAGCAGCTCAAATTGCCGCAGAGCAGTATCGATTAGGGCATCGTGTATTTATTTTTGTAGATAACGAACACACCGCCTATGCCATTGACGAAACCATTTGGGCATTTGATCCCGACAGTTTTGTGCCGCATAACCTGCAAGGCGAAGGCCCTAAAGCCGGCGCACCAGTAGAAATAGGCACCACGCCTCCTGTTGGCAAACGTAACGTTTTAATTAACTTAGCTAATAACCTGCCTGATTTTATTAGGCGTTTTAGCCAAGTTTTTGATTTTGTACCAGTAGAGTCTGTAGCTAAACAAGCCGCTCGTGAGCGCTTTAAAAAGCTGCGCCAACTTGGTGCCAATATCAGCACGCAAGAGATTAATAGCTAGCCGTTTAGGATAAAGCTAACCAACTAATTTAAGTACTTATTTAAGGTTCTGTGTAATGGATAAAACCTACAATCCGCAAGATATTGAACAGTCGCTATACCAAGACTGGGAACAAAAAGGCTACTTTAAGCCATCTGGCCAAGGCGTACCGTATTCGATCATGATCCCGCCGCCAAATGTCACCGGTAGCTTGCACATGGGCCACGCCTTCCAAGATACAATAATGGATACCCTTACGCGTTTTAAGCGTATGCAAGGTAACAACACATTATGGCAAGTAGGTACTGACCACGCGGGTATTGCAACGCAAATGTTGGTTGAGCGTAAACTACACGCTGAAGAAGGTAAAACACGTCACGATTTAGGCCGCGAAGATTTTATTAATAAAATTTGGGAATGGAAAAACGAATCTGGCGGTACTATCACTAAACAGCTTCGCCGTCTTGGCGCATCGGTTGATTGGGACCGTGAACGCTTTACGATGGACGATGGCTTATCTGAAGCGGTTAAAGAAGTCTTTGTACGTCTTCACAAAGAAAACCTAATTTACCGCGGTAAGCGCCTAGTAAACTGGGATCCAAAATTACACACAGCTATTTCAGACCTTGAAGTTGAAAACAAAGACAAACAAGGCCACATGTGGAATTTGCGCTACCCACTTGCTGATGGCGTTAAAACACAAGACGGCAAAGACTACATTGTCGTAGCAACAACACGTCCAGAAACCATGCTAGGTGACTCAGGTGTTGCAGTAAACCCAGATGACGAACGCTACACAGATTTAATTGGTAAAGAGATTTTACTGCCTATCGTAAATCGTCGTATCACAATTGTTGCAGATGAACACGCTGATAAAGACAAAGGCACGGGTTGTGTAAAAATCACCCCTGCACACGACTTTAACGATAACGAAGTTGGCAAGCGTCATAAAATGCCAATGATCAATATTTTCGATAAAAACGCAGCCATTCTTAGCCAAGGAGAAACATACACCTTTGACGGTAAAGAACTTGAGTTTGATGCGCCAATTCCTGAGCGCTTACACGGCCTAGACCGTTTTGCTGCACGTAAAGCGATTATCGCAGAATTTGAAGAACTTGGTTTACTTGAAAAAATCGAAGACCATGCGTTAACTGTACCTTACGGCGACCGCTCTGGTGTGGTCATTGAGCCACTCCTTACCGACCAATGGTATGTACGTGTTGCGCCACTTGCAGAACCTGCAAAAGATGCCGTTAAAAATGGCGACATTCAGTTTGTGCCTAAACAGTACGAGAACATGTACTTCTCGTGGATGAACGACGTACAAGATTGGTGTATTTCACGCCAGCTTTGGTGGGGTCACCGTATTCCAGCTTGGTACGACAGCGAAGGCAACGTTTACGTTGGCCGCGATGAAGCTGAAGTACGCCGCGACAACAACATTGCCGATGATGTTGCGCTAAGCCAAGACGAAGACGTACTTGATACCTGGTTCTCATCTGCGCTTTGGACGTTCTCAACGCAAGGTTGGCCAGAGAACACGGATGATTTAAAAACCTTCCACCCGTCTGACGTGTTAGTAACGGGCTTTGATATTATTTTCTTCTGGGTTGCGCGTATGATCATGATGACGCTGCACTTTATAAAAGATGAAAATGGTAAGCCGCAAGTGCCGTTTAAAACAGTGTATGTTACTGGCCTAATACGTGATGACAACGGCGATAAAATGTCTAAGTCAAAAGGTAACGTACTTGACCCACTAGATATGATTGACGGCATCGAGCTTGAAGATTTAGTACAAAAGCGTACCGGTAACATGATGCAGCCTAAACTTGCTGCAAAAATTGAAAAAGATACGCGCAAAGTATTTGAAAATGGTATTGAAGCACACGGTACCGATGCGCTTCGCTTTACCCTTGCAGCAATGGCATCAACTGGTCGTGATATCAACTGGGATATGAACCGCCTAGAAGGTTACCGTAACTTCTGTAATAAACTATGGAACGCAAGCCGTTACGTATTAATGAACACAGAAGAGCAAGATTGTGGCTTCAACGATGCTGAAAAAGAGTTCTCGTTAGCCGATCGTTGGATATTAGGTCAATTTGAAGCAACGGTTAAAACCTACACTGAACATCTTGATAACTACCGCTTTGATTTAGCCGCTAACACACTTTACGAATTCACTTGGAACCAGTTCTGTGATTGGTACTTAGAGCTGACTAAGCCGGTATTATTTAAAGGCAATGAAGCACAGCAACGTGGTACACGTAATACACTCATTACGGTACTAGAAAGCCTACTGCGCTTAATGCACCCAATGATGCCATACATTACCGAAACTATTTGGCAGCGCGTTGCACCACTGGCAGGGCTTGAAACAGCAGGCACCAGCATCATGGTACAGGGCTTCCCTGTTTATAATGAAGCAAACGTTGATGCCCAAGCTATGGACGACTTAGAGTGGGTTAAACAGTTTATTTTAGCAATTCGTGTTATTCGTGGTGAGATGGACATCAGCCCGAGTAAGCCACTTAACGTGTTGCTAGCTAACGCATCAAGCGATGATGTGCGCCGTATTAACGAGAACGAGTCATTTATTGCCTCGCTTGCTAAACTTGAATCGTTCACCCTGCTTGAAAACAAAGACGATGCACCAGCGTGTGCAACATCCTATGTTGGCAACCTTGAAATTATGATCCCTATGGCGGGCTTAATTGACGTTGAAGCAGAGCTTGCACGTATTAACAAGCAACTCGAAAAAGCAGAAAAAGGCCTAGCCCAAGTGCAAAACAAGCTGGCTAACGAAAAGTTTGTAAATAACGCACCAGAAGCCGTACTTGCAAAAGAGAACGCGAAGCTTGCTGAATTCACTGATGCTAAAACCAAGCTACTTGAGCAAAAAACTAAAATAGAAAGCTTATAATTTTAGTTGCCTGCTAAAGCAATTTAGCAGGCATTAAAAAAGCCGCTCACTGTTAAAGTGAGCGGCTTTTTTGTGCCCTGCGATTAACCACAAGGCATAGCTACATTAAAACTTGTAGTTGTACTGTGCGCCAACAAGTACAGCGTGGCCTTTAGACTCAAAGCCCCACTCACTGCCTGACTCATCAGCTTCAGTAAATGTTTGTGTTTTACCACGAATAATACTTACACCTAAATCAACATTTGATTGCGTGTCGATAGTGTAGTTACCACCAAACGAGAACCAAAAACGGTCTGTATCAGGGATAGAGATAGAAAGGTGAGTTTGCGATACTGGCGACTCATCAAACGCTACACCTGCACGAAGTAGTAAGTCTTCGTTGTATTGGTAATCTGTACCGATAGAGTAACGAAACGCATCATCAAACTGCTCTTGCTTTTCAAAAGCAACAAACTTGTCGCCTGTTGGTGCAGTTACTTGCGCTTCTAGTGACTCAAAGCTGCTCCAACCTGTCCATAATACGCTGTAGTGTAAGCCAAGTTTTTCATCTAACTGGTGAGAACCAGAAAACTCAGCAATAGCTGGTAACGTTAGCTCTACAGAACCCGGTAGTTGTGCACCACCAGTGCCGCCTACAGCTACTGGTAAGTCATTTGAGAAATCACCTTCAAATGTGATGTCTGTTTCGCTGCGGTAGTTAAAACCAAAACGGCTATTTTCGTCTAGTTGGTACATTAAACCAACGTTTAAACCTAGGCCTGTGTCGTCACCTTGAAGGTTTACTGCATCAGCACCAAAATCAAAGCCGCTTGTATTAGCGCCTACTTTACGGATTACGGTTGCATCTGCATAAATGTAGTTTAAGCCAATACCAAAGCTAAATTGCTCAGTTACTTTATAAGCAACGCTTGCATTAAGGTTAACGGTGAAAATTTCTGTCTCGCCTGCAATTTGGCCCGCTACGTAGTCATCGTTAAACTCTGTAGATAAACCAAAGTTAGAAAACGCGCCAAAACCTAGTGATACTTTATCGTTATACGGCATAGTAAAGTAAGCGGCAGGTACTACTGCGCTTGGTGCTATGCTGTCATCATCTAGGGCACTTGGATCAATACCGTTATTGGTTTGCGTCCCTTCTAAGCTCACATCTGGAATTACACCAATAGCAGCAACACTAAGTTGCTTATCTTTAAATAAAGTCATTAATGCAGGGTTGCGAGCAACAACAGACGCATCATCTGCGATAGATGCTTCACCTGCGTATGCACGGCCTAAACCTGACGCGTTTTGCTCTGCTAATTGAAACGCGGCTGCAAAACTATCAGCCGAAACAAATGCAAGCGAAGCTGCAATAAGAGTTTTAGAAAATTTCATTGTTGTGTCCTTAACCAAACAAGCGTTTGGGTATCTATGTGTTGTTATTAGGATTTTAAACTTGGCTACACTACCTTAATTTTTTATAAAAAACTGTAACAAAGCGACAAAAAACACCAAAAAACACGTTTTTTAACTACATTTTAACAACTATTTAAAACTCATCGGAGCAGAAATGTGTTATTAGAGCTTATACTCTAATTGTAATTAATTATCATTTAGATTGACTTGTAATTCCCTGCATTTTAAACTCATTACAAAATCACAAAGGAAGCAAATAGGTGATCATTTTACTTATTATTGCAGGGCTCATTTTTTGTGGCGCCAGTGTGTTTTGTTTTTATAAAGCAAACTATTGTGCCTGCACACAAGCCGGCCAATGCGATAACCCCGTAAACCATTACTGGTTAGGGGCCATGCTAAATGCATTAGTGTCGTTAGCTTTTTGCTGTATTGCACTGCATGTACAGCAAGGAACATTATTATGGCTAACGTTAATGGCGAGTTGTTTTTTAGGCGCTTATATTTCTGCTAAACGCGAAAAACTTAAGCGCTGTAAAAAAGCTAATTCAACAAGTGCTCTTTTAACAAACGAGCCAAATTAATTTGATAGTCGAGTGGCTTGATACTCGACACTATTTTAATACTTTGATCAGGCTCATTTAAGTCTAAGTCTTTAGGGGTGACGTGGTGCCCGTGTTTAGCATTATAAAATAGCTTAACTTTAGGCTTGATGGGATTTGATTTATTGCCCTCGAGCACGAGAGCTAATCGCTCATTAGTTAATTTAACAATAGTGCCTACTGGGTGCACACCTAAACATTTAATAAAGTGCTGTACTAGCTCTGCATCAAATAGCTCTTTGTTAGCCAACAAATAACGCAGCGCATTAATGGGTTCATCCCCTTCTTGATGCGGTCTATCGGCTGTTAGCGCATCGTACACATCAACAATCGCCATTATGCGCGCTGGGCGGCTAAGCTTTTCAGCTGTAATACCACGCGGATAGCCTGAGCCATCTAATCGTTCATGGTGGTTAACTATCATGTCGAGTATAAGGGGGGTAATGCCTTTTTCACCTTTAACCAAACCTAAACCTTGAGCCACATGGCGTTTAATAATATCCATTTCGCTGCTAGTGAGTTTACTTGGCCTAGAAATAATCCCCTGCGGGAGTTTAGCTTGGCCTAAGTCGTGAAGTAACGCGCCCATAGCAAGCTGCTGCACGGCTTCTTCTTTATATCCTAAATATTTAGCAAACACGGCGGTGAAAATAGCGCAGTTAATCATGTGGCGCCAATTGTAACTATGTTTGTCTTTTATGCGGGTTAAAATGGTCATTGCACTGGTATTTCTAAATACCGAGCTGACTATATCGTTAGCCATTTCATCAATCACCTTTAAATTAACCGACAACCCTGTGGTTACATCACCATACAAAGCTTGCAGCTTGCGATTATACTGCTCAAAGTTGATGCTAGCTTTGGCAAATTCTTGCTCAAGGGTAATCGCAGGTTTTACAACAGGTGGCTTTGTTTTACTGCTTGATGTGGTGCTCTTTTGTGAGGGCGCACTCTTAGGTTTGTACTTATCGGGTATGGCGGCATCGCCTTTGGTAAAGTCGATAAGCAGCTCTAAAACGCCTTCGGTTACTAAGCGTTTTATAATTGCCTGGTTTCGCACTAAGCCACTGGTTTTTATTTTTATACTGTTGAGCCCTTCATGCTGTTTGGTAACACTGTCAACAAACATACCTGGGGTGAGCTCTGAAATGGGTAACGCGATGAGCATGGCAGAAGCGTTTTCTACAATTAAATATGCCTACTAAATAGCATTGTTTAACCCTAAAAGTCTACTTTTTGAGATTTAGCAAATAATAAATAACTAGATCCATACTAAAAAGTACAAATCTAGTTATTTTATAGTAAGTATTAAGCATTACATTGTGTTGCCAACATACTATGTATTGAATCGCTCGATATTGGCTTTGACAATAAGAACCCTTGTACTTGGTTGCAGCCATTATCTTGTAAAGTTTTGAGTTCGCTTTCCATTTCAACGCCCTCTGCAATCGCTATTAAATTAAAATTATGAGCAAGCGTTATAATGGCCTCTACGATAGAGACATCACTTTTACTATCAAGTTTAGAGATAAACGAACGATCAATTTTTAATTTGTCAGCGGCAAATTGCTTTAAGTAAGCCATATTAGAGTAACCGGTACCAAAGTCATCTATCGCAAATTTAACACCAAGCTCTTTTAGAGCAGAAATGATAGTTGTTACTTTTTCTGATGATTCTAATAATGCCGATTCGGTCACTTCAAGCTCGAGTAGTTCAGGGCTTAATCCTGACTCAGACAACGCACTCTTTACATCACTTACAAGGCAGCCCTGTGTAAAGTGATGCGCAGAGCAGTTAATAGCTAATACAATTTTTTGATTATATTGCGCTTCCCACTTTGCGGCTTGCTCGCATGTTTGGTTTAAAATCCATTGCGTAATAGGAATAATCAAGCCACTTCGCTCCGCTGCCGGTATAAATTCAGCAGGTGAAACTTGCCCAAGCTCTGCATGCTTCCAGCGTAATAAGGCTTCCACACCAACAACTTTACGACTATTTATATCAAACTGTGGTTGGTAGTCTAAATACAGATCTTGCTGCTCAAATGCTTGCCTTAATTGTGTTTGTACATAGAGCTTACGAACCCCTTCTTCACCCATATGCGGTGCGTAAAAACTATATGCATTTTTACCACTGTCTTTTGCATCATAAAGCGCAACATCAGCCGCTTTTAGCATTTCTTCAAAGCTTGTTCCATGCTCTGGATAACGCGCAACGCCAATAGAAGGCGTAATAACAACTTGGTAGTCGTCAATTACAAATGCGGTATTAAACAAAAATAGCATTTCTTTTAACAGAATATTTAGCTGAGCAAGCCCTTGAGTATTGGCTAATAGTAAAAATTCATCCCCCCCTAAACGCGATATCAAATGGCTTTCATTATTAAATTGCTGCAAACGTTTTGCCACTTCAACTAACACTAAATCGCCAGCGCCATGCCCTAATGAGTCGTTAATCGCTTTAAAGTTGTCTAAATCAAGTAAAATGAGCACAACTTCTTGTTTCGTGTAACGGGCCTTAGCAACAGCTTTATCAAACTCTTCGGTTAGCTTCCAGCGGTTAATTAAACCTGTTAACGGGTCATGCATCGCCATATAAGCTAGTTTTTCGGCTGCGGCTTTCTTTTCAGATATATCGTGAACACTAATAAATGCGCCAAGCAGCTTTTGCTCTTGCAAGTTTGGGTACGCTCTAATTTCTAACGAAAAGGTATCGCCGTGATCATTCGTGTACTCTAATAGCTCAGCCGAGAACTCTTTTGCACTATTTATGTTATCAAGCAAGCTAGGTATAAATGTCGCATTATGACCAAACAACTCGTTTAGCGTGTAATTTTCATCAACCACATCTTGAGCTATAGCCGTGAGTTTATAAGCCGCTTTATTTAAATAGCGACACCCCCCGTCTAAATTCACAATAATAATTGGTTGGCCTATGCTATCGAGCAATAACTTGGTTTGTATCTCGTGTAGTTTTAAACTTTCTAGTGCGGTGTATTCACGCTTTACCGATAACCCTAACTTGTTGTTAAACCAATAAACTAAAAACAACATAGCGCCACTTAGGCCAATGGCTATGTATACATAAATAATCCACTCGGCTAAGTAATCTTTTACTGCTAAGCCGGTGACTAGGTAAAGGGCGGTGTCGCCTATGCGCTTATAGTTATATAAACGGTTCTTTTTATCGTAGTAATCAGCACTTTTTAGCGTGCCTGAGTTTGACGTACTCACCATGCTATCTAAAAGCTTAGGGTAGTTTTGCTCAGAGCTAGGTAAAAGGCGTGGGTAATGGATTAAATCACTATAAGTATTATCTAAACGTATAGCTAATATGCCATGCTTACCCACATCTATAGAGGCAAAAAGTGCAGTAATTGCATCCAGTGGCATTTGTGTAGAGACCCAGCCCGACAACTCGCCACTTCTTTGTGTAGGAATAATAATATGCAGAGAGTTATTGCCTTGATCGGCGTATAACGTTTCACGCAAAGGTGGTTTTGCTTTAATAAAGCTTTCAAGCTCTACGTGCTCTGCACCAAGGACAATATCGCCTAAAGAGTTGTATACGTTTATATTTGCCAGAGAGTATTGCAGCGACTGGTTATAAGCGAACACTTCTTGCTTTTGTAAAATCACCTGCTGATTTATAAACTGATCGATTTTTCTTAGCGAGCTTAAACGCGGAAAAATAAGACCATCATAAATACGTGACTCTAATGCTAAATTAAGATTGTACTGTTGCGCTATGGTGTGCTTTTGAATTTGCGTATAACTCATGTACAAAAAGCAGCAAAGTAACAATAATGTTCCGCCCCAAAAGCTTGCCCACTTAAAGGTTTTATTAACTAAAAACGACTTTATATTTAGCTTAGGTTTAGTTTTATCTAGCTCAACACCAATAATGCTATTCATGTATTTATAACCTTAACAGTTAAATTTTAAAGCTCATCACAGCATCATTAAGATCTGCCGCTAAATTATTAAGTTCCTGCGTAGCAACAAATGTCTGATTTGCGCCACTGGCCGTAGAGGTAGATAACTCTTTTACATTGTCTATATTTCGGTTGAGCTCTTTCGTTGCCATAGCTTGTTGTTCTGTGGCTGTAGCAATCACAATATTTTTACCGTTTATCTCACTAATTGCCCGCGTTACTTTATCAAGTGAGGTGCTTACTTGCTCAGATTGAGTGAGGGTATAGCCTGCTTTTTGCGAGCTTTCTTTTAAAGACTCCACGGTGTTTTTGGTATGGTGTTGAATGTTACTAATTAACGACTCAATTTCTTTAGTAGACTCTTGCGTACGATGAGCAAGCGATCTCACTTCTTCTGCAACAACAGAAAAACCGCGGCCATAGTCTCCTGCACGAGCAGCTTCAATAGCGGCATTAAGTGCAAGTAGGTTGGTTTGATCGGCAATACTTTGAATAACGACCAAAACACTGGCTATTTCATCTGTGCTTTTTTCAAGTGAGCTGGTGCTGCTAGATACGGCTAGTACTTCATTTACTAACTCAGAAATTGCGCGCATTGACTCATCTAAATTAGCCTTTGCTTGCTGCGCATCTTGATCGGATGATTGCGATAACGCCGAGGTGACACTGGCATTATGCGAAACTTCGTCAATCGCAATATTCATTTGCGAAATTGATTCTGAAGACTGATCTATTTGCTCACTTTGCGAGCGTAAATCATTATTACTTTGCGCCATCACTTCATTAATTTGAAATGCAGCTGAGGACAGGTTTTGTGAGCTTAAGGTAATTTTTTCAACCATGCTTGATAAGCTATGCTGCATAGCGCGCATGCTATGAAAAAGCAGACTGGTTTCGTCATTATGTGCTTCGTTAATTTCAATTTGGTTGTTTAAATTGCCCTGTGAAATGCTATTTAACAGTATTACAGCCTGATTTAGTGGAGTAACAATACTGCGAATAAACAACATTCCCAGCAATATATTAATTATCACAGCGGCTAAAATAACAGCAACAAGAATTATGATTGCGTTATTAAATGTTTGATCCGCAGAGCGAGTTGCTTTGCTCACGCCCACTTCATTATATTTAATAAGTGCGCCTAAGTGGCGGTATAGCTCACTGCCTTTAACAGCCAGCTCTTTATTGAGCTCAATTGAGCGCAGCTGGCTTAGCGAATTGTTTTCTATTTTGCCAATAAGCTCATTTAGGCTTTGAAAATAAGTATTAACCGCAGTACTGAGCTGATTAGCTATTGCGGTTTTTTCTGGATCATTATGTGCATTTTTTAAAGTAAATAAGGTGGTTGTAATATTTGCTTCGTTTTGCACAATAATTTGTTTACTCGTGGCAATCACTGAAGAGAGCTCTGTGGCACGAATGCGCTGACCTTCTAAGCGAATACTCGCAATATCATTACTTAGCTCTTGCGCTTGTATAAGGCCTGGCACCCAATACTCATTAATGGTGTTCGTTATAGAGTTAACTTTAGATAAAACAAAAAAAGCACCGCTACCAATTAGGCATGATACTAATGTTAAAAATGCGCAAAATAATACAGCTCGTTTTGCGATGCTTACTTTTCTAATATCCATTATATTTCACAGTAGTTTAAATTGTGCGCAATGCTACGCTGTAAACTTTATAATGAAAATTGTACTCAAATGTTACTGTATCTGTACGTGCGTATGTACTGCCTATACCTTGGTATAGGGTGATTGATCCTAAAGTTAATGAGGTGTTTTATTGGGTATTTATTCATTAACCATTCATCGAAGAAAGTAACATTTCGTTCATTCTTACTAATTCGGCAAATGAACTGGCTTGCATTTTTTTAGACGCATTCGCACGGTGAATTTTTACTGTTATTAGGCTTAAATTAAGCTCAGATGCAATTTGTTTATTAAGTAAACCACTTACAGCCATACTCATTACTTCTCTTTCTCGCATACTTAACTGCTTATATTTTTGTTGTAATTGCAGCAGCTTTAGATGCGATTGGCTTTTTTGTAGGCCTTGCATTATTGCATCAAGTAAATCTTGCTCTCTAAATGGCTTAGTTAAAAAGTCGATAGCACCGGCTTTCATTGCCTTAACCGACATAGCAATATCGCCATAACCCGTTATAAAAATAATGGGGATTTGTAAGCCTAATTGCTTTAAGTTATTTTGAAAATCTAGCCCATTATCCAAATTAACTCTCACATCTAAAATTAGGCAACTAGGGCGAGTTTGATCTACAGTAGCATTAAAATCGTGAATAGAACCATATCCGCAAAAGTCTAATCCTACAGAGCGCACAAGGCTGCCTATAGCCTCACGAATTGCTTGTTCATCATCAATCACTATTACTAAAGGCTTATTCATATACTTCTCCCCCATCACATTGAGCCTTTAGGCTTAATATGACACATGCTCCCCCTGTTGGATTGTTACTAATCTTAATGATCCCGTTATGATCTTTAATAATAGTGCTACAGATAGTAAGCCCCATTCCCATGCCATTTTTTTTGGTTGTGTAAAACGCATTAAAAAATTTTGACGCACTATCACTTTTAAAACCAGGCCCATTATCTTTCATTATTATCTCTATATTTGAGCCATTAATTTGTACCGTAATACTAATTTTTTTATCTGCTTGGTCATGTTTAAACGCCTGAATACTATTAAGTAAGAGGTTAATTATCACTTGCTGAAGAGCCACTTTATTAGCAAATAAAGCGCAATCAGCCGAGTTCCCTTGATAATCAATTGCCACATCTGTTTTATTAATTAACCCATCCATAAGCGCAAACGATTCGCTAAATATACTATTGATTGGCACTAAGGTTTTATCGATAGGTGATTTTTTAGCAAGTGCATAAATGCACTGAATAATGTCACTGGCCTTTTGAGCCCCTTTATTAATTCCAAGTAAATTTTGTTTTATTTCGTGCGTGTTTATCGGGCTTTGCGCAAGCCAGCGTCCTGCAGCTTCGCTATTTATAGTAATTGCTGAGAGCGGCTGATTAATATCATGGGCAAGCGTAGTCGTCAGCTCTCCAAGCACACTTACACGGTTTGCATGAGCCAGATCAGACTGGGCTTTGGTTTTAGCAAATTCATTTAACTTAAACTTTGTAATATCTTGAATTGCGCCAATGTATACAGCGCTTGTATCGCCAAGGGGTACCCTTTTTAACAGCATACAAACATATTTAATTTTATGATTTGAAAGCATTAGCCTAAATTGCACAGAAACAAGGGATGATTCATCACTAAATTCAGTTAACGCTTCTTTTAAATTAACTATATCGGCACGATGTACTCGTCGATAAATACATGCCAAGGTTGGCTGTTTAGTTAAATCATAATCAAAAATACGGGCCGTTTCATGTGACCAAGTAACTTGTTTTGTTGGGGAATCGAAGCGAATACTGCCTGTTTTGCTCAGCTCTTGAGTTTGCGTTAAAAGCTCTTCGCTGTAGCGTAATTTTTCACTTTTTAATTTGTTTTTTCTGATCAAAAAGGTGGTGCTAATAATAGCAACTAGGTTAACAAAGCAGTGGGCAAATTCGATAGACCATATGTTGTTATAATGGCCAAGTAAGAAGGCTAAAACGGTTAGCAGCATACAGGCTGCACTTAAACCATATACTCGCTGTAACGATTCTTTATTAGAGTAAAAAATTATAACAACAATATAAAAGACAGGTATTGAGATATTAATTGAGCAAAATGTATCGACAAAAAATATTGCCAAAATAACAGCAATCAATACTAAGGCTGTAATTACAGGTTTTACAGAGTTAATCCAATAAATATTAAAAATTGTATACACGAATAGGCCGCCAAAACATAGGTTAATAAATGCATAAAAAATATCCCTATGATTCAAAAGCTAATAAGCATCACTTTAGAATAAAACACAGCCAAAACGTTATGAGTTTTAGTCTAACATCCAAGAGTAAATTACATTTGTTACAAGTATATGAATAATTATTATATATTAATACAAAAATATGCATTTAAGCGCATATTTCCTCAAGGGGGCTTTTTCGGTGTAAGGTATGGAAGATAAATAATATTGAAGTGATTTGTAAAATGGCCCGCCCGAGAGGATTCGAACCTCTGGCCTCACCCTCCGGAGGGGTGCGCTCTATCCAGCTGAGCTACGGGCGGCCAATAATCATAACTACTAATGAGTTAGGGGATAATTACCTTAAGTTGTAATGTGAACTTACAAAAATGCATTATAAGCTCACTATTACTGCGCTTGTTTTATATAGCTCACCAAAGGGTGGACCACGTGATATCCATTTCACCACAAGAGCACATTTGTTGCTAAAACACTAACTCGCGATATCAATGCTTTAGCACTGGCAATAATAAAGAGATCTTTAAATAAATACCAGCATCATTGAGTTATATGCCTATAAATCAAACTGTTTTTGATAAAACACTTCACAACTTGCCAAAAACAAGCTATTTATTGGTATTCGATAAAAAAATAGTAACCGTTTGGCAACATGTTCTGAATGCTTACGGATTATATAGAGGATGTAATTATGAGTTTAATGTCGACTGAGCAAGTGGCTGAGTTTTTAGGTGTAAAAGCCGAGCGGGTAAAACGCCTTGCTCGTGAGAGCTTGCTTATTGCCAAGTCTGAAGATGAAAACGGTGAACCCCAATTTGATGCTGACGAAGTAGCAAAGTACAAAGAGCTTGCCGCGCGTTTTGGCGGGCTTTAACCTTTTATCTCGTTTAATAACTTATTTAGCTGCGCGCGTAATGTGCTTGCCTTATTATTTATGTCGCGCTGCTCATACCACCCTATACACAACACCAAAAACACCACTTTAAAGTAACGTAGCTTGTCATAAGCGCAATAAAACTCACTGGGTATTGCTTGCTGGGCGCTATATTGCTCAAGCAAAGTGTGCTCTGCGTGCCCATTTAGCTCTAAGCTAACCGCAAGTGCCGCTAAATCAAAATACACGTCGTTTGTTTGCGCATATTCAAAGTCAATTAAATACATGCCTCTTGAATTTACTATTAGGTTATCTTTAACTAAATCGTTATGACAAAAGCCACTGCTGTAGGGCATATCACTAATGGCGCTTAGCGTATCTTCAATTAAGCGGCTGTGCTGTTGATATATGTTGCTATTAGCGTAATACACAAGCTCTTTTGCAATGTCCATTGGCTGTGTAGCTAGAGGGTAACTATGAACGCGTGCCAACTTTTCAACTAGGTCAATACTGTAATTATTAGTAGCGATATCACCACAAATATAGCGAAATGCAGCTCGCCTGTTAGCCTTATCGAGCCAAATGGGTTTAGGGCAAACGTTATGCTGGCTAAGTGCAGTTTGGGCTTGTAGCCCTATTTTAGGCCAATGCGATTTGTAGCATTTTAATAAGTAGTTTTGCTGTGAAGTTTTTATTAGGTAATTGTCGTTACTTAAACCATTCACTAATTTAGTAGTTTGTAGCACGTGCTCAGGTGCCACAAACTCACTACATAACGCGGCAATATTTGGATTACGGTGCATGCGTTATAATTGCGCTAATGGCTTAGCTTGGCTTTGCTCGTACTCTTCGTACCAGGTTTTAAATCCCCACGCGGCCATAATAGTGTAAAAAATAAATAGCGCGAGCGTTGGGTAATAGCCTTTTTCGTAATACAAATACATAGAGGCCGCATCAATAACAATCCAATACAGCCAGTTTTCGAGTACTTTTTTAGCAACTAAATACGTGGTTACCACCGCAAAACAGGTTGTAAAGCTATCTAGGTAGGCAAAATCGGCGTGGGTGTAGTTTTGCATTACATAGCCAATAATAATGGCCGCTAAGCCCGTAGCGCCTATAAGAATGGCGTGGCGTTGTGTAGACCATGAGGTAATACTAATATTATCTGCTTTGCCTTTGCGCCATACCATCCAGCCAAATACAGCCATGTACATGTAATAAAAATTGAGTAGCGACTCCATAAGCAGCGCGCCATTCCAGTACATTATGGTATAAATAAGCGTGCTAAAAAAAGCGGCAGGCCAGCACCATAGGCTCTCTTTTATTGCCAGTAATAAATAAGCAATAGACAACCCTACCGCAATATATTCCCAATGCGACATTGCTGTAAAACCACTTAAGGTTTGTGTTAAAAAATCCATGTGTGCGGTTACCGTTTTTAATACACGTTAAATAAAGGCGATTACTCTGGAGATAAATCGCCAGATAAAAACTTACAAACAAAAATAGCCTTACCAAACTCTTCGTACGAGCGTTTAATTTCGGTGTTTAGCACTTGCATTACTAAATCGTAATCGCCAAAAATTTGCGTAGAAAGCGTATTGGTGATCACTTTTAAGTTGTCGTATTCGTTTAAACGGTCAATAAAGCCCTTAATAAACGGGATGTAATCTTGATGAAGTGGGTATTTACTGATCTCTACTGATAATTTCATTTTAAACTCTACTTTTAATTATTTGATTTCAACAAATCGTTCAATGCCAGTTCAATACAGTGTAAAATTACACTCACACTCAATTAGCTGAGCTTATTATGGCACGCAGAATAACCTATACATTTAAAAACCAACCGCGCGAAATTAACTTCGCAAAAGACAAATACCACGACATGTATCAAGCTATTGCCGCTGCCGAAGGTATTGATTTAACTAACTACTTAAACATGGTACGCCAAATAGAAATGACCTCAAAAGGCTCTTCGGCTGTACGTAACTTTCGTGACCAAGAATTTGCCCGTATGGGCTTTAGTGATATTTACTTTATTAAAGAATAAATATCACTTATTAACTATCGCTGGTACTCGTAACTTACGCGCGGCGTAATATTACACAGTAATTCGTAAGGGATAGTATCGGCGCAGTGGGCTATTTCTTCAACCGGAAGCTCCGGCCCCCACATTGTAACGCTGTCGCCTACTTTAACATTGTGCTCGTTTTCGCCTATATCAATGCTTATCATATCCATAGACACACTGCCTACAATACCGTAACGCTGCCCTGCAATCATAACCGGTGTGCCTTCTTTGGCATGACGCGGATAGCCATCGCCATAACCCATAGCCACTACGGCTAATTGGGTTGGTTTGTCACTTTGCCAACGGCCTCCGTACCCTACTCGCTCATGGGCGGCAACATCACGCACTGCAATCACCTTTGTGGTTAAACGCATGACCGGCTTTAAATTGTGCTCTTGCCCTGTGCAGTTTGCCATTGGCGACACCCCATAAAGCATAAGTCCTGGGCGTATCCAATCACCGTGTCCTGCTGGCCAAGCTATAATACCGGCCGAGTTTGATAAACAATGTGCTTGGTCTATGCCCTTTACAAGCGTATCAAATAAGCTAATTTGCTGTGCCGTTTTAGTATTGTGCGTATCATCGGCACACGAGAAATGGGTCATCAAATTAATGGTGCTTTTAGCATTGGGTGTGCGCTGCAAGCGGCTATAAAATGCGTCAAACTGCTCAGGTGCTATGCCTAATCGGTGCATGCCGGTGTTTATTTTTAGCCAGCAAGTAATTGGCGCATCTAAGGTGGCATTTTCTATTGCTGCAAGCTGGTTTTCGTCGTGCACAATAGTTTGAAAATTATTAGCCAATAAAATAGGTAAGTCGGCTTTATTAAAAAAACCTTCAAGCAGTACTATTGGCTTTGTTAAACCACCGGCGCGCAGTGCGAGGGCTTCATCAATTCGGGCAACAGCAAAAGCATCAGCACTATTTAAGTGCTGGGCAATTTTTACTAAACCATGCCCATACGCATTGGCTTTTAATACCGCCATTATTTTGCTATTTGGCGCAAAACGTTTTACCTGCGATAAGTTATGCGCAAGGGCGGTTAGGTTAATTTCGGCAGTGGCTAGGCGCATTAGTATTCATCATCAACTGCTGGCCCCGCGTAATTATCAAAGCGAGAAAATTGCCCTTGGAAGGTTAAGCGCACTTTACCAATTGGGCCGTTACGCTGTTTACCTATGATAATTTCGGCGATGCCTTTTTCTGTACTGTCTTCGTTGTATACCTCATCACGGTATATAAACATGATTAAATCGGCATCTTGCTCTATCGAACCCGACTCACGTAAATCTGAGTTAATTGGGCGTTTATCGGCACGTTGCTCTAGCGTACGGTTTAGCTGCGAAAGCGCAATAACCGGGCACTGTAACTCTTTAGCGAGCGCTTTTAATGAACGCGATATTTCGGCAATCTCTAAAGTACGATTATCTGATAAACTAGGTACACGCATTAACTGAAGGTAATCGACCATGATCATACTAATACCACCGTGGTCGCGCGCTATACGTCTTGCACGTGAACGCACATCGGTAGGTGTAAGCCCCGATGCATCATCAACATACATTTTGCCTTTTTCCATCAACAGCCCCATAGTTGATGAAAGGCGTGCCCAATCGTCATCATCTAGCTGGCCAGTACGTACCTTAGTTTGGTTAATACGACCAAGTGATGCCAACATCCTCATCATAATTTGTTCAGAGGGCATCTCTAATGAGTAAATAAGCACAGGCTTGTCTTGCGTCATTGCGGCATGCTCAGCAAGGTTCATCGCAAACGTGGTTTTACCCATTGAAGGACGTGCTGCAACAATAATTAAATCAGAAGGCTGCATACCTGCTGTCATTTTATCTAAATCAGCATACCCAGTGCTTACACCGGTTACACCGTCTTGCGGCGACTGGTATAGCTCTTCGATTTTATCGACGGTTTTTTCAAGAATGTTATGAATGCTTTGCGGGCCTTCGGTACTTTTTGTACGTTGCTCAGCAATTTTAAATACTTTACTCTCGGCAAAGTCTAATAAGTCGTGGCTGGTGCGCCCTTCTGGGTTAAAACCAGCTTCGGCTATTTCATTAGCTACGCCAATCATTTCGCGTACTACCGCGCGCTCACGCACAATATTGGCGTATGCATCGATATTCGCAGCACTTGGGGTGTTTTTAGCTATTTCAGCTAAGTAAGCAAAACCACCAATGCCTGCTAGTTGGTTATTTTTTTCAAGACTTTCTGAAATTGTGATTAAATCTATCGGATCGCCCACTTCAGCAAGCGCGGTCATGGCTTCAAAAATAAGCTTATGGGTGCGGGTATAAAAGTCCTGCGCAACAACCAGCTCTGCTACGCGGTCAAAAGCTTGGTTATCAAGCATTAAGCCACCTAAAACAGATTGTTCAGCTTCTATTGAATGGGGAGGAACTTTAAGGGTATCGACTTGCTTATCTGGTTTGGCCATAACTTCACAGTACTAAAATTGAATGGCTCTATTCTATCGACTTGGCGGGGCTGTGCAAATAGCAAAGCAGGAAATCTTTTCCTGCTTTTTGTAATCATTAACGCTAATTAGCGTTATTTAGTTCGCAGCTCAATGCGCCCGCTTATAGTATCCATTTCAACACTTGCGCTGCCACCATTGGCACTAAACTCTAAATCACTAGAAGGGCCATATTTAGCTTTAGTAACTTTATCGCTGGTAACTTTATTAATAATTTTACCGTTGGCGTGCGCTTTAATCTCAAACTGAGCCGACACGCTTTGCGGGAAGTAAAAATCAGCATCACCACTTACCGACTCATAGCGAACATCAGCCCCTTTTAGCAGTTCGCTGATGTGTATTTCAGCTTCGCCGTTTACAGTATTAATACGTAAGCTTTTTATGCTCGATAATGTAAAATCGATATCGCCATTTACGTTTTCTAATCGTACGTCGTTTGCGGTTGTGCTTGATTTAATATCGCCATTTACGGCGCTAAAGCGCAGCTCTCCGCTTGATTGCTTATCGTTTATTTCACCGTTTACGGTTTCAAATTGAATATTGCCGCTTAAGTTCTGTGCGTTTACATCGCCATTAACGGTGCTTAATTTAACAGTGCCGCTAATGTCATCTACCGTAATTTCACCATTAACAACATCAACCTCAGCGCCTTTTTTAAGTGTTTTTGCAGTCACTGACACATTTACGCCAGCAAAT
Source organism: Pseudoalteromonas sp. P1-11 (assembly GCF_001399995.1). NCBI lineage: Bacteria > Pseudomonadati > Pseudomonadota > Gammaproteobacteria > Alteromonadales > Pseudoalteromonadaceae > Pseudoalteromonas > Pseudoalteromonas sp. P1-11. The sequence goes on from NZ_LJSP01000006.1 coordinate 99,959, forward strand.
TCTAAGCGACTGCTTTTTGGCATAAATACCGTTAAGTTAGAGCCATCTCCATTGTTACCCCATCCCAAATTGCGTGGCATTTTTACTATAAATTCGGTTTTATCGCCTGTCGTTTTAAGCTCAAACCCTTCGGCCTTGTCATCAAGCTCGCCGGAGACTTTAAATTCGTTTTTATCCCAGCCGGTTATGTTTACATCGCCGCGTTGGTTTTCAATAAAAATAGTGCCGCCGCTTGGCACCTCTATTTGCTTATCTATTTTTTCGCCCGCTAAAACGCTCAGTGGTAATAGGCTTAGCCCAAGTAAAATTGCTTTCATGTTATTCCCCTATATTTGCTGCCAACGCGGTGCATGCACCTTGTTAATTAAGTCGAGTTGTTGCTGGTAAACTTGCGCCAACATGGTCAGTAATGCCTGATTTTGCGGCTCGTTTTCAAGTGCCTGTTTAATTGCTTGCTCTGCTTCTTCAAGCTCTTGTAACTGTGCTTGCCAGTTATTGGTAAGTGCATCCTGGTTTTTGTACTGCACTAATAAACTTTGCTTTTGCGCTTTAAAATAATCGCTCATAGCAACCACTTGGCTTGGCTCGTTATTGCTCATAAATATATTTATTGCTAATAACGCAGCTGCACTGCACGCAGCAATAGCGCTTAATTTAGGCCATAGTGGCGCTTTAACAGCAGGTGGCTTAGCTGTCACTATGGCGTGTTCAATGCCCTGCCAAAGTGCTTTATTGGGCGCTATGTCTTTATTTAAATTGTTTAAAGACTCGTTTAAGTAGTCATCAAAATTTTGTTTACTCATACTCGTACCACTCTTGTAATAACTGCCTTGCACGATGATATTGCGACTTACTCGACCCCACTGCCATTCCCAATTGCTGGGCTATTTCTTCGTGGCGGTAGCCTTCAATGGCATATAAAACAAACACCATGCGGGCGCGCTCTGGTAGGCGAACAATTAATTTATCTAACCCGTTTAATCCCTTACAACTTTGCGCGCTTTGCTCATCCATACCGCTTTGTTCTATGCTCACAACTTTGTTTAACCAGCTTTTATGCTTGCGTACATAACTAATCGCAATGTTGCTTGCTACGCTATATAGCCAAGTAGAAAATTGTGAGCGCCCGTCAAACTGCGCTATTTTATGCCACACCTGCACAAACACTTCTTGAGCGGCATCTTCAGCGTGCGCTTCATCGGCCAATAAGCGCAAACATAAACCGTAAACACGCTTTATATGCAGCTCATATAATGCCTTATAAGCATTTTGATCCCCCGCTTTAACACGCTCAATGAGAGCAAGGTCGCATAGGGGCGTGTGCTCGGGTTTTGTGTGTAACATCCGTGATGTCGCCTTTTAATTATTTTTATTTAAAAACGTGTATTAATGAGTGTATTGATTACTAAGACGCAAAGACAGACAAGAAAGGTTTAAACTAATAATAAAAATAGTTAAATAATTTTATATAGAGCTATTAGATGGGTATTAAAGAGGAATTTTAGATACAAAAAAGCCGCGCTAAAAGCACGGCTTTTTGGGCTTAATTAAAAATTAAGCTTCAGCAATAACGATTACTTTAATAGTAGCTGTTACGTCTGAGTGTACTGCGATTGCAACGTCGAATTCGCCAGTTTCACGGATAGTACCGTGAGGTAAACGAACTTCTGATTTAGCAACTTCAACACCAACAGCTGAGATAGCGTCAGCGATGTCACGAGTACCGATTGAACCGAATAGCTTACCTTCGTCACCAGCTTTAGATACTAAAGTAACTTCTGCTAATGCTTCTAGTTTGTCAGCGCGTGCTTGTGCTGCAGTTAACTGTTCAGCGATTTTCGCTTCTAAGTCTGCGCGACGAGCATCAAACGTTTCAATGTTTGCTTTAGTTGCAGGAACTGCCTTACCTTGCGGGAAAAGGAAGTTACGTGCGAAGCCAGATTTAACAACAACCTGGTCACCTAGGCCACCTAGGTTAGCGATCTTATCTAGTAGAATAACTTGCATGTTTCTACACCTTTTAAAAACTGTTAATCCGCTGCTTACTTATGTAAGTCAGTGTATGGAAGAAGGGCTAAGTAGCGAGCACGCTTAATAGCAGTTGCTAGCTGGCGCTGGTATTTAGCGCTAGTACCTGTAATACGGCTAGGTACGATTTTGCCACTTTCTGTAACATAGTTTCTAAGAGTAGCTAGATCTTTGTAATCGATTTGTTGTACGCCTTCCGCTTTAAAGCGGCAGAACTTACGACGTCTGAAATAACGTGCCATGAGATTAATTCCTCAAATAATTCTTTCTATATGCTGAGCATGCAAAACCAATTGGCTAAGGCCGTTACGACCTTCGTGGCGATTTAAAAAACCACTCACTTGCAATGCCTGCCCAACGTGCAAATGTTGAGTCTGTTGTTGCATTTGCTTACCACTGGCAACAACCTGAAGCCTAACGTAACTATTACGGTTAAGATCTGCTTCGGTTTGCATCGATTTATGTTCTACAACAAAAATACAATGCGGTATGCCTGCAGGGCTTTGGCTAAACTTGGGTGTTTTACAAACAACCCCCGATATAACCAGCTGATTCATATATGGGCTAACCATTACATTAACTGCTGACTACGTGCCATGCTAGGACTCAAAACAATTAAGCAGCTGGTGCTTCTTTCTTCTCTTCTCTTGCAAGAGGAGACGCTTCAGTTACTGCATTTTTAGTACGCATAACTAAGTTACGAAGCACTGCATCGTTGTAGCGGAAAGTAGTTTCTAGCTCGCTGATTACTTCAGTAGGTGCTTCAACGTTCATAAGAACATAATGAGCTTTGTGAAGCTTGTTGATTGGGTAAGCCAGTTGACGACGGCCCCAGTCTTCAAGACGGTGGATAGTACCACCAGCTTCAGTGATAGAACCAGTATAACGTTCGATCATACCAGATACTTGCTCACTCTGATCAGGGTGAACCATGAATACGATTTCGTAATGACGCATGGATATTCCTTACGGTTAATAGAGCCTTCTACCGTTTCGGCCGGTCGGTTTAAGGCAAGGAATTAATAGTGTAAAAGCCGAAATGAGCGCGCATTTTACGCTTAGATGGATAATTAAGCAAGCAGGTTTTTTAAGCTTTGATAGATAAGTGTTAAAGCTATCAGCTATCAGCTATCAGCTATCAATCAGGGTCATATTAATATGCATTCGCTTTACATCAACAAGCAGAATTACGATAAGTGCGTTGGGTTTGTGTAAACGCAAAGCTTGCTTGCGTAAAAAGCGCAGCTTTTAATTACTTACCCCCTCCATTTGCGCCTAAAATATAAACATTTACTCAAACCTAAAGCCGTGCAATTATTAAGCAACACATTATTTAATAAGGATATTTATGAAGCTCTTACTATCATTTGTATTTGCACTTACTTTTAGTACCTCTTTTTTAAGCCACGCAGACACTGCTACAACCGAAATAACCGTTGGTAAAAAAGTCATTTTACAATCAAAAATACTTAACGAAGACAGGCCTATCAGAATTTTCATACCTGACACTGTAAAAGACGATCAGCCGCTTTATATTATTTATTTACTAGATGGTGTTGAGCACTTTCATACGGCGTCAGGTGTTATAAAATCCTTAGTTGATTACGAACAAATACCTAATGCCATGCTTGTTGGTATTGATACAACAAACCGCGTGCGTGATTACTTACCTAAAGTAGATGGTGAGCCGAAAACTGAGTTTCAAACCTTTGTAAAAAATAAATGGCCCGATGCTGGACAAACCGACAATTTTTTAAAGTTTGTGTCTGACGAGCTCATGCCCTACATAAATAGCAATTACTCAACTAACGGCTACAACACCTTAATTGGTCACTCTAATGCTGGTACATTAGCGCTTTACACTTTAGTTAATCAGCCTGAATTATTTAACAACTACATAGCTATTAGCCCAAATAGTTGGTGGAGTGACGAAGAGTTAAAAAATAATATTATTAAATACACTAAAAACCCTAAAGGCACTCAAGAGTTATTTATTAGTGTAGCGAGTGAAGGCGCACGTTTTTATACAGGCGCATTAAATACGTTAGTAAATTTAGAACAACAAATGCCCACACAGCTAAAATGGGAATATAAGCATTACCCTACTTTTACTCATATGGGCACTATACTGCCAGCCCTTAGCGATAGCCTAATTCACTTATTTAGTGACCTAATTTTTAACGTAACTGATGAGCACGGAAAGTTTGCCGATGTATCACTTATCACAGGTTACTACCAAGCACTGAGCGATAAGTACGGATTTGAGCTTAAAATTCCACAAGATGTGTACGTAGAGTTTGCCCACAGCCTGCAAAAGTTTGATAACACTAAAAAAGCGATAACTACACTTAAACACTTTACTCGTGATTACCCTAATGCTGCTTACTCCCACATGCGATTGTCGCAAGGCTACACGGCTGACAAACAGTTTAAAGAAGCTGTTGCCAGTATGAAACACGCACTAAAACTTGCTAAACAAAACTCGCGCGACCCACTGTTAATTGATGCACTACAAGATATGGTAAATGAAGCCCAAGCCAATTTGTAACTGATTTAACGCAAAGCGCTTTTTAACTAACGATAATTACGAGCTACGCTCGTCGCGTCAGCAAGCTAAACGCCTACAGGTAAAATTAAGCTCAGTGTTAAACTTTGCATGTAGACGCTGAGCTTGCTCGCGTGAAAAGCGCAATTTTTAATCTGTTTAAAGCCACTTAAAAACAAAAAACCGATGTTTAAACTAAACATCGGTTTTTCTTTACTGATAGCTGATAGCTAAAAACTAACCACTTTACTTTATCTGTTGGGTTTCGCTTCGCTCTTCCCAACCTACGTTATTTGCCTATCGCTTCTTTGGCGAATAGGTGTTTTATTAGGCCTAGGTTATCAACGAGTGACAGCCCGACTCCACGTATCAGCTTTTTAACCGGGTTGGCACCTTCAAATAACTCTTTAAGCCCTTGCATCATGGCTATATGCTTTTGCGCATCGAGCTTGCGGGTGCGCTCGTAATCGCGAAGTGTACGGGTACTCGCAAACTCTTTACTATCACTTGTCAGTAGTTCAATTAAATACGCGGCGTCTTTTAGGCCTAGGTTCATACCAAGCCCTGCAAGTGGGTGAATGGTGTGTGCTGCATCGCCCATTAATACCACTTTGCCGCTTACCCATTGCTGGGCGTAGCGCATTTTAAGTGGAAATGCTGCGCGTTTACTTTGCACTTCACACAGCCCGCATTGGCCATCTATGGCTGCCATTACAGCTTTATTAAAAGTAGTGTCGTCCATTGCTAGCAATTCATCGCAATGATTAGGGCTGGTAGACCACACAATAGAGTGGGTATTTGCATCGCTAAGTGGTAAAAAAGCCAGTGGTCCAGTTGGTAAAAACACTTGGCGTGCGGTGTTTGCGTGTGGCTCTTTGGTTTTAACCGTAGCAACCAATGCATGATGGTCGTAATCTTTAAAGCTTAGCGCCATATTAAATTGTTTACGAATAGCCGAATTTGCGCCATCGGCCGCCACCAGCAGCTTAGCAATAATAGGCTCGCCGCTTTTAAGGGTTATAAATACGTCGGACTCACTTTGGTGTATTTGTTGATACTCAGTATCAAACATCAGTGTGGCACTTGGTTGTTGCTCTAGCTCTTTTATAAGTGCAAAACGAATAATATCGTTTTCAACTATATGTCCTAAGTGTTCAAGCTCAAGTTGCTCGTTATTAAAGGTTATTTTACCAAAGCTGTCGGCATCGCGTACGTCCATATGCGTATATGCACACGCTCGCTCTGCCATTATGTGTGGCCACACGTTTAATTGCTCAAACAGGTTTTGGCTTGCAATACTCAGCGCACTTACCCGCAAGGCGTATTCATCACTTAGCGGTAATTGCTTTGGCGCGGCGTCTAGCACCACAACACTTACATTGGCTTTAGCGAGTCCTAACGCGAGGGTTAAGCCTACGCAGCCACCACCCACTATACAAACCTGTGCTTGCTTCATAAACGTGTACCTTGTTTAACTTGCCCCATTAGCTGCTTGGCCAATGGTGCTTTTAATGCGGGAAATAAATCCATTGAGAAAAGCCCAATGCTGCGCCCAAGCGCTAATACCCGTGACGAGTTTGAAAAAAGCCTAACCAGTGCATCGGTTAAACTCATTACGGTATTTATATCGCTGCTACGCTTTAGTGAATACTCACGGGTAAACGCATAACTGCCTAACTCGTTTTTACTTGTTGCAATTAAATTACTAAGTACTTGTACATCACGCAGGCCTAAATTAAAGCCCTGCCCTGCAATGGGGTGAATAGCATGAGCAGCGTTACCAATGACTACCGTACGATGCGCTGTTAATGATTCAGCTTGGCCATATACTAGCGGGTAGCTTGTGCGTGTGCCCACTTTTGTAAATTGCCCTGCCCGATAACCAAATGCACTTTGCAGCGCGTTTAAAAAATCATTTTCGTTTAAGGCTGTATGCTGCTCAACGTGCTGTTGCTTTATGCACCACACTAACGAATAACGGCTATTGCTCATTGGTAAAAGTGCCATCGGGCCGTGCTCGGTAAAGCGCTCATACGCATGGTTGTTATGCCCGCCTGCTACTTCAACATTGGCTATAATAGCGCCTTGCTCATAGGGCTGAGTATTAAAGCCTAAACCCAGTAAGTTACGGGTTGGAGATTGCGCACCATCGGCAATAACCAGTAGCTTAGTATTAAGTTGCTCGCCGCTTTGTAAAGTAACCTCATTACTGTTTAGGCTTTGCTTAATAGCGCTTACGCTATCGGGGCAATAAAGTGCAATACTCGCTTGCGTTAAACGCTGATACAGTGCGCGGCCAAACGGGTTTACCTCAACCACGTAGCCTAATGACGGTTTAGCAAACTCGTCGCAACTAATATGCGCTTTACCAAAGTGACCACGATCCGACACGCTTACTTTTTTTATTGCTGCTGTATATGGCGCACTTGGCTCAAATAAATTTAACTGCTGTAAATACTCAACCGACTGCTGTGCAAGGGCAATACTTCTGTCGTCAAAACTTGGGTGGTAATCGCCTGTTACTTGGTTTGCTTCTACTACCGCAATAGCGAGTGAAGGGTTTGTTTTAGCAATGCTTAGCGCACAACTTGCCCCTGCAAGCCCGCCCCCAATAACAACGACATCAAACTGCTTAGCCACTTTATTTCTCCAAGCTTATGCGCTTTTTGCACTTTGCATAAGTGCTTCTATATCGTTTATGGTTTTAGGCACACTCAGGGTGAGGTTTTCATGCCCTGACTCAGTAATAAGTAAATTATCTTCGATACGAATACCAATGCCTTTATATTGCTGCGGTGCATTTGAATCTTCACTAATATAAAGCCCAGGCTCTATGGTTAACACCATGCCTGGCTCAAATGCGCGCTCAACGTTGTTTTGTTTGTAATCGCCTACATCGTGAACATCAAGGCCTAACCAGTGGCCAAGACCGTGCATGTAATATTCTTTACAGGCACCTTTTGCCATTAGCTCATCAAAGTCGCCGGTTAAAATACCTAAATCAAGTAATCCTTGAGTCATTACTTCCATTGCACGTTTATTGGCATGCGACATAAACCCGCCGGGTTTAACTTCTTCAAAAGCCACTTCTTGCGCTTTAAGTACAATGTTATAAAGCGCGGCTTGAGGTTCGCTAAACTTGCCATTAACCGGAAAAGTACGCGTGATATCGGCAGCGTAACCTTGTAACTCACACCCTGAGTCAATTAATACTAGGTCGCCATCTTTTAGCACATCGCTATTTTGCGTGTAGTGCAAAATATTAGCGTTATCGCCACTACCAACAATGGTGCCGTACGCTGGGTGCGGGGCTCCGTTCATTGCATAATGATGATGCAGCTCTGCCTCTAGCTGAAACTCTGTAGCACCAGGGTGCGAATAACGCATTGCGCGCATATGCCCACGGGCACTTATTTCGCAGCCTTCACGCATAATGTTTACTTCGCTTGGCGATTTAAACAAGCGCATTTCGTGAATAAGACCACGCACATCTTTTATAGTGCTCGGTGCCTGATAGCCTTTTTTAGGCGCGCTGCGAAGTGTGTTTAACAAGGTAAATACTTTGGTATCAAAACTTGGGTAAGCGCCTTGTGCATAAAATAAAATCTGCTGACCGTTAACCAAATCTACTAATTGTTCAGTTAGCTCACTTAATGCGTAAGTTTCGTCGAATAAGTACTCATTTTTAGCTTTTTCGAAGCCAATTCTGCGTCCGTGCCAAATTTCGGCCAGTTTATCTTTATCAAGACAAAATAACGTACTTGGCGTATCGCTGTTATTACACAGCACTAAAACGGCATCGGGTTCGTTAAAGCCGGTTAAGTAAAAAAAGTCGCTGTCTTGTCTAAATGCATATTCCGTATCGCGGCTACGCGTTACTTCACTGGCCGCAGGAATAATGGCCACACTATTTGCATCCATTTTCGCAAGTAAACGCTCACGGCGTGCTTTAAATTCTGACTTTTGTATTTCAACCATGCTTTAACAACCCGTTTTATTTAGATTAATGTAGTGTTTTTTTAGGTGCTTTTTCTTTGCCAAGCTCGGCAAAACAAAGCAATGCCGATACACGTACATATTCAATCACTTCATGCAGGGCTTGGCTGTCTTCTTCGGTTTCGTCAAACATGGTATCTAAGCGTGTAATTTCGCTAAAATCGCTAATAACTTCTTTTACATCTGCCGATAACTTACCGTAATCTTTTTGCTTTAAACCAAATCCAAGCATAAACCCTGCAACCCATGATACGAGGCCATTGGCTTGATCGATGAGTGTTTCATCATCGCTTGGTAAAAATAAATCGAACGCAAAAGCTTCATCGTTAAAACTTGCTACCACTTGCTTATAAATGGTGCCAAAAAACTGCTTTAGGTCGTTGCTAAACGCTTGGCCATCATTAAATACATCGCTTAATAAGCCTAAGTATTCTTTGTCATCAATACTTAAACCACAGGCTAGTAATCCGCTAATTACGCCGTGCGCTTCTGCCGGTGAGACAAAAATTTCGTTTTTTTCTAAAAGCAGCTGGGCTTTTTGGTAATCTGGTAAGTCGCTCATGTTTATATCTTCGCTTTGCTAGTTAAGGCAATGCTACCACTCGATAAAAAGCAACTCCAATTAATTGTATGATCCTGCTCAAAAAGTAGCATGATAAGTAAATAGCGAGTTACCAGCGGGCAAAAACTGCTCGAACGGTTCAATTTTTTACGTTTGGGGTTTAAGGAATGGATTATGTCTTATATACTGAACTTGTTCCCTGGGGTGCCGGAGTTTGGTTAAGTCCCTGAGCCGATAAATTTTATACCAGGATTTCTGTTCGTCTACTATTGTGCAAGCTCGGCATGTACCGAGAAGCCTACGGTAGACCGCAGCTTTCCGCCCTGAAACCTTCTGGTTTCAGGACTGACGCCGGACACCGCACGCTTGGGGAACACTTTTCTTATTTTTCTGTTTTTGCATTTTTTGCTACTCCCCTGTTTTTAAATACCCTTTATTACCTTTATAAATTTTTAGCAAAAAAAGCTGCAATTGATATTAATCAACCACAGCTTAGTCCTAGAACACATTTCGTTATTTATCTAAACCAGCTTTGAAAACGCTCCATCAGCATATAGTTTACTGGCACTAATATAAGCGTAATAAACGTAGCAAACACAATACCAAAGCCAAGGCTTACTGCCATTGGAATTAAAAACTGTGCTTGTGTCGCCTTTTCAAATAGTAGCGGCATTAAACCAATAAAGGTGGTTAAACTTGTGAGCATTACTGGGCGAAAACGTGCAGCCCCTGCAAGTTTAACCGCATCAATAATTTTGCCGCCTTCACTGCGTTTTTTATTAATAAAGTCGACCAACACAAGTGAATCGTTAACCACCACACCAATAAGTGCCAACATACCAAGTAAGCTCATAATGGTTAACTCCATCCCCATAACCCAGTGCCCTATTACAGCGCCTATCATGCCAAACGGTATTACGCTCATTACAATAATTGGCTGCATGTACGATTTAAGCGGTATCGCTAATAGTGAGTAAATAATAAAAAATACAAATAACAATGCCCAAGCAAGCGAGCCAAACGACTCTCTTTGCTCTTTAGCTTCACCTTCTAGCTTGTAATCAACACCTGGGTATTGCTGCATTAATTCATCTAAATACTCAGTTAGGTCGGCTTGCAGCGCGGTCATGTTGGTATTGCTTTTTTCTATGTCGGCGGTCACGTTAAGTGTGCGGTAGCGGTCTATTCGGTTAATCGTAGATGGGCTTTGCCCTGCAATTAATGTGGCTACATGCGAAAGTGGCACCGAGCCGCCCGTAGGCGTAGTAATAAGTATATTTTGTAAGTCGGCTACAGAGCGGCGCTCTTCAATAGGTAGGCGTACCATAACGCGTACATCGTCACGACCGCGTTGAATACGCTGCACCTGCGAGCCAAAAAACGAGTTACGTACTTGGTTTGCTACATCAACTCGATTTAAGCCCAAGGCAAAGCCTTGCTCGGTAAGCTCTATTTGCAACTCTTCTTTACCATCAGACATGCTATCAGCAATATCAAATACGGTTGGGTAAGTACTTAAGCGTGCTTTAACACTTTCGGCAATTTTTTGTAACGTATCGAGCGATGTACCACTTAGCTGAACATCTATAGGGTCTGAGCTGCGTCCTATTTCAGCCCTAAAGGTTACGCTTTCGGCGCCAGGAATAATCCCTATTAAATCGCGCCACTCACTTACCAGCTCACGTGAGCCAATGTCTGAGTCGCGGCTCTCTGCAGGGGTTATTTCAAAGCGCACACTGCCTGAGTTAGACACGCCACCACGGCCACCGGTTGAGGCTAAAATATTTAATATAACGCTTTCGCCGGTATCTTCATCGCGGTATTTGTCTTGCAATAACTGCGCTTTTTGCGACATATCCATTACATACTTATTGGTAACTTCAAACGGCGTGCCTGTTGGCAAGGTTAATGTTACTCGTACGGTTTCGCTTGGGATACGCGGAAAAAATACAAACTTAGTCCAACCACTGGTTATTAAAGTTAAAATTATAAAAAACACGCCAACAAACAAACTCACCGTCGCTAATTTATTGCGCAATGCTTTAGCTAAAATAGGCTGATAGTATTTTAAAATAGCGCTTTCAAATCCGTCTGCAAAACGCTGCTGAAGTACTTCAAGCTTTGATGATTTTGTTTTTTGATTACGTAGTTTTATGTACTTTAAATGAGCTGGCAGCACAAACTTAGACTCAATTAACGAGAACAGTAATACCGGAATAACCACCACCGGAATTTGTGCAAATAAGGCACCCCGTGCGCCTTCAATAAACGCTAAAGGTAAAAAGGCCGCTACGGTTGTTAGTACCCCAAAGGTAACTGGTGTTGCAACTTCTTGCGTGCCTAAAATGGCAGCTTGTTCGCCCGACTCTGCGGTTTTTAAATGAGTATAAACGTTCTCCCCCGTTACTATGGCGTCATCCACCACAATACCCAGTACTAAAATAAAGCCAAATAAGCTCATAATATTAAGGGTTACACCAAAAATAGGCATCGCAATAAATGCGCCCATAAACGAAACCGGAATACCAATAAACACCCAAAATGCGATGGCTGGGCGTAAAAATAGGGTTAGTAAAGCCAGTACTAAAATGCCCCCTTGTAGGGCACTGCTGGTTAGCGTAGCAATACGGCTTTTTACAACTTGAGAGTCGTCATCCCAGTAACTTAATTCAAAACCTTGTGGTAACGAGCTTTGCTTGGACTCTATGTAGTTTTTTACATCATCTGCGACATCTATCGCACTTTGCGGCCCTATGCGGTATACATCTATAAAGGCGGCTTGTTTACCATTAAAGCGTGTACGTACTGGGGTCTCTTCAAAGTCATCATTAATGTTTGCTATATCACCTAAGCGTATTACTGTACCGTCGCTTTGATTTTTAACTACAATGTTTGCAAATTCATCTTTTCGGTAAGCTTGCCCTTTTGAGCTTATAAGTACATCGCCCCCTTCTGTTTTTAAATTACCAGCCGAAATATCAGAGCTCGACTTAGCCACAGCGGTAGATATTTGCGCAAGGGTTAAGTTGTATTGGCGTAGTGTATCTTGGCTTACTTCTATGGCGAGCTCGTAATCGCGTACACCACTTAGCTCAACCTGCGTAACATTAGGAAGGCGTAAAATATCGTCGCGTACTTTCTCGGCGTATTCTAAGGTTTCTTTTTCACCGTAATCGCTCGCTACGGTAACAGCTATTACTTCGCGTTTTCGCTCGGCAAGCGCCACAATGGGCTTTTCAGCATCGGCCGGAAAAGTGTTTATAGCATCTACACGGCTTTTTATATCGGCTAATAATTCGCGTGGGTCGTAGCCACTTTCTACTTCTATGGTTACCGACGCAGAGCCCTCTGATGAGCGGCTAGATATTTGCTCTATACCTTCTAAATCTTGAACGGCTTCTTCTATTCGAATGGTAACCCCTTGCTCTACATCCTCAGGGGTTGAGCCGCGCAAAGTAACGCTTACACTTATGCGATCTGTTTCAAACGATGGAAACACCTCAAGCGGTATTTGACTCGATAAACTAAATAAACCCGATAGCACTAACGTAATAAGCAATAAATTGGCTGCTACATGGTTTTTTGTAAACCAAGCAATCATGGCTTATCTCCTTGTGCAGCGCGGCGTTTTTGTATTAGCTCTTCAACACTAATTCCCATTTCTTGCGCTTTTTTTTCTAGCTGCTCACGCGATGGACGCTTACCTTTACCTGCGCCATCTGGGCCTTTTGCTCGCATATTTTGCGTATCGGTTTCGCCTAAAATGCTTACTGCTGTGCCTGAACTTACTTGCCCAAGCGGTGTAATTACTAACTTATCGCCTGCATTAAGGCCTGTTTTTACCATAGCTTGTGTAGCATTTTGCCATGCAAGTGTAATGTTTTTACGCTTTAACAGCCCCTTTTCAACCACATACACGTAGCTGCCTTGGTAAATAGTACTATTAGGGATTATTAACGCATCAGGCACTGTTTTACCGCTAATTTGCGCAGTAATGTATTGCCCAATTTTAATTGGGTATTGGTTATTAGCCGTGGCTTTGTAAGGGTCATTTATCTGCGCAACAATATACAATTGCTGTGCGCCTTCATCGATAGCGCCTTCAGTGCGTATTATTTGCCCTTGCCATGTTTGCTCGCCCACTAAGTCAGATTTAAACTTAACGAGTGAGCCGGCTTGGTTTTTACTGCCATCTCTGTATTGCTCTGGCAAACTAATATACGAAAGGTCTTTATTTTTAATTGGTAAGCGCACTTCAACGCTGTCTATGGCATAAATAGTTGCAAGTTCTGTGTTTTCGCTTACCACTTGGCCAAGGTCTACATTACGACTAAGCACACGCCCAGCGTAAGGCGCTGTAATTTGGGTACGCTCTAAATCAAGCTGTGCTTTTTCAAGTGCGGCTTGTGCTGAAAGTACTTGTGCTTGTGCAGCCGCTAGTTGGGGCTCGCGAAGTACTAAGCTGCTCGCTTGCGATGAGCCGCCTAAACGCTTCCAATCAGTAATTGCTTGTTGGCCGCGGGCTTTTTCTTCTAACAAACTTTGCTCTGCAGTAAGTAATGCTGCCTGCGCCGATTTGACCTCAGCTTGATGATCTCTATCGTCTAGCTGTAGCAGTACATCGCCTTTTTCAAAAAAACCACCCTCTCTAAAATCATCACTTACTTTATTAATTTGCCCAGATGCTTGAGCAACTAACAAACTTTGAGTACGCGGCTTTACCGTGCCATAGCTATCGATAAAAATTAAGTAATCTTGTGGCTCAATCTTTTTTACCGATACGCTCACCGTGGCTTTAGGAGGTGAGCCAAAACGTTTTGCTTCAGGTGGATTACCCTTAATAAACATAACAATTAAAATGGTGGCCACCATCACTACGGCTGGGATTAAAAGTTTTGCTGATTTAGTTTTCATCGTTATTGCTCTTAGGTTCGCTTGTTGGGGCGTTAAAATCGCCGCCAAGGGCAACGTATAGGTTTATTCGGTTAGCAATTAGCTGGTTTTTTGTTTCAATGAGTGAGCTTTGCGCATCAAAAGAGCGCGACTGGGCATCAAGCACTGTAGTGTAAGTTACTAAGCCGCTTTGGTACTGCTCAAACGACAGTTGCTCTGCTGCAAGGGCGTTTTCTTGCGCCTCTAGCGTGCTTTTATAACTGGCTTGCAAGGATTGCTGCTGAGTAATTGCGTTTTCAACATCGCTGAATGCATCGTACAAGGTATCTAAATATGCTTGTTCTTGTTTTTGTGCATTTAAGCGTGCTACTTCTTCATTTGCTTTTAGCTGGCCACCATTAAATATTGGCGCAGAAATACTGCCTAATAAAGACCACGCTAAGCTTGATGGCGAGAATAAATCGCTCACTCTATCGGTGCTATCACTCACGCTTGCTGATAAGTTTAAACTAGGGAAACGCTGTTTATGTGCATAGGCTAGGCCTGCATCGCTTGCTAATAACTGGTACCAGCTTGCGCGCAATTGAGGCTTGCGTGTAATTAGCTCAGAGGGAATACCGGTATTAATTGGCGAAAGAAAAACAGGCAGTTCAACCTCTGCTGATATATCGCCTTTGGGGTAGCCGCCTAATAAGCGCTCTAAAGAACGCGACGCGCTTACAAGCGTGGCTTGTTGATTAGCAATACGCGTACGCTCGTTATTAAGCTCATTACGGGCTAAATATACATCGAGTGCTTCATTAATACCTTGGCGGTAGCCCGATTCAATAATATCTAAGTTTTGCTGTGCGTTTTCTTCTCGGCGTTTATATAAATCGAGTAACTGCTGGGCGGTTACTAAATCAAACCAGCCGGTGACAACATCGGCCACCAATTGCTGCTTAGCTTGCTCAAAACTAGCTTGTTGCGTTAAGTAGTTTAGGTTGGCTTGGCGTTTAGCATCAGATAACTTACCCCACACATCTACTTCATAGCCTAGCTCTAAAGTGACAGAGCTGGCATTATCATAACTTACAGGTCTATTGTCTTTACTGCGCCTAGTTTGCGCAGATAAATCAAGATCGGGCCAAAGCGCAGAGCCTGAAATTATTAATTGCTGCTTTTGTATTTGTACATCGTAGGCACTTTGCAGCAAAGCCTGATTATTATTAAGTGCTTTATTTACAAGGTTTTCAATGTAAGGGTTTTCTAACGTTTGCAGCCATTGCTGATCTACTGCAAGTGCATTTTGTGCTAAACCATGTTGCCATGTCGCTGCAATGTCGCTGGGTGCTTGCTCGCGCTGCTGAGGGTTTAGCGTACCCGCACAGCCGCTCAACAATACCAAGCTAAGAGCCAATAAAGTTGGCTTAGTTTGCCAAATCATAGTTAACCTAAATTACTGCCATTTATGAATGTAATTCAAGCACTTTGGCAAATTTTGCTCAACTTACTTTACATAACATTACATACGTTGCGATGAATTAACATAATAGTCAGTTATTATAAAAACCGGCAGGGAATTTGGAGGGTATTTATACAAAAAAGCAAATAGCGTGTAATACACTATTTGCTAAATGGGATAAGTAATGTTGTTAAACACAAGCCTTTAAATTTCTTTAACGAAGCTCATATATTGCTGCATATCGCCAACAACTGCTTGCGCTAATAATTCGCTTGTTTTTACTGCGTACGGCTGTTTAAAGTGAATATCCCACAACGCAGATTCACTGCGCCAATGTTCATAAACAACTAATGTATCGTCGTTATTTTCAATACTATATAAATCAAACACTAAGTTACCAGGCTCCTGGCTGCGCGTTTGCGTTACATGAGTTGCGAAACGCTCAATGACTTTATTTTTAAAACTTGGCTTAATCTTAAAAATAAAAAACACAATACATATATCATCTTCAGGGTTAACAACTTTTGTATTACGCTCATGCAGCGGAGCTGGCACTGTATTTTCTAATAACATGACCTGTGGCGCCGATTGGCTGATTTCAGGCAACGCATTTAATAACGTTTGTGTGTAATCCTGTGCGCCATGGTAATCAACTGCATTTTGATCTTCAAAACGCTCATAAGCAAAAAAGACGCCTGGCTCGTTTTTATCCTGATATAAACGCATCTCTATAAGACCTGTTTCGGCTTTAGCGCCTTGCTTGTCTTCTTCTAGTAGCGCTTTAAATTGTGCGATGTGCTCGTCTTTAATTTCAAACTTAACAATTTGCGTGATCATAATTAGCTCCAGCTTTAAATTACTTATACCAATACGCTTAATCAAGTGATCTATTTTGAGGCTCGAAAATCATGTTGGTAGCTAGGCAAAAAATTCGCTATTTAGTTGTTATAAATAAGAATTTTTAACGCCGGTAGCGACACGTTTAGCCCCGAAAAATGATTAAGTATTACTGCGGATTGGCATTATTAAGGCTAAAGGTACCCTGCACTCTATTACTTAAATCAATCATATTGAGTGAGTAAATGGAGTGAGTAATAACAGCACCTAACCTTTTGATGAGGTAATTATGCGCATGCAAACAAGGGAGAAAAAGAGAGGATATACCCAATTAATATGGACTGTTTTGTCCATAATAAATTTTAAGCAAAAAAAAGCCCTGCATGTGTATGCAGGGCTTTAATATAAATGGTGCCTCGACCCGGAATCGAACCAGGGACACGAGGATTTTCAATCCTCTGCTCTACCAACTGAGCTATCGAGGCACTTAAACAGTGCAATTAAATGTTTAAAACATTTAATTTAAATAAATGGTGCCGACTAACCGAGTCGAACGGTTGACCTACTGATTACAAGTCAGTTGCTCTACCAGCTGAGCTAAGTCGGCACACTAAACTGTGTGCTAAGGCACGTTCAATTTTAAAGATTGAGAACTTAAAATAAATGGTGCCTCGACCCGGAATCGAACCAGGGACACGAGGATTTTCAATCCTCTGCTCTACCAACTGAGCTATCGAGGCACTTTAACAGTGCTAATTAAAAATCATAAATGATTTTTAATGCAATTCCCACTCAGCGCTATCGACTGAGCCATCTGGGCGTGCGGCGTATTAAACGAGTTTTGCCCTTACAAGTCAACTTTTTTTTTACTCTTTATAACTGTTTGAACGGTTTTCACACAACAAAGCGAGTTTTTATAGACTAATGTTTATTTATCCAACAAAAACTCACAAAAAACCTTAATTTAATCAATTAAACCAGACTAAAAACGTAGTGAATTATTTTACGTAAATGATACGATTACTGTGAAAATACGATAAGGGCTTATCGTACAAACAAATACCAATGGGAACAATCAATGCAGAGTAAATTCTCTTCGCCGGTGAAAGGCTTACTGCCGCTTTTTTTAATAATTAATATTGCAGTAACAGCGCTTGCTATTGTTGCCTTTGCGTTTTATTCGCAAAACACACAACCTGCACCAGCAGCCAAACAAAAAGTAAGTATTACGCAGCTAGCACAGCAACTTGATTTACCAATGGTAGATGCACTTACTATGTATGGGCAAGGCAAGGTTCGCCAGCTACTTGAGCTTACTTCAGTATTAGATGATGAGTTTGAATATACGCTCTATCGCTTTAATGCCACCTCAGAAACCCAACTTGTATATAGCAGCACTAAACCCGCTATCGAGTCTAAAAAAGTAAATGAGCATTTAACTGAGCAAGGTGTATTGCACCATATATTGCTTTTGAACGACCAGCCTATTGGTGAGCTAATAATAAAACAGCAGTTACCAGCACCGCCTTTAACGCAGCAAGACTCGCAAGTAATAGCCTATATTATTGCAATTGTAAGCGTGTTTGCCTTATTTGCATTAGCCCTACTATTTAATACCTACATAAATACTCGCTTGCGTAAAAGTAGCCATTTATTAAATGAAGAACTTCAAGCGATTACCGAAAATGGCAATTACGACAGTAAAGTAAGTGAAAAACTAGACTTAGGCTTATCTGGCGTGGCTAAAAACATAAACTTGCTGCTAGATAAAGTTAACTCAGTAATGTCTGAAAAAGAGGCTGCGCAAAAAGAGCTTCAAAAATTACAAACTGGCCTTGAGAGCGAAGTACAACAAAGAACAATTGCATTAGAGCAAGCGACATTAAAAGCACAACGCGCTAGCGAAACTAAAACGACCTTTTTAGCCACTATGAGCCATGAAATTCGCACGCCTATGAACGGCGTTATTGGCACTATAGATTTATTAAGACAAACAGAGCTTGATGGCGCGCAGCATCGTTTAAGTACTATTATCCGTGAGTCAGCGTTTTCACTATTAAGTATTTTGGATGATATTTTAGACTTCTCTAAAATTGAAGCGGGTAAGCTAAATATTGACCCTACGCCTTTTTCAGTTACTGATACGATTGAAGAAGTGGCTCGCGTGCTTTCATCTGTTGCTAAAAAGCGCAAATTAGATTTAGAGCTTTCTATTGCGCCAGATATTCCAACTAATTTAACTGGCGATACAATACGGGTTCGCCAAGTACTGTATAACCTTTGTAGTAATGCAATTAAGTTCACCAGTACTGATGATAAACGCCAAGGGCACGTAAAAATATCAGTAGAAGTGGCCCATAATACGGCAGATCATTTTACGCTGCGTTTTTGCGTAACCGATAATGGCAAGGGCATGACCCAAGCGCAACTGCGAGAAATATTTAACCCGTTTGTGCAAGCCGAAAACTCAATTACCCGTGAATACGGCGGCACTGGTTTAGGACTTTCTATTTGTAAAAGTTTAACCGAGCTTATGCTCGGGACGATTAATGTAACTAGCCATGCAGGCATTGGTAGCGAATTTACCGTTGAGCTTCCATTTGGTACCTCGGGAAAAATTAAGTACGCACATAAAAATGCGCTCAATGGCAAACATGTAGTGGTAGTGAGTAATCATTTAGAGCGCGAAAAAGCAATGTACCGCTATTTATCATTTATGGGCGCTAAAATTACCTACGTGCACAACCAGCAAGAAATAGAAGCTCAACAAGAGCAGCACGACATTATCTGGGTTGTCGATGGCATAGATGATATGGAAAAAGTTAACTCTTTACTGCGTCGTCTTATTTACTCACTTGAAGATAATAATCAACAAGTAGTGGTATTAAGTAAGCTTGATGAAGCCGCTATAAACCATAAAAATGTATTTTATATTAATGCCTCACCGCTGTGTAAATCTAACTTTATGATGTCGATATTGGTAGCTGCAGGCTTGCATCAACCTAAACAAATTAAAAAAACAAAAACACTCAACAATTATTTAAATGTTGAACAAGCACGCGATGCAAATAAACTCATTTTATTAGTAGAAGATAACCTACTAAACCAGCAAGTTTTAACCGACCAACTGCATATACTTGGCTATGGCGTTGAAGTGGCAAATAACGGTGAAGAAGGTTTAGATATGTGGCGTCAAAACAATTACTCGCTCATATTAACCGACTTACATATGCCAAAAATGTCAGGTTACGATATGGTTGAAAAAATTCGTGATGAAGCCGAGTTGTTAGACTCTATAGACGCTCAGCCCTATATTATTGCGGTTACTGCCAATGCGCTCAAAGGTGAAAAAGAGCGTTGCCTGGCGGTAGGTATTAATGACTTTATTACTAAGCCTATAGAGCTTAATGCCTTAGAAGATACCTTAAAGCGTTGGTATGATAAGCATAATAAAGACCAAACTGTTGTTATTCATCAAAAACCTGCCATGCCTATTAATATGGACGCGGTATCGACTTATGTAAACGGCGACGAAGCCAAACAATTACGCTTTTTCAAAATGTTTTTAGAGCAAAGCCAAAGCCTAATTAAAAGTATTAATTCCGGCGTTATGGTTAATGACAGAGACGAGATAAGCAGTGCTTGTCATCAGCTCAAGGCTATCTCTAAAACTATTGGTGCAGAGGCCGTTGCGCAATGTGCAGAAGAGTTTGAAGAGAAGTGTCGAAATACTGAGCTTGATACTGATGAGCTAATAGCGCAAAGAGATACCCTTGAAATTGAATACTCTAAAGCTGCGCAGTTTTTAAAAGAACAAGTGCGCTCAGCGAATACTGATGAAGAAACGCTATAAAATATAGCTATAAAAAAAGGGCTATATAGCCCTTTTTTTTATGCCTAAAAATTACTTTTCAGGAGGTCGATAACCTTCAATTTCTACGTCTTTGTCTTCAAACAAAAAGCCAACCATTTGCTCTTCTAAAAACGTACGGTGCTCTGGGTCCATCATATTTAAATGCTTTTCGTTAATTAGCATAGTTTGCTTATGCTGCCACTGGCCCCATGCTTCTTTAGAAATATTATTAAAAATTTTCTCGCCTAGTTCACCAGGGTATAACTGAAATCCAAGCCCTTCGGCTTCTTTTTGTAACTTTTGACAAAATACTGTACGTGCCATAATTGACTCTCTTAAGCGCTAAATGCTAATAGTTTAACCTATTGGGCTCATTTGTTTAACCAACTTTTTAGTCGGTGCGGCTAAACCCACCTCTATAGATTGATCGAGTGGGTACCACACAAGTTGTTTATCGTTTACTACATCCGGTACGTTATTAATATTAAGCACATGTGGATTTATTGTCAGCTCAAAATGCGAAAACACATGAGTAAAAGGCGTTAGCTCTTCCAGCTCGGTTTTTAAGCCTTGCTGATTTAAAAATAACACCATTTCGCTGTATTCGTTAAACTCAAAAAAGCCAAACAGACCGCCCCAAATACCGCTACTTAGGCGTTTTTCCATTAAAACTTTCTCGTTATGTTGAATTATTAACTGATGACAACTCTTTTTAGGAACCACTTTTTTAGGTTTAGAATGAGGAAACTCTTTAACCTTACCGGCATTAAACGCACCGCAATCGCTATTAAGTGGGCACGCTTGGCAATCAAAGCGACTGCGAGAGCAAAGGCTGGCGCCCAAGTCCATCATGGCTTGGTTAAACTCAGTCACATTGTTTTTAGGGGTTAACTGGGTAGACAAATGCCAAAGTTGGTTTTCTACTTTTTTTACCCCATACCACCCTTCAACCATAAAATAACGGGCAAGCACTCGCTTAACATTACCATCTAAAATAGGGTGGTGCTGGCCAAGCGACAGCGATAATACCGCACCTGCGGTAGAGCGCCCTATTCCGGGTAAATCCATGACTTCTTCAAGTGTAGTTGGAAATTTACCTTGGTATTTATCTCGCACTATTTTGGCCGTTTTATGTAAGTTACGTGCCCGTGCGTAGTAACCTAAGCCAGTCCAATGATGCAGCACTAAATCTTCATCTGCATTTGCTAAAGCAATGATATCTGGGAAGCTTGCCATAAACTTTTCAAAGTATGGAATAACCGTAACAACTTGCGTTTGCTGTAACATTACTTCTGACACCCACACTTTATAAGGTGTTTTACCTAGTTGCCAAGGCAATGTTTTACGCCCATGAAGGTGATACCACTGAACCACTTGGTTAGCAAATTTGTCTGACTGCTGTTTATTTAAATCCAACATATACTACTTTTACTCATGCTCAATAGCGGCTCAGTCTATTGCAGTTAATAAAAAGATCAAGCTATGAAGGCGCTATAACACGCTAATACTTGTGATTAGCTGCGTGGTCAGGGATAATACGCAACCATTTTTAAACACATTGTTTTTGTCAGGCCAATAATATGAGTGAATCAAGTAACAACAACCTTGAGCAAGCTAAGCAAGAAGGTAAGTATATCCGCACAATTCGCAGTTTTGTAAAACGCGAAGGCCGCTTAACTAAAGGCCAAGCTGCCGCAATTGAAAAATGCTGGCCAACTATGGGGCTTGAGCATAAAAACGGCCTACTCGACTTAGCTCAAGTATTTGGCAATAACAATGATGTAGTATTAGAAATTGGTTTTGGTATGGGCAAGTCATTAGTTGAAATGGCAAAAAATGCTCCGCACCTAAACTTTATTGGTATTGAAGTACATCGCCCAGGCGTTGGCGCATGTTTAATGGATGCAGATGAAGCCGGTGTTACTAATTTACGTGTATTTGAACACGATGCGGTAGAAGTGCTCGCTGACTGCCTTGCAGATGAAAGCTTAACAACGCTGCAATTATTCTTCCCTGATCCATGGCATAAAAAGCGTCATCATAAACGCCGTATAGTGCAAACAGAATTTGCTGAAAAACTGCGTACAAAATTAAAAATTGGCGGTGTTTTTCATATGGCTACTGACTGGGAAAACTACGCCGAGCACATGCTAGAAGTTATGCAAGCAGCGCCAGGCTATAAAAATCAGTCATCTACCAACGACTACGTACCTCGCCCTGATTCGCGCCCACTAACTAAGTTTGAACAGCGCGGCCACCGTTTAGGTCACGGCGTATGGGACTTAATGTTTGAGCGCACAAAATAATTACACTAATTTACTAATCAATAATTTGTAAGGCAAAGCCATTTATGAGCGTATTAACCAACCCAAGTTTACTGTTGCTTCGTAATAGCGAAGAACTAGTGGGAAAATCTATCTTGGTGGTCAACTTTGTTCAAGATGGCTTTTTAGCAGAGCTAAAGCAGCTAAATCCTCAAAGTGCCATCACCGCATTTAGTTATAACCATGCTAATGGGGAATTTGCTAAAAAAATAAATGGCATAAACGTGTGTGTTAACCATGAAATGGCCGCCAACGATTACGATTTAGTCATTCTTTACTACCCAAAATCAAAGCCTGAAGTATTAATGGCACTTGATAATATTCGCGCCGTTATTAACGAAAAAGCACAGCTACTTGTGGTAGGCGAAAATAAAAGTGGCGTTAAATCGATAGAAAAACAGCTCGCGGGCAAAGCGCAGTACAGTAATAAAATTGACTCTGCTAAACATTGTATTTTGCTCTCATTTGAGCAACTAGAGAACAACCCAACCTTTGAGATTAGCCGCTACCATAAAACGTTTAGAGTAAATGTAGCAGGAGTAGAGTTTGATGCTATCAGTGTTCCGGGTGTATTTAACCACGGCGCTTTAGATGCTGGCACAAAAATGTTGCTAGAAAATGCCCCTACCACTAAACAAGGTAATGTACTGGATTTTGGCTGTGGCGCGGGCTTAATAGCCACTTTTTTAGGTATTAAAAACCCAGCACTGACTTTTACTTGCAGCGATGTGAGCGCACTTGCAACTTATGCTACTGAGCAAACATTAAAGCTTAATAATATTAAAGGCGGCACTATTTTAAGTGATGGCTTAAAAAGTATTAGCGGCAAGTTTGATTTAATAGTTAGTAACCCGCCTTTTCATACTGGCATAGCGACCGACTACACAATTGCAGAAGCATTTTTATCAAATGCTAAGCAGCACTTAACCAAGGTAGGAAAGCTAAGCATAGTGGCTAATAGCTTTTTAAAATACCCGCCAATTTTAGAGGCGCAGTTTGGTAGCTTCCACACTGTTTACAAAAATAACAAATTTGCCGTTTACAGTAGCTAACTAATTATACTTAGTTAGGCTAAGTGTAATTAATACTTAGCCTAACTTTCGAATAAATATCAGAATTAATTTCACTATTTCCCTTCACTTTCTATGGTTTTTGCTAAACTAAAGTTCTAAATATAAATATTCATGCTTAGGCGATGCAGCAATAATGCCAAAAAAAGTACATCAAAAAAGTATTCGAAAAGCGCTGATCAACACCATCATGCTTATCACTGCTATTTGTTTAACTTTATCGGTTTCAATTTCCACTTATATGAGTGTAAAAGAACAAAAGGAACTGATCATAAACAAGCTCGTGATCCTTTCCGATATTGTTGCTTTTGATGCCGCAGATTCATTGGTAAAAGACGACAGAAAAACAGAAGAAAAACGCCTAAAGTCGTTTGATAAAATCCCCCTTGTTAAAAACATTCATATTTACGCAATAGAGAAAACATCGAGTAAACCTGTATTTTTTATTAGCTTTAATGCTAAAAAAACCCCACCTGTTCCGCTGCGCGTAGACAGCATTAAAGAGCTTAACGAGCCAAGAGTGACCAACAACTACATTGAGCTAATAACACCTGTGCTTAATAACGAGCAGGTGGTGGGTTACGTTTACATGCGTGGTAGTTTAGAAAGCCTAGATGAATTTATAAAACAAAAAATTATTATAGATATTTTCCTCACCCTGTTTATTTTGTTTTTTGTGTACTTTATAGCGATAAAAACACAAAAAAGTATCGCTAACCCTATTGAACACTTAAGTGTATTGCTACAAGACGTATCAAAAAATCATAACTATGACGTACGCGCACCCAGCACCAGCGTAAAAGAGGTTACAGCCTTATCAAACAGTTTAAATATCATGCTTACTCGCACCCGTAAGCAAATAGAACGTCATGAAAAAGACAAACTAGAGATTAAACAACTCAACCAAAGCTTAGAAGAAAAGGTAAGCCAAAGAACAATAGCCCTGCGTGAAGCAAACCAAGAACTGCTTTCTACTCTTGAGCGAATGCACCAATACCAAGAACAAATAGTAGAAAACGAAAAAATGGCCTCATTAGGGCAAATGGTAGCCGGCGTAGCCCATGAGGTTAACACCCCAATTGGCCTAGGTATTACTGGCTCAACCTTGCTGCGCGATAAACTTGCCGATATTCAGCTTAGTTTTGATAATAAGTCTCTTACTTCTAACCAATTAAAACGCTTTATTGACGAAGGTATCGAAAACCTTGATTTAATTTATAGAAACCTAAATCGTGCGGCCGACCTTATCTCTAACTTTAAAAAGGTAGCTGTAATTCAAGATGATGGGATTAAAACCCATGTAAACATCCATAGGTTAATATCTGATGTGTTAATGTCGATTCAATCAGAGTTAATAAAGTCAAAGCCTAACGTTGTGATCAATTGTCCGAGTGATTTAACCATTGAGAGTAAATCTGAGCCACTACAACAAATATTCCAACAGCTTATTTTAAACTCTGCCATTCATGGTTTTAGCAATAGCGAAAATAACGAAATTAAGTTTGATATAGAAATAACGGGCCCACAAATAAAAATAATCTACACAGATAACGGCCAAGGCGTTGATAAAAATGTCAAAAATAGGATATTTGACCCATTTGTAACCTCTAAGCGGGGCCAAGGGGCAAGTGGTTTAGGCATGCACTTAGTGTACAACTTGGTAACCCAAGCGCTGGGTGGGCATATACTTTATGACCTAGATGCAAAACCCGGCGTACGCTTTGTTATTACAATTCCATAAAAAGTGTTTAAAAAAAGAGTATTTATTTACGCTTTTTACTTGAATTACCATTTAATGACCTTATAGAGAGAGCATGTGATATTTCATGTTTAATTATTTAACTTGATCTAATAATTAAGCGATACAATTTCTGAACTTTATTGCTTTTGCAGTATCACATACATTGATGAAAGGTTATAAAATGATATAATTCCGTTTTGAATTTGCGCGATTATTTTTAGTACCTTTAAGCGATTGGTGGATGTATCAATTATTAAAGGAAATGGCTTCGTTTTCATAATTCAAAAAGCTGCATCCGTTATATATCATTAAACAGTAGTTTTTGCACAATGCCTTTTGGTTAGTTTGGAACACCCCTACTGTTTTATTTTTATCCAACTTGTTTTTTCTTGTTAACATTTGGGTATAATCCTATAATCTCTAGTAATCGAATTATTTAGTTAAGATTCGATTTTTTGTAAATAAAATATTCCAAAAAGGTTAATTAATAATGCAAACGCCAGTCATTCTAATCGTAGAGGATGAAGACGTAACTCGACTAAACCTCGTGAGTTTATTTGAAGCTGAAGGTTACAAAGTTATTGAAGCCATTGATGGCGATGATATGCATGACAAGCTTACAAATAATGATGACGTCAATCTTGTAGTTATGGACATCAACCTACCGGGTAAAAACGGGCTAATTTTAGCACGTGAATTACGCCAAAAACGTAAAGTCGGTTTAATCTTTTTAACCGGCCGTGATAACGATGTAGACCGTATTTTAGGTTTAGAAATTGGTGCTGATGATTACATCACTAAACCTTTTAACCCTCGTGAATTGACTATACGCGCTCGCAACTTAATTACCCGTACAGCGCTAGGCGGCGAAGAGTCAGTGCTAGAAACCAACGGTGTAATTACATTTAATGGTTGGGAACTTGACGAAAACAGCCGTTGTTTAACGTCACCAAATGGTGATGCTAAGCGTTTACCTAAAGGTGAATACAGAGCGTTGCGTTTAATGCTTGATTCTCCAGGGCGTATTTTTAGCCGTGAGCAACTTATTAAGCATATGACTGGCCGTGAGCTTCGCGCTAATGACCGTACAGTAGATGTAACGATTCGTCGTATTCGTAAGCACTTCGAAAGTGATAATTCTACTTCTGAGCTAATCAGCACCATCCATGGTGAAGGTTACCGCTTTATTGGTAAAATCGACGCTTAATTAGAGTAAACCGCTTACTCTAATAATTGTAAAAACGAATGAAGGGCAATTTGTCCTTCATTTATTTTATCTGCCAATGTATCTAACCATTCTCTTAGTACTTCATCTGATTCATCAAGCGCACCGTGTTCCATCTTTTTAGCATGTAACTGTACGTCGTTTAATCCTACAGAGCCCGCAGCACCTTTAAGCTTATGCGCCACCGATTTGTACTCTTCCCTGTCGTTTTCATTTAACGCGCTTTGCAGCTCTTGCTGATATTGCGGGTTTAGTTTTTCAAACAAACCACTGCTGCGCTTAAATACTTCAAGCCCCATAGAGTTTACAAAGTCTTCAATGGTTTCAACATCAAGCACACCTGCATTAATGCCCTCAAGCGCTTCTTTACTTACCGTTAGTAGCGGTTTGTCTGATTCACTTTGTTGAATATCAAACAAATCAGCCAGTATTTTATCAAGCTTTATTGTATTAATGGGTTTAGCAAGCGCCCCTTGCACCGAAATGCCTTCTAAGTCTTCTTCGGCGCTACGTACATTCGCTGTAAGCGCAACGATAGGTAATTTATCAAAATGGCTATCGGCACGTATTTGTCTTGCCACCTCATCACCATTTATATCGGGCAGTTGCATATCAAGTAGTACTAAATCTAGCTCGTCTTCGGTTTCTACAAACGAGAGTGCATCTTCACCCGTTTCGGCCCAAATTACTTCATGGCCGCGCTGCTCTAACAGGTTTGTCGCAATTTCAGCATTTAATGGCACATCCTCTACAAGTAAAATATATAAACCTCTACCGGCATAGCTTTGTTCGGTAGGCGCTACACATAAGCTAAGCGGTATGTGTACTGTAAAGCAGCTGCCTTCACCTTCTGTACTGGTTACCGAAATAGTACCTTTCATTGCACTGACCAACGCTTTGGTTACGGCTAAACCAATGCCTGAGCCAATCGCGTTTTTACCGCTTAAATCTGGGGCTTTGTAGTACATATCAAATATGCGCGAGAGTTGATCCTCTGGGATCCCCTGCCCTGTGTCTGATATTTTAAGTTCAAGCCACGGCCCGTCGTTACGCTCGTCTCGGCTACATGTGAGTTTTACCTCGCCATGCTGGGTAAACTTAACGGCATTATTAATTAAGTTCCATACCACTTGGCGTAAACGCGTTGGGTCTAGGAGTGCATAAACATCTAATGTGCCATTTCGCTCAATTGAAAATTCAAGCTCTTTTTGTTCAGCAATTAAACCGGCAAAGTTTACTACATCGTTAATAAAGTCTGAAACGTTAATAGAGTCGGTTGCTATATCTAACTGCTCTCGGTCTATTTTATCTAAATCTATAATATCGTTAAAAATATTACCTAAGGTTTCAGCGCTCGAAAAA
The DNA here is from genome assembly GCF_001399995.1 of Pseudoalteromonas sp. P1-11. Lineage (NCBI taxonomy): Bacteria > Pseudomonadati > Pseudomonadota > Gammaproteobacteria > Alteromonadales > Pseudoalteromonadaceae > Pseudoalteromonas > Pseudoalteromonas sp. P1-11. The sequence goes on from NZ_LJSP01000006.1 coordinate 127,839, forward strand.
ACCGTATTACACCAACTGCGTTGCTGCTTATTAAGCTCTGTATCAAGTAGCATTCGGGTTAAACCTACAATGCCATTTAATGGCGTGCGCAGCTCATGACTAAGCGTTGCTATAAACTTACCTTTATCCTTATAAGCTGTTTCAAGCGCTTGTGCTGCTTCTTTACGGCTGGTTATATCACGGCCAAATGCAAGCAAACCTATGTAGTCACCTTGATCATTTATAAACGGTAATTTACGCAGCTCAAACCAACGGTTTTCACCATTAACCATATATTCAACATCAATTGTCAGCGCTTGATGCGTTTGCTCGACTTGTTTATCGGTTCTGAGTACTTCTGCTAAAAAGTAGCTTGGGAAAATCTGCTCCACTGTTTTACCAATTAGTTCAGCGCTGGTTTTGCCCATAACCTCTTCAAACATTTTATTACAGCCGGCAAACACGCCGTTGTTATCTCGGTAATAAAATAAATCGGGGGAAGAGTCGACAATAGAGCGAAGGAGCATGCCTTGCTGAGCAAGTTCTTGTTGTGTTTTTTTACGCTCTGCTATTTCGCGGCGAAGCTCTTCAATGGCGCGATGCTTGGCATGAAAAGCCATTTTTCGCTCATCTATTTCAATGTTGAGGCGGTTGATATTATCTTTTAATGTTTGATTTAACAGCTTTTCTTGTTTTGTGGCGCTGTCTAAATAAGCGTATGAGGCATCTAATTGTCTAATCGAGTTGAGTAAAATACTGATCATAAAGGGAGATACAACCGCGGTAAAAAATACCACAGCTAAAATATCAACTAAATTAACCTCACCCAGTGCCACATAATAAAACATACTCGACAATATAAGCGACACGCATAATAAAAGCGCGTAGCACATTGCCGCGGTTTTTAACTCGCCAAAGCGAGTTATTAAACTAGAAAGTACTCGAGCCCAAGGGCTCAAAGAAGAATCGGTCATAGGTCAGTGTATCTCGTTACTAGGCATAAATAAAAAGTGCCTATTAATAGTCAAACGCATTTTGCAGCAGATTTTAGCATTTTTCTATTAGCTATATTCATGTTGTGCGACAAAAACAGAAAATTTTCATGTTTACTTTTGCCTACTTGTTAAACTCATCATTTCAGCAATAAATTATTTAGTGTAAAATGCTGCGCTTTATTATGACCAATAACGAGTAGCGCACATGCAAACCAACATGCCCGATATAGCTGATACGGCTCCCGCCTTACAAACAGGTAAGTTAGACTGGGTTGGTATGGGCGAAATAGAACTGCCATTTATTTTTGAATCGAAAGATTTAGCACCCGTTACCGTTAACGCAAAAGCGCGTGCCTTTGTTAATTTGCATAAAGAAGACGCTAAAGGCATTCATATGTCGCGTTTATTTTTAGCGCTTGATTTACTCTCTACAGAGCAACAAGTTAACCCACAAACTTTAGCTCAAGCACTCGATACCTTTATCACCAGCCACGAAGGATTAAGTGACAAAGCCCAAATAGAGTTTAAATTTGAGTTACCGCTGCGTCGTAAATCGTTATTAAGCGGTAAAGCAGGTTGGAAAAGCTACCCAATTACCCTAACCAGCACTATTGAAAATAGCGTAATTAGCTACGAGCTAAGCGTTGATGTTACTTATTCATCAACCTGTCCATGCTCTGCAGCACTTGCTCGCCAACTTATTCAAAATGCTTTTAGCGAAAAGTTTAACCAAGAAACACTTAATCAAAAAGACGTTTTAGCATGGCTAGGTACAACGCAGGGTATTGTGGCAACACCTCACTCACAGCGTTCAATTGCAAACGTTAAAGTAAAGCTAGACAACACGATTAGTGAATTTGACGTAGTAAATTTAATTGATACATTAGAAGCTGAGCTAAAAACCCCCGTACAAGCGGCAGTAAAACGTGAAGATGAGCAAGAATTTGCCCGCCTTAACGGTCAAAATTTAATGTTTTGTGAAGACGCTGCACGTAAAATTAAAGCGGTTCTTGAAAACGATAACTTTAGTGATTACTGGCTGCAAATTAATCATTATGAATCGCTCCATGCGCATGATGCAGTCGCGATTGCCGTTAAAGGAATTGAGGGCGGTTACAAAGCCTAACAGCCCTACTGCATCAATAATAAATACATACGGTAATTAGCCATAACAACCAATTTTTAGGCACGTAAATTGCTTTACTTGAGCAGTGTCAATTTGTTGTTATGGAGTTACCGTATGGAATTCGCTTTATTATCAATTTTAGTATTAGTGGTTGGGGCCTCTGTGGTTGCGTCAAAATTTAGTGATGATGGCGGCAATCCCTATCCTTTTACCCGCAAACAAACCGTGTTTACACAGGTTGAGGGTGCATTTTTAAATCTTTTAGAGCGTGCGGTAGGTGATCAATATAAAATTGTGAGTCGCGTCAAACTCATCGATGTAATCGACTGCAAACAAGGCCTCTCAGCTAAATCAAAACGTGCAGCTTTAGCTAAAGCTAAAAATAAGCAACTCGATTTTGTGCTGGTAGATAAAGAAAAAATGACGATAGTGGCTGCGGTCGATTTAGTTAACAACGCCAATAAAGATGGCCACAAAGCGCAGCGCGACTGGTTTGTAAACGGCGCTTTAGAATCCGCTGGCATTCCACATATTCGTATGAAAGTAAAATCAGGCTACCGCCCTTCTGAGGTGCGCGATGCTATTATGTTTAAATTAGGCAAACCTGCAGCGGTGCAATCGGCTCGTCCAACACGTAATCGTGTAAGTAAACCTGCGGTATTGTCACCTTCTCAGGCTAAAGCGCAAACCACTGCGTTAGCCGAAATTTAAAATAGAATTAAATACTCTCCTAAAAGTATTTAAAGCGAGCCGTAAAACAGCTCGCTTTTTTGTTTTTTATTGCTAACTTCACGTATAATCTACGTATTCAAACTCAGGAATCAAACACTATGAATGTTGGTATTATTGGCGCAATGGAGCCAGAAGTTAAAATTTTACGTGAAGCAATGCAAAACCCACAAGTGCTAACAAAAGCAGGGTTTACCTTTTACACAGGCGAATTAGCAGGTAATACAGTAACACTTGTGCAATCGGGTATTGGTAAAGTGGCATCAACGATTGCAACCACGTTATTAATTGATAACTTTAATCCTGATTGTGTTATTAACACAGGTTCTGCCGGTGGCTTTGATCCCTCTCTAAGTGTTGGCGATGTTGTTATCTCTTCAGAAGTACGCCATCACGATGTAGATGTAACCGCTTTTGGCTACGAAATCGGCCAAGTTCCACAAATGCCAGCAGGCTTTGCCGCACACCCAAAACTAGTTGAAGCTGCCGAGCAAACCATTGCGCAAATTAGCGAAGTAAAAACCTTAGTAGGCTTAATTTGTACGGGTGATTCATTTATGTGTGATCCAGTGCGAATTGATAAAGCACGCAGCGACTTTCCTACAATGCTTGCAGTAGAAATGGAAGGCGCATCTATTGCACAAACGTGTTTTGCGCTTAATACGCCATTTGTGGTTATTCGCTCTATGTCTGACATTGCCGGTAAAGAGTCGCCGCAATCGTTTGAAGAATACTTAGAGACTGCATCAATCAATTCATCAAAAATGGTTGTTGCACTATTGGAAAAACTAACAAAAGTTACGCTGTAAATGCTAAGCAATATTGTTCAAAACCATTTGAACTTTATTGCCTTTTTTGTGGCGCTCATTGCTGAGCGCTTTTTCCCGTTAAAAAGCTGGTATCACCCTAATACAGTATTAACCGCTGTATTTAGTGCTATAGGAAAACGGGTTTATAAACCAAGTGAGCCTAAAAGTTACCTTTATTTAGCATCCACTCTTGCCTGTGCGCTAGTTTTAAGCGTTATTCTTATTATTATTGTGTTACTGCTTGAATTTGCCTTTTATCCTGAGCTGCTCGCGGGCCTCATTTTATATTTGTGCCTAGAAAGCAAAGCGATTGAAAAAAAAGCCCTGCGTGTTGCAAAGTTAGTAAAACAAAACCAAAAATCTACCGCGCGTGAACTCGTAAAGCCACTGCTTGCCCGAGAGGTCAATAAGCTCTCAGCGCCAGGTATGATCAAAGCCTTAATTGAAAGCTTAATTTTACGAACTGCCCGTAATTACTTTACCGTTATATTTATATTTTTATTACTTGGGCCAATTGCCGCTTTAGCGTATCGGCTACTGACTTTAATGCAGCATGCTTGGCGCGCCGATATATCACCTAATAGCCACTTTTTAAAACCGCTTAAAATACTTTTGTTTATAATCGAATTTATCCCCGTACGCTTACTTGCATTAACAATTGCCGCAAGCAAAGCCAGTAAACAAAGTATGCATTACATAAAGCACTATGGCAGACACTTTTATCAAACAAATACAGGGTGGATTTTAAGTGTGTGCTCCGCCTCTATTGGCGTACAGCTAGGCGGCCCTGCGGTTTATTTTGGTAAGCGTTTTAATAAAATGCGTATTGGAACCGAGCGACTCCCAAAAGCCGAAGACGTCCCTGTGATTATAAATAGATTAAATCAAGCGCGTGCATTTTGGCTGTTAGTTATTATCAGTATTGAGATATTAAAGCTGATTTAGTGGTTTTTTAGCAGCCAAAATACGCGCACAAAAAAACCAGCCTAAGCTGGTTTTTTAGTTTTAACTGCGCTTACGCTACAGTAATGTTGGCAAACTTACGCTTACCTACTTGGTAAATAGCGGTCGTGCCTTTTGCTACTTCAAGTTTTGTATCAGTGATTTTATCTTCACCGTTAAGTTTTACTGCACCTTGCTTAATCATGCGCATTGCTTCAGAAGTACTGGCTACTAAATTAGCTTCTTTAAGTAGGTTAGCAATTAAAATACCTTCTTCTGCAATCGTAATTGTCAGCTCAGGGATTTCATCAGGTAGCGCTTTTTTCTGAAAACGTTTGATAAAGTCATCGTGTGCGGCTTGCGCAGCTTCTTCACTGTGAAAACGTGCAATTAACTCTTTCGCCAGCTCAATCTTAATATCACGCGGGTTAGTGCCCTGCTCTACGCGTTGTTTTTGCGCTGCAATTTCTTCGATTGATAAGCTGCTTAGTAAGTCGTAATAGCGCCACATAAGTACGTCGCTAATCGACATTACTTTACCAAACATATCGTTTGGCGCATCAGTAATACCAATGTAATTACCAAGCGACTTAGACATTTTTTGAACGCCGTCAGTACCTTCAAGTAATGGCATCATTAATACTGTTTGAGGCTTTTGGCCTTCTACTTTTTGAAGCTCGCGCCCCATTAAAAGGTTAAAGCGCTGATCAGTACCACCAAGCTCTACGTCTGACTCAAGTGCAACCGAATCCCAGCCTTGTACGAGTGGGTATAAAAATTCGTGAATTGCAATAGGTTGTCCGTTGCCATAACGCTTTTTAAAGTCGTCACGCTCTAGCATACGCGCTACAGTTTGATTAGCTGCAAGTTTGATCATACCTGCTGCGCCCAGGTTTTCCATCCACGAAGAATTAAACGCAACGGTGGTTTTAGCTGGGTCTAAAATCTTAAAAACTTGCTCTTTATAAGTCTCAGCATTGGCAAGTACATCTTCACGGGTCAGTGGTTTACGTGTTACATTTTTGCCTGTTGGATCGCCAATCATGCCGGTAAAGTCACCAATTAAGAAAATAACCTCATGACCTAAATCTTGAAAGGTTTTCATTTTATTAATTAGTACAGTGTGACCTAAATGTAAGTCTGGCGCGGTAGGATCGAAACCGGCTTTAATTTTTAACTTTTTGCCCGACTTTAGTTTTTCAACTAATTCGTCTTCAATTAATATCTCTTCTGCACCGCGTTTTATCTCTGCTAGAGCGGTTTGTAAATCCACTGTGTATTACTCCAAAATTCTGCCAACGAAGGGGCAACTAGATGACTTGCTACATAAGGGTTCAAAACAGATTTAAACCAAAAGCACTTATGTTGCTAACATAACAAATTTCTACCTAATTAAAACAATTTTTTATGCGAATAATGCAACTAAACTCAATAAGCTTAGTCTCACTGTGTTAGGCAATTAGAAATGGTGTTTAAACGCCGATTTTAGCGCACTTTAGAATCAGTTTAAATCGATAAACTTAAACAACTATAAATTGTCATTTTACTAACATTTGCGGGGCTTTTAGCTTTATTTACTAGTATTCGTACCTTATTACGTATATCCTGCATTAATATATATTTTATTTTCACGACAGCAGAAAAGGCACGTTATGGTTCACGTGGTTAACACGCTTCCCAAAAAACACAAATTGCTTATTCTAGGTTTGGTTTCTGCTATTGTTGGCTTAGCCTTTCTTCCTTCAGAAAAAGCGACTGCATCCAAAGACAATAGTGCAAATGCACTAGAAATTGGTAAGCGTTACGAGTTACAAGTTAAAGTTGAAGACAACGAAAAATTAACTGAATTAAATTCGCCAGAAGCAGCAGAAAAGCTGCCAGAATACGACTTAGTCGATCATCAAGTTAAAAACGGCGATAATTTAGCAATTATCTTCAAGCGTGCTGGCTTTTCAGCGCAAACGCTTCACAAGCTAATTAACACCAATGCTGAAACACGCAAACTAACTAAAATTCACCCAGGTGAAATACTTAGTTTTGCAACAGCAGAAAACGGTGATTTAGCTCAGCTTCGTTATGTTATTTCAAAAACAGATACTTTGTTTGTTACCTTAAATGACGAAGGTAATTACGACACATCAATAGATAGCAAAGAAATAGAAACACTGAGCAAAACAGCCGGTGGCGAAATTTCTAGCAGCTTTTGGACCTCAGCAATTGCTGCAGGCTTAAGCGAGCGCCAAATAATGAACTTTGCTGATATATTTGGTTGGGATGTGGATTTTGCCAACGATATTCGTAAGGGCGATCAGTTTGGGCTAATTTACGAGTCGCATTATGTTGATGGCGAGTTTATTGGCACTGGTAAAATTATTGCTGCAGAATTTATAAACCAAGGCCAGCGTTATGCGGCTATTCGCCATACCGACGGCAGCTTTTATACGCCTGAAGGGCGCAGCATGAAAAAAGCATTTTTACGTGCGCCGGTAAACTTTAAGTATATTAGCTCGAGCTTTAACCCACGTCGCTTACATCCGGTAACAGGGCAAGTAAGAGCGCACCGTGGCATTGATTACGCAGCACGTACAGGCACTCCAGTTGTAGCCTCGGGTAACGGTAAAGTAATTAAAGCAGGTTACAGTAAGTACAATGGTAACTACGTATTTATAAGCCATGGTACACAGTACGTAACTAAGTACTTACACCTTAACAAAAAGCTTGTTAAAACAGGCCAAAAGGTTAAACAAGGTGACAAAATTGGTACAGTGGGTTCTACCGGCCGTGTAACAGGCGCGCACCTACACTACGAATTTTTAGTAAATGGTGTACACCGTAATCCTAAAACCGTTAAGTTACCTAAGTCTGAGCCATTACCACGCTCTGAACTTGCTAAGTTTAAACCTATTGCCGAAAACTTTATTGCACAGCTTGAACGCAATCGCGAACTACAGCTAGCACTTAAGTAACGTATAAGTTATAGATACTAAAAAAGCCTTTGCAGGGTTAACCTGCAAAGGCTTTTTTGTGTTTTTTATTAATTTATTAGTTTATTAGTTCATTAATACATAAATTAGCTGTACGACTAAAGAAACCATAACCAGCGGCCAAATATATTTGCTGTATTTGGTTGCGCCACCTAACCCCATTTTTCCTTGGTACTTTTCAAGCAAAGGTATCAGCACTGCAAGAGCGACAAACAAGCAAATTAAAATAACAAATATATTCATTCCTAAACCTTAATTATGGTAATTCATGGCCTTTGGCGCTTACATACAATGCATACCAATGTTCGCGACTTAACGTAACATTTAGCGCACCGCATGACGCTGCAATACGCTCAACGTTCGTTGTGCCAATAATTGGCTGTATTAATGCAGGGTGGCGTAATAACCAAGCTAAAACAATTGCCTCAGGCGTTGTATCGTAAAGTGCAGCAAGCTTATTTACGAGTATGCTGGTATTTATATCGGCTTGCGATGCATTTGTTAAATCGCCCCCTGTGTATAGCCCTTGGCATAAACTTCCCCAGCTTTGTATTTGAATATCAAAGTGGCGGCAATACTCTACACTGCCCGGTGTAAAGTTAAGATCTTTTCCATCTGCATTACCTGCATAAACACCTTCATCAACAAATTGGTGTTTTTGTAAACTTGCTTCAATTTGGTTAGCAACAATAGGCATATCTAAGGCATGTTGTAAAAAGTTCATTTGGTGCTGCTGCATGTTTGATACGGCAAAATTACGTACTTTGCCGCTTTCTTGTAGGCAGCTAAATACTTGTGCAATTTCTTCTACTTCCATTAGCGGATCAGGGCGATGAAGCATAAGCACATCAAGATAATCGGTGTTTAAACGTTTAAGTGAACCTTCAACTGACTCTTCAATCCACTTGGCCGAAAAGTCGTAACGCTTGGGGCCTTTATCATCTTCAAAGCGTATACCGCATTTAGATTGAATATACATGTGCTCGCGCAGCTCTGGTCGCTCAGCTAGTGCTTGGCCAAATACCTGCTCGGCTTTGCCAAAGGTATAAATATCGGCGTGATCAAAAAAGTTAATGCCGCCAGCTATGGCTGCATCAATACACTCGTGAGTTTGCTTTAAGTGAGCCTTAGTAATGGCGTCTTTATTCCAACCGCCGCCTAGGCCCATACAGCCAAAAACGAGTCTACTAACATGAGGTAAATATTTTGCCAAAGGGGTGTGAAGCATGATGACTATCCTTATTAGTGTGCATAGCCCTCACTGTAAACAAAAACACGTCTGCAAACAAACTTTAATACGTACAGTTTTATAGGCATAAAAAAAGCGCAGTAAACTGCGCTAATCGGTTGGATTAAATCCTAAATACTAGCCAACAAGCGCCAGTAATATACCTGCGGCTACGGCACTTCCTAGCACCCCAGCTACGTTTGGCCCCATAGCATGCATAAGTAAAAAGTTATGTGGGTTATTCTCAAGCCCAACTTTATTAACTACACGCGCCGCCATCGGTACTGCCGATACACCCGCAGCACCAATTAAAGGGTTAATAGGTGTTTTAGAAAGCTTGTTAAGGCCTTTTGCCATAAACACACCCGACGCTGTACCAATAGCAAATGCCAACGCACCGAGCACCAAAATACCAATAGTTTCTACAGTTAAAAACTGATCGGCCGCTAGTTTAGAGCCCACTGCCAAACCTAAAAATATCGTGGTTATATTAATAATTTCGTTTTGGGCACTGTTACTAAGCCTATCTACAACACCAGACTCACGCATTAAATTACCTAAACAGAACATACCTACTAAGGGAATAGCCGCTGGTAAAAACATAGCGGTTAAGCTCAGTACCATTAAAGGAAATACTATTTTCTCTTTTTTAGATACTTTGCGCAGCTCTGGCATTTTAATAGCACGCTCATCAGGTGTAGTTAATGCGCGCATAATAGGCGGCTGAATAATTGGCACTAACGCCATGTAAGAATAAGCAGCAACCGCAATGGCACCTAGTAAATCAGGGGCAAGCTTTGATGCTAAAAATATAGCTGTAGGGCCATCGGCACCACCAATAATGGCAATGGCTGAGGCATCTTGTAAGCTAAATTCAAAGCCAGGTACATAGTTTAATAAAATTGCCCCAAACAAGGTGGCAAAAATACCAAACTGCGCGGCTGCACCCAGTAATAACATACGCGGGTTGGCAATAAGCGCACTAAAATCAGTCAGCGCCCCTACTCCCATAAAAATTAATAAAGGGAAGATCCCCGTATCAATACCTACGTAGTACACGTAATAAAGCAAACCACCTGGGTCAGAAAGCCCAGCAACCGGAATATTAGTCAGTATTGCGCCAAAGCCAATCGGCAGCAGTAATAGGGGTTCAAAGTTTTTAGCAATGGCTAAAAACAACAACAAAGACCCTACCGCAATCATTATTAAGCCAGGAAACGTAAAGTTAGCAATGCCGGTAGCATGCCAAAGGTTTAAAAGACCTTCCATTAAAGCTACTCCTACGCCATCGCTATAATTGCATCGCCCGTTGTCACAGCATCACCTTCAGACACTAAGACCTCAGCCACAGTACCTGAGTGCATTGCACGAACCTCGGTTTCCATTTTCATCGCTTCCATAATAACAACCACATCGCCTTCGTTTACGGCTTGGCCTGCTTTTACTTTTACTTTAAAAATATTACCTGCCAGTGGCGCATTCAGTGTTTCACCTGATGCAACCGATGCTGATTGTGGTAAGTGCTCTGAATCTTTTAGCGTTACCTCTTTAAGCTCGCCACCTTGCGCAACCACTACATCGTAAACTTTACCGTCAACTTTAACGCTGTATTGCTCAGCGCTAACACCTTTGCTACTTGCAGGTTTTGCTGCAGGTTTAGCGTTTGCATCATCAGCACTTGGCACTGCTTCAAAGGCATCTGGGTTGTTGCGGTTTTTAATAAATTTAAGGCCAACCTGTGGGAATAATGCATAGGTAAGCACATCATCTATTTGCTCATCAGCAAGTGTTAAACCTTGTTCTTGCGCTTCTTTTTGCAGCTCTGCTTCAAGCGATGCAAGCTCTGGGGCTATATTATCTGCAGGGCGACACGTAATAACCTCGCTGCCATCAAGCACTCGCTCTTGCAGCTCTTTGTTCATAGGTGCAGGTGTTAAACCATACTCGCCTTTTAAAACACCGGCGGTTTCTTTGGTAATTGTTTTATAACGCTCACCCGTAAGCACATTTAGTACTGCTTGTGTGCCTACAATTTGCGATGTTGGAGTAACTAGCGGAATAAAACCTAAATCTTCACGCACGCGTGGGATCTCAAGTAACACTTCATTTAGCTTATCTGCTGCGCCTTGCTCTTTAAGTTGGTTTTCCATGTTGGTTAACATGCCACCAGGTACTTGCGCGAGTAAAATACGGCCATCAACACCTTTAAGGCTCCCCTCAAAGGCAGCGTACTTTTTACGTACATCTCTAAAATAAGCCGCTATTTCTTCTAACTGGTTTAAATCTAATTCGGTATCGCGGGGCGTACCTTCAACAATCGCTACAATGGTTTCTGTAGCTGAATGACCGTAAGTCATACTCATTGAAGAAATTGCGGTATCAAGCATATCAATGCCCGCATCGATGGCTTTTTGATACGTAGCTGTACTTAAACCTGTGGTTGCATGGCACTGCATAGCAATAGGGATAGAAACGGTTTCTTTTAGCCCTTTAATAAGTTGCTCTGCATCGTATGGTTTTAATAAGCCTGCCATATCTTTAATACAAATAGAGTGACAACCTAAATCCTCTAGCTGTTTTGCAAGGGTTAACCACATATCAAGGGTATGCACAGGGCTTACAGTATAAGAAATAGTACCTTGTGCGTGTGCTCCTACTTTTACAGCCGCTTTAATTGCCGTTTCTAAGTTACGTACATCGTTCATGGCGTCAAAAATACGAAATACATCTACACCATTTTTGTGGGCACGCTCTACAAACTTTTCTACCACGTCATCGGCATAGTGGCGGTAACCCAATAAATTTTGCCCGCGCAATAACATTTGCTGTTTAGTATTGGGCATTGCTTTTTTAAGGGCACGAATACGCTCCCACGGATCTTCACCTAAATAACGAATACACGAATCAAACGTAGCGCCGCCCCACGACTCAATAGACCAATAACCGGCATCATCAAGTTTGCTAGCAATAGGGAGCATGTCATCTAAGCGCATACGGGTTGCAAGTAAAGACTGATGAGCATCGCGTAAAACAAGTTCTGTTAATTTTAATTTAGCCATGTGTGCCTCTTATTTATTATTTGATTTGTACTGAGCAATGGCAGCACTAATAGCAGCGATGTGCTCGTTTGGCACACCTTGAGATTTTAAAGATGGTGATTTAACCGGTATTGCAACTTCAGCCTCGTCAAAACGAGCAACCAAGTTAGACATGAGTGACACAGCACCAATCAATATTGAAAGAAATACAAACACGCCCACCATGCCCGTAAGCATCAAGCTACCTGCGGTTGTGAGTACAGCTCCTATATCCATTTTTCTCCCCCTGCACTATATAGCGATATAAAAAACCGCTTTATTTAAATAATTATTCACCGAATGATAACAAAACTTTTAACTTTGTCCACCACCTGTCAATTGGTAAAACCAATTAAAATTAAACTAACATACAGCCATAATAGTTAACATAGCTAATACAGGGTTAAATTGGCTTAGATATAGATGATAAAAATAACCGTTATAGGCAAAGGTTATATGGTTAAACCCAAAAAAACTTAAAAACTATAAAAAATAGTAAGTTAAACGGCAGGTAAAAAATCAGCTTGGGCTAAAATGTAAATTGGTCTTACCAAGACTAGTAAAGCAGCGCACAAAAAATATTTATTTTTTTACTCTCTTTACAATAGTGTGAATAAGTTACATCGTTAAACGTAAAACTTACCAATCCTAAATTTATAATCTTCGCCCAAAAACCATAACATATTGAAAATTAATAAAATTAAACTCTGGCACGCAACTGGCATTATTACTTTCGAACGAATTTGATAACCAAGGAGAAAACAATGTTACGCTGGACAATTACATTTTTAGTTATTGCTTTAATCGCTGCAGTGTTAGGTTTTGGTGGTATCGCAGGTGCCGCAGCTGGTATAGCAAAAATTATATTCTTTATCTTTTTAGTACTTTTAGTGATTTCTTTAGTTTCAGGTGCGCTGCGCGGTAAATCGCCCAGGTAGCTACTAACATACTTAAAACACTAAACAATCAACATATACAAGGAATTACATTATGAACTCAACAACTTTAAAAGCAGCACTAATCGCCGTATTTGCAGGTTTCTTTATGATGGGTTGTGAAGACAACCACGCAGAAGAAGCAGGTGAGCGTATTGATGAAGCAGTAACTGACGTGCAAAACTCTGTTGAAGATGCATGTGAAAATGTAAAAGAAGGCGTTAACGCAGAAGAAACTAACTGTTAATCTGTTTGGTAACGTAAAAAACGGCTTTTAATAAGCCGTTTTTTTTTGCGCTAATAAAAAGCGGCTTCTAACTCTTATAATGCATAGCCTACATTAACGGGTGTGATTTTTACGCTAGCTTGTTAAAATAGCGAAAACTATTACTTATTAGCAATTATGGCACTGACCACCACTTACACACTCGATAAACCCTACTACTACGAATGCTTTGACGAGTCCCACTCTTATAGTAAAGCAGCTAAGCCAAAGTATTTTTTGCTGGCATTACTGGTGTGCTTAGGTTTAATTAGTATTTACGCTATGGACGATCATTACCTAGGTACATTTTTAATAATGCTGGGTGTATTAGAATGCGTTGCCTTTTATTACCGTAGGCCTTGGTGGGTTACGCGCCAAATGTTTAGTCGTGCTTCGGGCTCAACGGTTACTCTTTCATTTACCGATGACGCTATTAGCACCGAGAACCACTATAAAAGCCATACATTTAAGTGGGCAGAAATAACCCATATCATTAAAACTAACCACGGCTACTTAGTACACCATAATAAAGGTATGCAATATATTTCTAGCAGTGTATTAACCGATGAAATGCGCGATTTTATAAACAAAAAAGCCACTCAGTGAGTGGCTTTTGGTATAGCTAAGTGCATTACTCAGCTAAGTATACGAGTTGATTAAGCATTGCCCGGATTAGGGTTAGACTTTTCAGCTTGTATACGCATGTAAATCTCTTCACGATGCACTGAAACGTCTTTAGGTGCGTTAACACCAATTCGAACTTGATTTCCTTTAACACCTAATACAGTAACAGTTACTTCGTCACCAATCATTAGGGTTTCACCTACTCTACGAGTTAGTATTAGCATTCTCTTGCTCCCATGTTCCAATAAATTATAAGATTCCGCTTGACCATTTTAATGAAAAATTGATTGAAAAGTAAGTAAAAACTCCCAAACTATCCATTTTCTGTTAAAAATTCTGAGTGTAACGCTCTTACTGCTAGTTCTAAATACTTCTCGTCAATTAAAACCGATACCTTGATTTCAGACGTCGATACTAAAACTATGTGTATGCCTTCTTGCGCCAATGCATCAAAAAATTGATGCGCTACACCACTGTGAGACTTCATTCCTATGCCAACAGCCGACACTTTTGCAACTGTTGTATCACTAGAAATGCTATCAGCCTGCAGATTTACCTGTTGTTGAGTTAGTAAATCGTGTGCTTGCAAATAGTCATTTGAATGCACAGTAAAGGCATAGTCTATTTTTTCAAAGTTATGATTAACTTGACTAATCATATCTATTTCGATGCCATTTTCTGCAAAAAGTTTCAAAATTTTTGTAAGAGAATGAACACAGTATGGTACGCCATGTACCTTTATCAAGCATTCGTCACGATTAAACGCAATCCCCGACACAACCTTAGTTGGCATATCGCTCTCCTCAAAACTTATTAGCGTTCCTTCATCGGGCTCAAAACTCGAAAGCACCCTTAGCGGCATTTTATGATTACCAGCCGACTCAACAGCACGAATATGCAATACTTTTGCGCCTAAGCTTGCCAGCTCTAGCATTTCGGCAAACGTTACATGGCGCATTCGCTGTGCGTTTGGTTCTACACGAGGATCAGTAGTGTATACGCCATCAACGTCGGTATAGATCTGACATTCATCGGCTTTTATTGCCGTGGCTATTTCTACCGCAGAGGTATCGGTGCCGCCGCGTCCAAGGGTTGTAATATTGCCCTCTACATCGCGCCCCTGAAAACCGGCAATAATCGCAACCCGATTATGCTCAAGCTCATGCTTTAAACGCGTCGCAGCAACCTCTTCAATACGGGCTTTACCAAACATGTTATCGGTTTGAATATTAACCTGATCGGCTAGTAGGCTTACAGCCGAATGGCCACGTTTTATAATAGCCATAGCAAGGAGCGAAACAGAAACCTGTTCTCCAGTGCTAATAAGTACGTCTAATTCTCGGCTACTCGGGCGAGTATCTATTTGCTTGGCGAGGTTAATTAAGCGGTTGGTTTCTCCCGACATGGCCGAAAGAACCACAACCACTTGATGACCTTGCTGCTTAGTTTTAACAACAAGGTCGGCGACCGCTTCTATTCGCTCAATAGAGCCAACCGAAGTGCCGCCAAACTTTTGGACAATAAGTGCCACGTAAGCTTAAACTTTCTCGCTTACCCAGGCTGTCACGCTTTCAAGCGCGGCGTTTAGGTTTTCTGGCTGTGAACCACCCGCTTGTGCCATATCAGGACGACCGCCCCCTTTGCCGCCTACTTGGCCTGCCATGTGGTTTACAAGCTCACCGGCTTTAACTTTACCGGTTAAATCTTTCGTTACACCGGCAATTAGGCTTACTTTTTCGCCGCTGGCAACACCCAATGCAATAACACCTGAGCCAATCTTGTTTTTAAGATCGTCAACCATACCACGAAGCGCTTTAGATTCAGTTCCTTCAACGTTTGCCACTAATAGCTTAACGCCATTAATTTCAACAATCGAATCAAGTAAAGACGCACCCGCTGCACTGGCTAGCTTATCGTTAAGCTGTGCAATTTGCTTTTCAAGGCCTTTAGACTTTTCAAGAAGCGCAGTTACTTTTTCAAGTACCGATGCGCTATCACCTTTTACCAGCGCTGCTACATCGTTTAGCTGTTTTTCTTGCTCGCTTACATACGCCACTGCATCTGCGCCTGTTACAGCTTCAATACGGCGTACGCCTGCAGCAATACCGCTTTCAGATACAATTTTAAATAAGCCAATATCACCCGCGCGCTCTACGTGCGTACCGCCACACAGTTCAATTGAGTAATCGCCAATGGTTACTACGCGTACTTCATCGTCGTACTTTTCGCCAAACAGCGCCATTGCCCCTTTTGCTTTAGCGTCATCAATCGCCATAAGCTCAGTGTTTAGGGCAAAGTTACGACGAATTTCATCGTTAACTACACGCTCAATTTCACGTAGCTCGTCTTTAGTAACAGCTTCAAAGTGCGAGAAGTCAAAACGTAAACGCTCAGGCTCAACCAGTGAGCCTTTTTGGCTTACGTGTTCACCTAATAGTTGGCGCAGTGCTTCGTGTAAAATATGCGTAGCTGTGTGATTTTTCTTAATGCGTTCACGGCGTGCATCATCAATAGTGGCATCTACTTTATCGTTAACCGCAATGCGCCCTTGTACGCTACCGTGGTGCGCAAACGCATTACCCAGTTTAGTAGTGTTAGTCACTGTAAACTCACCACCTGCAACAGTAATGGTACCGGTATCACCTGTTTGGCCACCAGATTCTGCATAAAATGGCGTATGATTAAGTACAACAATGCCTTGTTGGCCGTCTTCTAAAATAGAAACCGACTCACCATTTGCAAAAACTTCTACTACTGTAGCGCTATGATGTGTGCTGTCGTAGCCTTTAAACTCAGTGTGTTTTTCTGACTTTAATTGCTCGTTGTAATCGGCACCAAATTTACCCGCTTGCTGCGCTGTTTTACGCTGTACAGCCATGCACTCTTCAAAGCCTGCATGGTCTATTGTCATTTGGCGTTCACGGGCTACATCGGCCGTTAAATCAGCAGGGAAACCATAGGTGTCGTATAATTTAAATACTAAATCACCAGGAATAACATCGCCTTTAAGCTCGCTTAGGCTTTCTTCTAAAATAGCTAAGCCACGCTCAAGGGTTTTACCAAATTGTTCTTCTTCAATGCGCAGTACTTTTTCGATAATTTCTTGCTGCTTTGCAAGCTCTGGGTAGGCTTGGCCCATTTGTTCAATAAGCGCTGCAACCAGTTTATAGAAAAACGCACCTTGTGCACCAAGCTTGTTACCATGGCGTACTGCACGACGAATAATACGACGCAATACATAACCACGGCCTTCGTTTGATGGCATAACACCATCAGAAATTAAAAACGCACACGAACGAATATGATCCGCAACAACGCGTAGCGACTTATCGTTT
The DNA here is from genome assembly GCF_001399995.1 of Pseudoalteromonas sp. P1-11. Lineage (NCBI taxonomy): Bacteria > Pseudomonadati > Pseudomonadota > Gammaproteobacteria > Alteromonadales > Pseudoalteromonadaceae > Pseudoalteromonas > Pseudoalteromonas sp. P1-11. The sequence goes on from NZ_LJSP01000006.1 coordinate 144,867, forward strand.
AAATCTTGTGCGTTAGTTACACTTGCCGCAGCTGCAATTAAGCCTTGGAACAAGTCGATTTCGTAGTTTGAATGCACGCCTTGTAAAATAGCAGCAATACGCTCAAGGCCCATACCTGTATCAACAGATTGTTTAGGCAGCGGCTCCATAGTACCGTCGCTTTGACGGTTGTACTGCATAAATACAAGGTTCCAAATTTCGATAAAGCGGTCGCCATCTTCTTCAGGTGAGCCCGGAGGACCGCCCCAAATGTGCTCACCGTGATCGTAAAATATTTCAGAACACGGGCCACACGGGCCAGTATCGCCCATTGACCAAAAGTTATCTGAGGTAGCAATACGAATAATACGATCTTCGCTTAGGCCAATATCATTGTGCCAAAAGCCAAATGCATCTTCATCGTCGTGGTAAATAGTAACAAGTAGTTTTTCTTGTGGTAATTTAACAACCTCAGTTAAAAACTCCCACGCAAACTTAATAGCGTCTTGTTTAAAGTAATCGCCAAAACTAAAGTTACCTAGCATTTCAAAAAATGTATGGTGACGCGCTGTGTAACCTACGTTTTCTAAATCGTTATGTTTACCACCAGCACGCACACAACGCTGTGCACTAGTAGCACGCGTGTAAGGGCGAGTTTCGGCGCCTAAAAACACATCCTTAAAAGGAACCATACCGGCATTGTTAAATAACAACGTGGCATCGTTACCCGGAATAAGTGAAGCCGATTGGACAATTTGGTGCTGTTTGCTGGCAAAAAAGTCTAAAAACTGTTGCCTAAGTTGTGCCGTAGTCATGTGCTGCATGTGAAAATCTCACCTGTATTTACTGTGCTTGCATTGCAAAATCAATTTGTTCGTAGCTAAATCCTCGGTACATTAAGTAGCGCACGCGCTTAGCTTTATCTTTGTACTCGAGGTTGGCCGGTGTAGTTGAATACTTTTTGTTGTACGCTTCCTGCGCAAGCTCAAACCAGTCTATTTCAAGCTCTTCAACCACTCTTTCAAGTAGTGAACGGTCAATCCCTTTGCCTATGGCTTCGCTTTGAATGCGCTTTAAGCCATGGCCTTTAAAAATGTGTTTTCTGACAAACCCTTCGCAATAGCGTTGCTCGTTAATAAAATTGTGCTCTTCGCACCAATTAAGCAGGGTTTCTATAAACTCGTCGCTGGCTTCTTTTTGCTGAAGCTTAAAGGTTAACTCGCGGCGCGAATACTCTTGGCGCCCAAGTAACCACAGTACATAGTTTTTAAGCTTTTGTTTTAACTTATCATCCATTAAGCGTCAAAGCGCCCGCTTTGTTCACTGCTAAGTGGTTTAACATTGCTATCGTCACTTGGCGGTACAACTGGCATAAAAATAGCCTGATAAGATACAAAGAAACTAATGTAGCAAATTGGCATTAAAATCAACAGCGGTAAGAACGATAAGAACATAGAAAGCGCCATAAATAACACACAAATAATGCCAAAAACACTCAATGCGAACAGGTTATGATAAAAAACCAATAGCGAATTTTTAAGCGCCGTTAAAATGCGTTTTTCTTTACTAAAATAAATAAGCGGTACCGCGTAAGCAAACGCCATTAAATACACCGCCATTGCCACTAAAAATAGCACCACACTGGCGCCCGAAATACTATTTAAGGTTTGCTCAAGCGCAATGTTAGGATCAAGCCCCTCTTGGCTCATAATAGCCACCGCATCGGCAAATAGGCCATTAGCTAATAAGGCCATTAAAATACCCGCCCCCATTTGGTAAAGCGCTAAACGTAGTAGTCCTAAACGGTTACCTTTTGCGCTAAAGGGTTTGAGTATGTCGGCCAGCATAATTTTACCGCCCTGCTGCTTGCTAAGCACCGCTTGGTAAAAACCGGCGGTTAAAAAAGGCGTAGCAAGTGCCGCAACAACTTGCAGCAAAGGTAAAAATAACGACAGTATGCCCACTATGCCTATTAATAAGTGCATAACTACAAAGGTAAATGGCTGGGTTTTAAAAATATGCCAACCGGCTTTAAACCACTTTAGCCCGGCATCGGCTTTAAAAATTCGTAATTCGTTAGACATACTGGCTCTTAAATTAAACAAAACACGCCAAGTATAACTTGGCGTGAGGGGGGATTAACAGACACTACATGATTAAATAGTTAAGGTTTTTTAATTTTTTTAATATCTAACATATGTGCGCCGTGTTTTATTTTGGTTTCTAGGTAAGCTTTGTTACCTGTAAGGCCTGCTTTAATGTGCGCGTGGGTACCAATAACGGTGTCTACTTCAATGCCGGCATCTTTTAATGCATTAAGCTTTTTAGGGTTATTGGTCATTAATTTAACGTGGCTTAAATTAAGTGCGTTGAGCATTAATACCGCGTCCGAAAAATCACGTAAGTCGTCAGCAAAACCTAAGTGATTATTAGCCTCGTAAGTGTTCATACCTTGAGATTGCAGCACGTAAGCATCAATTTTATTATATAAACCAATACCTCGGCCCTCTTGGCGTAAATACAATAACACCCCGCCTTGCTCGTGCATCATTTCAATACACTCATTTAACTGCTCGCCACAATCGCAGCGCGATGAATGAAACACATCACCGGTTAAACACTCAGAGTGCATGCGAATAAGCGGCACATTTTGATTTACATCAGCATTGTTAAATACAAACGCAACGTGTTCTTGGCCGTCTTTTAAGCCACTAAAAGACACTATTTCTGCGGGAATATCACTATTTTTGCCAACATTAAGCTGGGCTCTTGCTCTTACTTGCGCCACGACAAATCCAAATAATTAAATAACTACGACACCATAAGGTGATAATATCACAAATGTTTAAAGTTAGATCGTAGTACACTAGGTTTATGGCAAATATATGGCGATTGCACAGCCTATTTTCAATCTTAATATGCAATAAACTCCCACTACCTAGGGCTATTTCCCCAAAACAATGACAAACTTGAACGCATTTGCTATTTTAATTTTATTACTTTTACCACGCTGCTTACACATTAAGTTAATACACCGCACCTATAAAAAGCTAAAACGGTGTTACCTAGTTATCTCAGCAGGCACTATTAGTACAGTATAATGACGAAAGTTAGTTACAGCTTAGTGCACATGGGTATTAGGTAATTAGTTAGTTTTATAAGCAAGTGTCCACGCAAAAGATAATGAAAACCATTATCACTTGTGGTATTTTGTTTCTATATTGAACACTAATAGGGATTATTATGAAAGCACAACACCTCGCCTTAGTTATCGGATTAACCTTTACGGCTTTTGCAAGCCAGGCCAATGCAAGCCAAGTAAGCGATGATAAAGCCGCCTTTTCTGATGCATACCAAAGTTATTTAACGGCTGTTAAAAAAGACGAAAACATAGAGCAAGCAGCTAAACATGCCTATATTACAGGCCTTGCGCTTTATGGTGATAAAAGTGATAACACCGCAAGCCTTGCTATTAATTACGCCAAAGCAATTACAGCGCCGCGCTCTATCAACGACAAAAAAAATGTATCAGAGCAACGCTTCGAACTTTACTCGCAAGCCTATACAATACTGGCAAATAACCACGGTAAAAATGCAATAGAAACAATCGATGCCCTAATAGGCAAGGCTGAAAACACCCGCTCGGCCTATCAAGCCGATAACGATTACGACCGTATAATTGAAATAGCTAAAACACAAAACAACCCTAAATTTGTTGCCGACATGCAGTTTGAAGCAGCCTCGCTGCTTGCCAAAAAATTTGCTCATAAAAAATACCATAAAGCTAAAACGCTACTTAACCAAGCCGATGACTACTACCGTAATAACCTAGACGACAACACCGTAGAGCGCATTAAAGCCGACTTTTTAATGGCGTCGTTTGCTCAAGGTAAGAAAAAATACAATGAAGCCATTGAACGACTAAACCATGTTGTATCGGTATTTGATAACAACTTAAGCTTTGATCACAGCGCTGAGCTTACTGCGCACTCAAAGCTTGTTAACCTTTACGAAAAAACAGGCCAAAGCGAACAAGCCACTAAGCATTGTTTAGCAATTGCTAAAATGGTGCCGTGGAAAAAAACACAAGAGCAAACACCTATATACCGCAAAAACCCTGAGTACCCACAAAACAAAGCACGCCAAATGCGAGATGGTATTGTCGTTGTTGAATTTGACGTAGATACCGCAGGCTTTGTTAAAAACCCAGAGGTAGTTAGCTCACAAGGGGGGAAAGAGTTTGAAAGGTCGGCACTTACGGCACTTAAAAAATGGCGTTATGCACCAAAATTTGAAGACGGCCAACCCGTTGTTGCAAGCACTCAAGTACAGCTCGACTTTAAAATAGCCAGATGACACGCAAGGTATTATAGCGTCTTTTTGTTCAGGTAGCTTTATTCAAAGCTTTGCGAGTATTTTATCGCTCGCGGCTTCAATTAAATCGAGCACATTTTCAAAGCCATCATCGCCGCCGTAGTATGGGTCGGGTATGGCGCTTTGGCTTTGCTCGCCGTATTCTAAAAACAATGCCAGCTTGTAATGTAAGTGGGTGGGGCATTGCGCTTTTAAGTCAGCTAAGTTTTGTGTGTCGGCCGCTAAAATTAAATCAAACTCAGTAAAATCGCTGCTGCGAACTGGGCGCGAAAATATACCTTTAAAGCTATAACCGCGTTTTTCGCCTGCAGCCATTGAGCGGCTATCTGGCGTTTTACCTTCGTGGTAGCCAATAGTCCCTGCCGAGTCGACTTTTACCTCAACGCCTAATTTTTTAGCACGCGCTTTTAACACCGCCTCTGCTGTGGGCGAGCGGCAAATATTACCTAAACACACTATCAGTACTTTTTTCATTAAGGCTCCTTTAGCTAATTTAACCACCTAGGCTTTAAAACTGTTTTAATATAGCCTCGTTATAGTCATCGGCATTTAAAGTCAGGTTATACTTGGCCGCCACACTATCAAGCTCCGCTTGTTTTATAGCTAACTCATCCATAGTAATGGTGTTATCGTCAAGCTGCCATAAAAGCCGTGAGCCCGCATAACTATAATGAATCGCTAATAATGCATCGGCATTACCCTCGCGCCCTGCCGCTTTTAGCTTTGGCATTTTGCGGGTTATTTTATTAAGCGCTTGTTTTAGCTCCCACACGTACACCACTTCGGTCATAAAACTATGGGTACGGTATTTATTTAACAGCCAGCCAATGGCCAAACTTGTTATAACAACACCGGTTAAATTCCAATGAAAATGGCTCCCGCTTTCATCAGGAAACAACGCAATTAACGTTTGCGATATAGCCAAGCTGCCAACAGCTAAACCCGCCGCACACCCTATAATTACCCTATTTAAATGTTTGCGGTAACGTGCTTTATCTATTTGTATGAGTTGCATAACAGCCTAAAAAATTAATAAGTAAAAATATAGCGAACGCTATTGTAACTAAACCCCGCAATTTTTATAAAATTATTTAACCCCTTTTTGATTTGCCCCCCGTTATAGCTTTTAAACAACCCAATAAGTTTACTCGGAGCGGCTTATGCACACACTTGAAGTACCCAATAATTCAGCATTTATTAAAACATCAACCGCCGTTATTGGCGGCGCAGTAATGACCTTTGCCGCCTTTGCATTTATGCAATACCTAATTAGTGGCGAGCAGCGCGCACCTATAAAACTCGGCGACGATATTATTGTAGAGATTTTTCAGGCACCAGAGGATTCACAAGTAAGGCATATACAAAAAATACAGCCACCACCGCCTGTACCAAAAACGCCGCCTAAAGCACCACCAATAGATACCTCAAACGACCCTGTAATAGCGATTAACGAATTAACACCAATCACTATTGATGATTTTGGAGATGATATAAATAGCACGATTAACCGCCCAACAGGCGATGCAACACCCATAGTGCGCATAAATCCAAAATACCCAACATCTGCTGCGCGCAATGGCATAGAAGGCTGGGTACAACTGAGCTTTAGTATTTCGCCCACCGGCGAAGTAATAAACCCAGTGGTAATAAACGCCGAGCCCAAACGCACCTTTGACCGCGAAGCAATAAGAGCCATAAAACGCTGGAAATATCGCCCCAAAGTAATAGAAGGTGTGGCACAATTACAAACAGATCAAACCGTACAGCTCGATTTTAAATTAGATAACTCTATTTAACGGACTAAACGCCTATGCTACTCAGTATTAAGTCATGGTTATTTGAAACGCCAAGCAAGGATTGCATGGCAAGTTACGCAAAAAGTGGCGACAACCGCTACTTAGAGCAGCTTATTGCCTTATACAGTAACGATTTATATCACTACCTAGTGACGCAATCTAATACGCATTTAGCATACGACGTAAGCCAACAAACCTGGCTAAAAGTAATCGAAAAACGCCACCTTTACCAAGCGCAAACCACGCCAAAAGCGTGGTTATTTAAACTCGCGCGCAACACATTAGTAGACGAATACCGCAAACAACAGCGCTTTGTAGAGCTTGACGAAAACACCCACCTACCCGCGCAGCAAAATGAGCAAGGTAATAACAACAGTATTAGCAATATAAATTACCAAGCGTTCGATAGCGCACTCAAGCAACTGAGCTTTGTGCAACGCGAAGCCATTACCTTACAACAAGAAGGCTTTAGCCTTGCCGACATAGAGCTTATAACGCAAAGCAACCATGAGAGCGTAAAAACAAGGCTGCGCTATGCCAAGCAAAACCTTAAACGTTTATTAGGAGCAAACAATGAACAAGCCTGATGAGCAGTTTGATCAAAAGCTCACTCAACACTACAAAGAGCGAAAAGCACGCACTACACTCAGCGCTTCCCAACAAAAAGCGTTACTTAATAATGCCAGCCATAAAAAGCCCTCAAGGCTTAGTTTTACGCTACAGTTAACCAGCCTTGCCTGCGCACTGGGCGTATTCGCATTTATTGTATTTGATAACAGCAATGGCATTAACTACGCACCTAAAACGGTGCTTAACACTATCGATATTCACGACTACTCAATTATTAAAACCCACGAAATAACCCCATCGGGCAGTTACACAAGCGCCATTACCGAGCAAAAACACGCACTCGATACTCAGCACGCTAATAGCTTGCGCTTACACCAACAACGCCACATAGAATACGGCACGCTCGTAAAGGTTGATAACGACTGGTACATAGCCAGCTGTAATGACGAGGTACTGGTACAAATTAAGCAGTCACTGCTCAGTGATTTAAAGGGTAAACATGCGGTAGAAAGTGGTCTAAATACGGGTGATATGCTGGCTATGGCGCATAACGGTAAAGGGCAGATTGTAGCACTTAAACATGCGGGTGCTGGAGTTAGGCAGTGTGGGGCTTAGGTAGTTTAGCTCAGTTAATGTTGGTGGTAATTTAGATATTTATTACCACCGAGAACACAGAGGCGCTTCGCGCTGCACAGAGGGAAAATCACTATATAGCTAACTTTATTCACCTTCATTAACAAAAGCTTTAAATAATACTCTATAAAAACTAGAAGACAGCCGAATCTTCATCTGGATTTTTGTTTACAGCAGGTATAGTCATTTCTGAAAATACGGTTTTTAACGCATTTGATGTCATTTCACTTTGAATTTTATCACAGTTTATTTCAGCTTTAGTTTTCGTATTTCGGGGTATAAAATTAACCTTATGTTTTTTTAAACAACGAAATACCTTGTCAGTATAAGGTTCATCAATTAACAGGTCTTTTAGGTATAATTGATAAAGTAATAGCCAATAACTATCTTTTTCATAGTTATCATCACCAGCAATTATAGTATTCGCAAATTCAACTATCATTGCGTTGAAGTCATGCATCTCTAGTAGCAAAGTAATTGCAACGCAATCACCACTCGCAATGACCTTTTCAGCAGTTTCCTTTTTTGGTATGACGTTATTAGTTAGCATTGTATGAAGAGGCCAAGACATGCCATCAGACCTGAACTTATCAGCATTTTCTTGTATTATTACATTTAATTGCTGTTCAAAAACCCCTGCATTTATTTCTGCTTTTTCTAATAGCTTATCGAATAGCGGAAGTAAAACTGGATAATGCCAAGCAAGGTTCAAAAGAGCTTCCAATAAACTTATATCCGCATTTTCATCTAAATAATTAATGATTAACGACGTTGCGTACTTTAATACACTTCCATCTGGCGTGCTTTTATTAATTCCAATAGCTTTATTTAAAAACGTAAGCGCTTCGTCAGCAGAAATTTTTGGCTCGTTTTCTCCTGCGTTACCTAAACGGCTTGGTAATGCACTTTTTAAATCTAACACCCACTCATCTTCAAAAGCTGCTGGTAATTCTATTATTGATGTTTTCTTTAAGTTTAGTGTTAACTTAAAAATAGCGAGAGAGTTGGCTAAATCTTGAATGAAGTTTTGAGCGTCTTCGCTAGTCACGCAGTAGCAAGTATAATCATCAATGTATCTATGGAACTCATAACCTTTATCTTTTAAGGATTCATCAACTTTGCCTAAGATTAACTCGCTCACAATACTAGAGGCTGCAGAACCTATTGGTATTCCCTGAGTTTCATTACGCTTAGTTTTTCGTTGGTAGGTATCTAAACGGTTAAACCACTCTTTGCTTTTTTGTTGTGCTTTAGCCTCTTTAACTCCAACAGCAGCCCATGCAATTGAATGAGAATAAATACTATTAAAACAGTTAGCTATATCAGTGTGAACTCTAAATCGTTTTGCAAAAGAAGAAGTATGGGAGCGACTAATTTTTACGAATGGCTCTTCGTAATTCATTACAACTAATCGCTTTTCACTTTGGTGAAACTCAGGCTTAATTATACTATTTTCGTTCTCAGTAACACATTTCAGCTCCCCCCAATTATCATGTATACACTTGGCTAGTGATGAGTAAGCTCTAGGATGGACAAGTCCCAGTACTCTAGGCACGTTATTATATCTTGTAGCCTTATATTCAACTAAGTCGTAACCAGATCTGCCATTAGACTCTTCAAGCTTAGAAATAGCCTCTGCCACCTCTGGTGTAAATTGCCTCGTATCGAGACTCGGTGGTAACTCACCTATATTAGCTCGTTGATTTGGAAAATAGTTGTATCTAGTGAGAGCCTCATATAAAGATCTCTTATCATCTGTATCACCAAGAATTTGACTCATATCATTCCTTTGTATTTATTATCTCGTTAGTTTATTTGAAACCGCCCTAGGTAAAAGAAAATCCTTAAAGGCTACTGCTTTAAAAGTCGTTGTTCTGGATTGTGTAAGTACTTTAGGCCGATGGTCACTATACGTGTATGTACCATTGTTATAACGCGTAGTTGAACATTACCAATAACCACAATTGAGCCTTTACTGATTTCTCCTGAGAGCTTTTGGTTGATCACCTCTTCCAAGCTTATGCCCTCTGGCGCGTCTATTTTCATGTGATATGAGTAAAATATATCGCCTACTAGCGTAACCCCTTTCACTTTAAGTTCGTTGCGCGCTAAGTAACTATCTTGGTGGTTTGTTTTATCGGTTGCTGTAAAAACTAAATCAACAAAAGGTCTGTTAGCGGGTTTTAAAACAACAAATAAATGATCGTTTGGTTTTAATTTAGTTGAGCCGCGTGGCGGTATGATTGAAGGCCCTCGTGTGATCATGGCTACAACTACACTTTCTGGCAGTGCAGCATGTGATAAACTGCGCCCAGAAACCCGAGAAACCTCACTTAACGTGTACTCTACAATTTCTATATCAATATCATTTAGGGCGGTAATTTCGAGCGTTGCAGCTGCTAAATCGGGTGGCGGCTCTATTAAACTTAACTTTTTAGCCATCCAAGGCATAGTTGAGCCTTGCAACGTGGCCGAGATTAACACCACGAAAAAAACCACATTAAAAATAAGCTCCGCCCCTGAAAGGCCAAACAACAGTGGGAATATAGCTAAAATAATCGGCACTGAGCCTCTTAGCCCCACCCAAGATACAAATAATGTTTCACGATTATTAAAGCCAAATAATTTTAAAATTGGCGCTACCGCTAGTGGGCGAGCAACAAAAATAAGTGCCAGTGCAATTAACAACCCTTCTAGCCATACATCAACCAACGACGAGGGATTAATTAAAAGCCCTAACACAACAAACATGGTTATTTGCCCAAGCCACGCTAAACCATCGTGAAAAAGAAAAATGCCGCGTTTATATACAAATTTACTGTTACCTAAAATAACGCCGGTTATAAATACAGCTAAAAAGCCACTGCCGCCAAGCGTTGCAGAAAGGCCAAAAGAAAGCAGCCCAAATGCGGTTACCATTACTAAATACAAACCTGATGCATTTAATTTTATTCGATTAATAAACCACACCGACACCTTACCAATTAAAACCCCACAAACGGCGCCTACGCCCATTTGCTGGGCAAATAACTGCAGTAAACCCAGCCCTATTGGCATGTCGTTCACTAGCATTTCGAGCAAACCAACCGTTAAAAAAATAGCCATTGGGTCGTTCGAGGCACTTTCTATTTCAAGGGTTGATTTAAGCTTTTTATTTAAGTGAATACCGGCGCTACGTAAAAGTGCAAATACGGCAGCGGCATCTGTAGAGCCCACAATAGCGCCCAGCAAAACGCCTTGTAATACGGGTAAGTCTAAATATAAGTGGCGACAAGGCCGGTAATTACAGCCGTTAATAGCACCCCAACCGTTGCTAAAGCCGAAGCAGGTTTCCACACTTGTTTAATAGAGCTGGTTGGCGTTTGTAGCCCACCATCAAATAGAATAATAGCCAGTGCTAACGTGCCCAGAGCATGCGCCGCCTCTGCGTTATCAAATGATATACCTGCAATACCGTCTTCACCTGCAAGCATGCCCACCAGTAAAAATAGCACCAGCACGGGTAAGCCAACGCGCGCAGATAGCTTACTCGAGATAACCCCTAGTAAAATTAAAATGGCACTAACAAGAATGATATTATCTATTACAAACATAGTGTGGGTTTACAGCCTTGTATAAGTTAAAAAGTAAGAATTTATAGCTATTAAAAAGCTTAAAGCTCATGCCATACAATAACCTAAAAAATATAAATACGGGTACTTAACTGCATATTTAAAACAAAAAAGCCTGCGATTAAGCAGGCCTTTGAGTATTTAAACGGGCAAATTTTACAACACTATTATGCTTGTTACTAAGTACGCTATAAACGTCAGTGCGCCGCCAAATAACGCATACGGTAGCTGCGTTTTAACGTGGGTGAGTAAGTCACACCCCGAGGCGAGTGCCGATACGGCGCTGGTGTCGGATATAGGCGAGCAGTGATCGCCAAATATACCGCCGCCTAAAATAGCGCCTACCACCAGTGAAGGTGGCAAACCGAGCGCTTGAATAAGCGGTACGCCAATAGGAATAAGTATGGCAAATGTGCCCCACGAGGTACCCGTAGTAAACGACATAACCGCGCCGGTTAAAAACAGCACTGGTACAATTAAGTAAATAGGTAGGTAATCGCCCACTAGTGATGCGACAAATACGCCCGTGCCTAGCTCTTTTAAGCTTGCGCCCAGTGTAAGTGAAAGCAATACAATGCTCACCAGCGGTAATAACTCGCCCATGCCTTTAAAGCCGGTGTCGACTAATTGATGGTGAGTAAATTGGCGCGAGCTAATCATTAAAACATATGCAACCACAATGGCTAATACCGTTGCGTATAAAACCGATTTAGAGCCGCTGCCTTCTGCAAGTACGCCGTTGCCGGTGTAAAACATAAAGCCTACCATGCTCACAATTAAGGTAAGTAATGGCACGAGCATGTAACGCGCTTTAGAGCCTTTTACTTCTTCTTTTAGATCAGTTTTTTGCAGCTCTAGCTTTTGCTCGGCTTCTTTCATTGGGCCGTGTACTTTATCAAACGCGATAGTGTAAAACACAATGACTAGCGTGATAATGGCGTAAAAGTTGTACCCTACGCTGCCCCATAAAATAGAAACCGCCGATTCGCTTAGCTCGTAATTGCCAAGTAAACCCAGTACAAATGCGCCCCAACCGTTAAGTAATATTAAAATACACACCGGTGCACTGGTGCTATCAATAATATAAGCAAGACGCGCTCGGCTCATTTTAAATTTGTCGAACAAGCCACGCGATACAATACCTGAGGTTAATACGCTGAGGTTTGACTCTATAAATACCGCGATGCCGGTAAACATGGTTAAAAAGCCAACTTGGCGCTTACTTTTTGCAATGCCTTTATTCATTAGCATATTAACGGTGGCTGCTACGCCGCCTGATTCGCGTATGTAGGCAAGCAAGGCACCAATCATAATACTAAATATTAAAATGCGAGTATTACCCGGCGAGCTGGCCACCGATATTATGCGCTCAATGGTATTTAAAAATGTAGCAAATAAGGTATTACCCTCGCCTTGTATAGCGAGTAAAAATTCTGACGAAGCCACGGCCACCAAAAGTGCCATTATTACTTCTTTTCGCCAAAATACGATAGCGATAGCAATGAGCGGCGGTAATATAGAATACCAAGACATAAATTAACCTTTATTAATAGCGAAGTGCGTTCGCTTTATTCACGTTGAAACGCTTATTTTACAGGCCGTTTTAAAAATGTGGCCTGAATTTGTAAACCGCTTAGCTTAATGGATTGGCTTAGTTAAGTCACCTGCAAATAAATCACTTAAGGCACTGCACTTAGGCCGTTTTAGCCTAAACGATAATTTATTGATTTAGTAGTGCTTCGTAAATAAGCGATACCACCGAGCCATATTGCGCGGTCTCGTATTGTTTGCCCAAAAACTGGTAATGTTTTTGGCTTCCTTTTATTTTTGTGTGCCGCGCATTGGTCAATAAAATAATGGCTAAATCGTAGGTTGGATCAATAACCGTTACTGTGCCCGTCCAGCCGGTGTGACCATACGCTTGTGCACTTGCATAAGGGCCAAAATGCCAACGCCTAGCTTGGTTGTTACCTGCAAGCCTAAAGCCTAGGCCATAGGTTTCGTTGTTTAATAGTGGCGTTACAAACTGCGCTAAGGTTGATGCGCTAAATAACTGGGTATTGCCAAAGCCACCTTGGTTTAATAGTACTTGGCAAAGCACAGCTAAATCGGGTGCATTACTAAATAAACCGGCATGCCCTGCTACGCCATCAAACGAATAAAATGCTCGCTCGTCGTGCACTTCGCCTTGCAAAACATTAGTACGAATATTATCAAAGGTAATACGGCCATCACGGGTATTGCCGCTAAGCTCGGTTGCTGCAAATTCAGCGCGTTTAAAGCCCTTTTTAAGTGGGTTAAATACCGTATTGGTCAGTTTAAGTGGGGCGTAAATGTGTTGCTCTAGGTAGTCATCAAGTGGTTGCCCGGTTATACGCTCAACCAGTACGCCTAAAATCATGTAATCAATATCGGAGTAAACGGCTTGTGCGGGGTATTTATTGCTCAGCGGCACTTGCGTAAGTAACAGCTGCTTTGTGGTTTGGCTATTTTGCGAAAAATACACATCGCCATTTTTAGCACCTTTACGATGAAAATCAAACACAGGCGGGTACCCCGCTGTATGCGTAAGTAAATTTTTAACTGTGCGCAGCTCGCGGCCATCACCTTTGTATTCGGGTAAGTAACTTTGTACGGGCTTGTTTATATTTAAAAGCCCTTCGCTTACAAGTTTCATAAGGGCAAAGTTAGTGGCAAATATTTTGGTGTTAGAGGCTAAATCAAACAGAGTATGTGTTTGCATTGGCTCTGGGCGTAGTAGCATTAAATCACTTTGCTGGTACTGTTTGGCATCGCCATAGGCACTAAGCTTTATGAGTTCGCCACTTTTAATAACAGCCAATACCGCACCAGGAAAACCAGCTTGTATGTCTTTTTCAATAAGGGCATCGACCTGGCTAAAGTCTATATTACTTTGCGCAGCGGTATTTAAGGTTGGAAACTCAAAGCGCAAGGTAAGGCTTGCGCCTTTAGGTTTAATATTTTCAACCTTAAACGTATTTACACCGTTGTGAGTGCGCCTTGCTAGCGAATACTCGTATAAAGTATTAGCGGCTAATTGGTTGGTAATATTAAGCTTTTGGTTATTTATAAAAATATCGGCGCTTATCGCGTTATTATTTTGAATTAATAACTGCCCTCGCCCTTTATACGCTTTAAATGTGCCACGGTTATTTACGTACTCACGGCTGCTTGGGTTAGCCTCAGGAAAAGTGACAATAACTTGGGCGTTTGGAAGCGTTACTAATTTGCTTTGCTTAAGCTCACTTGCTGTAAACTCATTTGGCTTATTTGCCGTACTGCACGCTACAAGAGTCGCGCTAACAAGTGCCAATAAAGCCTTTTTAAAACAGCTGCTTAATTTTTTTTTATTACTAAAGCCATTTATACCCCTTACTTGTACAGCAAATACGGCGCTCGTTGCTTTTTAAATGCTGCAAGCCCTTGCTGCCAACTTTGTTTTATTTGCCGCTCTGATTGCCCTGCTTCAATAGCTAAACGTAGTTTGTTAGTGCCAGCCAATTTATCCATAAAATCAGCGCGTTCAAAAAAGGTAATATTGTTTTCAGTTAATTTATTATAAGCCGTTACTAAGTAACTTAAATCAAGCCCGCGCGTGTTTGCTGTGCGTAAATCGAGCCCTTTTACAGGGGTATTTTTAAATTTAGGGTTTGCTGCCGCCCCTTTTATCGAGCGCGGTGTAAAACTAAAATTCCCAAGCGCAACGGGTGAGTAGCCAATTACTTGAAACGCAAAGTCGGTGCCTCTGCCAATACTTACAGGGGTTGCTTCAAAAAAGCAAAGCGACGGATACAGCGCAATTGATTGATCGTTCGGTAAATTAGGGCTGGGTTTTACAGGTAAATTGTAGGATGTTAAGCGCGTGTAATGATCAACTGGGATCACAGTAAGCTTTAAATCAGCCGCTTTATTGATCCAGCTTTCGCCTTTGATCATTTTAGCAAGCTCGCCTACCGTCATGCCGTGCAGCACGGGGATTGGGTGCATACCTACAAACGATTTAAATTGGCGCTCAAGTATTGGCCCATCAACGTAGGCAATATTGGGGTTTGGCCTATCAAGCACAATAAACTCAATACCTTGCTCGGCTGCGGCTTCCATCATGTAATGCATAGAGCTTATGTAGGTATAAAAGCGCACGCCCACATCTTGTATATCAAAAATAATAACATCTACTTCGCTCAGAGCCTCAGCGCTTGGTTTTTTGTTTTTACCATAAATAGAAATAAGCGGGACACCGGTTTTACTATCAACCGCATTTTTAACATGGGCACCAGCGTCGTGATCGCCTCTAAAGCCATGCTCAGGTGCAAAAATTTTGGTTATGGTTATATTTTTAGTGAGTAAAGCATCAACCAAATGAGTATTTTCGACAAGCGATGTTTGATTTACCACAAGGCCAACACGTTTATTTTGTAGCTGCGGCAAATAATGTTTGTATTGAGCAGCGCCAACAATTGGCGTTGTTTGAGCTGTGTGAGCGTGCGCGCCCACATTAAAAATAGTGATAAATAGTAAAACAAAGGTGATGAATACAGCTTTAAACATACAGCAAGTTCCTTTTAAACAAGGTGTTTAAAATACCACAGCTTAAGTTAAAGAGCAGTGAATGGTTTTGAGCTGTACGTAAGTAATTAGAAGCTGCGCTTCTAACGTGAGCAAGCTCTACGTCTACGCTGAAATTTTTAGCTGAGGTGTTTGTTTGGCTTAACTGATAGCTGATAGCTGAAAACTTTCTCAAAATTCAGACACAAAAAAACCGACTTTTGTCGGCTTCTTTTCTATTAACTTAAGTAGTAATAGAAAGTGGTGGGCGCAGGAGGATTCGAACCTCCGACCGCCTGGTTCGTAGCCAGGTACTCTATCCAGCTGAGCTATGCGCCCACTTTCATTAGTTACTTNGACCGCCTGGTTCGTAGCCAGGTACTCTATCCAGCTGAGCTATGCGCCCACTTTTACTGTTTGCTTATTTATACTCTAAGCAGAGTGTGTAAAAAGTGCTGGAAGCAGGACGTATCTTGTAAGAATGAACCTCCGACCGATTTGGTTTTAAACCAAACACTTTAACTTATTTATACTCTAAGCAGAGTGTGTAAAGAGTGGTGGGCGCAGGAGGATTCGAACCTCCGACCGCCTGGTTCGTAGC
>NZ_LJSP01000006.1:161046-214706 GCF_001399995.1 Pseudoalteromonas sp. P1-11
TATACTCCCTTAGCAGGGGAGCTCCTTCGGCCACTCGGACACCTCTCCGTCTTGTGGGGCGTATAATAAAGATTTCAGAAAATATGTCAAACACTTTTATGCCAAAAATGACTATCTGGTTACAGAACGCACATAAGTCAGCTTTAATTGTATAATTGGTTTGAAAAGTAAACGATTTAAATGTTTTTGTCTTGTGGGTTAACGCCCATTAAAGGCACTAAATCATCTTTGAGCTGCGCTAAATATTGCTCTTGGTAACCTAATTGCTGAAACTCAGCAATACAGGCTCGGTAATAAGCTTGTCGCTTTTGCTCTGTGGTGTCAGTTTCTGGCGATTCTTCAACTCGGTTGTCTTTCATATTATATTCTAAGTCCATTTGAGAATTCATATTTAGAGTGCTATTTTAACCCAGCTCAAAATTTTGGCGTATTTTAGCTAAGTTTTTTACATAAATACAACATAATGTTTAAAAAACAGTCATAAAATTACGTTATAGCACTGTTATTAAGGTCATTTAAAACAAGGCTACATTAAATAACCCAATCTGAATTAACTATTAATAAGTACTAATAACTAGCTTTAAAATTTAGTTTAGTACTAATTAATTAAAAAGCGAACAATCTTATCCTCTCTTTCGTCTGTTTTTATAAAGCAATTTACTCTCCAACTTTTCCTGCATTGGCGCTTATTTTTGTACTCACACAAAAACGCCGCTAAAATTTAGCGGCGTTTATCACATTTATTTTGTTAAAGCTTAGTCAGCTTGTGGGCGCATATGCGGGAACAAAATAACATCTTTAATGGTTGGTGAATCAGTAAATAACATTACTAAGCGGTCAATACCAATACCTTCACCGGCAGTAGGCGGTAAGCCGTACTCTAGTGCGCGTATGTAGTCTTCATCGTAATGCATTGCTTCATCATCGCCGGCGTCTTTTTCTTCAACTTGGCGAGTAAAGCGCTCTGCTTGATCTTGCGCATCGTTAAGCTCCGAGAAGCCATTTGCAAGCTCACGTCCGCCAACAAAAAACTCAAAGCGGTCGGTAACAAATGGGTTTTCGTCGTTACGGCGCGCAAGCGGCGATACTTCCCACGGGTAGCCTGTAATAAATGTAGGTTGGATAAGCATATGCTCAGCCGTCTCTTCAAATATTTCACATAAAAACTTACCTGGGCCCCATACACAATTTTCAGGAATTTTAACGTGCACTTGTTTAGCGTACGCTTTTAATTCTTCAAAGTGGTTTTCTGGGTCATTAAATACCGCAGCATCAAACTCAGGGTTATATTTTAAGATAGCATCAGCCATGCTTAGGCGCTCAAACGGTTGGCCAAAGTCGTACTCTACTGAGTCGATAACTTCGCCGTTTTCATCTTTAGTGGTATTAACAACAATTGGGCTACCTAAAACGTTTGTTGCAACTGTACGTAGCATGTCTTCGGTAATATTCATCAGGTCGATGTAATCAGCGTAGGCTTGGTAAAATTCAATCATAGTGAATTCTGGGTTGTGACGCGTTGATAACCCTTCGTTACGGAAGTTACGGTTAATCTCAAATACGCGGTCAAAACCACCTACTACTAAACGCTTAAGGTAAAGCTCAGGCGCTATACGTAAGTACATGTCTATATCAAGTGCGTTATGGTGAGTCACAAATGGACGCGCAGACGCACCGCCAGGAATAACCTGTAGCATTGGCGTTTCTACTTCCATAAAGTCGCGCTCTGCTAAAAAGCGACGAATACCTTCAACTACTTGTGAGCGAATGCGGAATGTTTCGCGCGTCGCTTCGTTAGTAATTAAATCAACATAACGTTGACGGTACTTGGTTTCTTGATCTGATAAACCATGAAACTTCTCTGGTAATGGGCGTAGTGACTTAGTAAGTAGTTCGTACTCGGTCATTTCTACGTATAAATCGCCTTTACCTGATTTATTAAGCGCACCTTTAACACCAATAATATCGCCAATATCTAGTTGGCCATATTTTGCTTTTAAGTCTTTTTGCACATCTTTAGATGCGTAAGCTTGTACACGGCCTTTCATGTCTTGAATGGCCATAAAAGGACCACGCTTAGCTAAAATACGGCCAGCAATTGATACAACGTGCTTAAGCTCTACTAATTCTTCTTTACTCTTATCACCAAACTCAGCCTGTAAATCAGCCGTGTAATGTTCACGACGGAACTGATTAGGATGACCGTTGGCTGGGCAATTTTCGCGAATAGCGTCTAATTTGCCGCGACGCTCAGCGATTAACTTATTTTCGTCTTGGATTTGATCAGTCATTTTTTAGCTCTTTTTTAGCTTGGTGGTTATAGGCCAGATTTTAGGCTGGCTTCAATAAATTTGTCTAGGTTGCCGTCAAGTACCGATTGCGTATTACGGTTTTCAACGCCAGTTCGTAAATCTTTAATACGTGCATCGTCAAGTACGTAAGAACGAATTTGACTTCCCCAGCCAATATCCGACTTTGCGTCTTCTTGCGATTGCTTTTCAGCATTTTGCTGCTGAAGTTCAAGCTCAAATAATTTTGCTTTTAACTGCTTCATTGCTTGGGCTTTATTTTTGTGTTGTGAACGCTCGTTTTGACACTGAACAACCGTGTTGGTAGGTACGTGAGTAATACGTACTGCCGATTCGGTGGTATTAACGTGCTGACCACCCGCGCCCGATGCACGGTAAACGTCTATACGTAAGTCAGCCGGATTAATATCAATTTCAATATTG
Organism: Pseudoalteromonas sp. P1-11; assembly: GCF_001399995.1. NCBI lineage: Bacteria > Pseudomonadati > Pseudomonadota > Gammaproteobacteria > Alteromonadales > Pseudoalteromonadaceae > Pseudoalteromonas > Pseudoalteromonas sp. P1-11. Next base: position 163,779 of record NZ_LJSP01000006.1, read on the forward strand.
TCATCTACTTCTGGGTAAACAAACGCAGAGGCAAACGAGGTATGACGACGACCACTTGAATCAAATGGGCTTTTACGTACTAAGCGGTGTACACCTGTTTCTGTGCGCAGCCAACCATATGCGTATTCGCCTACAAAGCGCACTGTTGCACCTTTAATACCGGCTACATCGCCATCGGTTGCTTCTACTAGCTCAACTTTAAAGCCTTTCGCTTCGCCCCAGCGTAAATACATGCGTAATAACATGTTACACCAGTCTTGTGCTTCAGTACCGCCAGACCCAGACTGTAAATCAAGGTAAGCATCGTTTGCATCGTGAGAGCCCGAAAACATACGGCGAAACTCTAAACCCTCAAGCTGTTTATTTAAGCCTTCAAGTTCAGTTTGCGCTTCAACAAACGTGTCTTCGTCTTCTGCTTCTACTGCAAGCTCTAATAAACCTTCTACGTCGTCAGCACCTGCTACTAAGTTGTCGATTGTTTCAACAACGGCTTCTAAGGCTGATTTTTCACGACCAAGTGCTTGTGCGCGCTCAGGTTCATTCCATACGGCTGAATCTTCAAGTTCGGCGTTTACTTCTTCTAGGCGCTCTTGTTTGTGAGCGTAGTCAAAGGTACCCCCGAAGCAGTTCAGTACGTTCGCGAATTTCCTTGATTTGATTAATCACAGGATTCACTTCAAACATGTACATTACTCCAAAATGGCTAGATTATTGCGCGCTAAAATTAGCACTAAACGCAATAAATTATCGTCAAAAGATAAAAACGCCCGATTTTAACAAAAAACCGCGCGCTTTATTAGCCTTTTATGCATGCATTGTGCATATTTTTTAATGCACTTTTTCAAGCTCGCGAACAATTAATTGCAGGCTAAACTTACCTCTAAATTCGTTTATGTCGAGCTGATAAGCCACTTTGACATAACGGGCCTCGGTGTCGGGCCATGCTTTTACATCTATTCCAAATGCAATGGCGTCAACTAAGCGCCCAGATTGATGTTTAAGCACCAGCTTTAAGTGTTTTTCGCCTACTATACGCTGCTGGATAACTTCAAAGGTGTGCTCAAATACCGGCTCAGGAAATTGCTGCCCCCATGGGCCTGATTGCTTTAATAGCTGAGCAAAGTCCATTGTAAAGCACTCGTTTGGCAGCTCGCCATCGGTAAACACAATGCAGCGTTTACTTTCTTCGCTTAACTGCGCGCTTACAGCTGCATCAAACGCGTTTTTAAAGTCATTAAAATTTTGCTCATCAATACTTAGCCCTGCCGCCATGGCATGGCCGCCAAATTTATTAATTAAGTGCGGGTCGGCGGTATTTAGCCCTTCGAGTAAATCGCGCATGTGCAGCCCTTCAATAGAGCGGCACGAGCCTTTTATTTCACCGTTTTCGCCACCGGCAAAAATAACGGTTGGGCGGTGGTATTTTTCTTTTAAGCGACCCGCCAAAATACCAATAACACCTTGGTGCCAATCTTCTTGGTATAAACAAATGGCATCGGGAATGTTGTCGTCACTAAACGCAAGCCTATCTAGCACAGCTTGCGCCTCGGCTTGCATGCCCTGCTCTATTTCGCGCCGTGCATGGTTTAAGCTATCTAACTCGCTGGCAATCCGCCTTGCTTGGTTTATATCGGTACTTAATAAGCACGCTATACCCAAACTCATGTCATCTAGTCTCCCTGCTGCGTTTAAACGCGGGGCCAACGAAAAACCAAAGTCACTGGCGCTTAAACGCGCGGCATTACGATTAGCCACTTCGATAAGCGCAGTAATACCTGGGCGTGTTTTACCGCTGCGAATACGCGCCAACCCTTGGTATACTAAAGTGCGGTTATTTGCATCAAGCGCGACTACATCGGCCACGGTGCCTAGGGCAACTATATCAAGCAAGTCGGCTAAATTTGGCATAGCATGGCGTTCAAAATAACCTTGCTCTCGTAACGTGCTTCTAAGAGCTATAAGCAAGTAAAAGGCAACGCCGACACCCGCAATTGATTTTGAAGGAAAACGGCAATCATGGCGATTTGGGTTAACAATTGCATCGGCATTAGGGAGCTGCTCCCCTTGCAAGTGGTGATCAGTAACCAGTACTTTAATGCCCACTTTTTTTAGTATGTCTATGCCTGCAATACATGAAATACCGTTATCTACCGTAATAACCAGCTCTGGTTTTATATCAACAATTTGCTCAGCAAGCGCTGGGCTTAAACCATAGCCTAAGCTAAACCTATCCGGTACAAGGTAGTCTAAGTTATTAAAGCCAAACATTGCCAAGCCTTGCATTAAGGTGGCTGTACTGGTTGCGCCATCGGCATCGAAGTCGCCAACAATTAAAATGCGGCTTTGCGCATTCAGCGCATCAATTAATAGCTCGGTGGCTTTGTCGATGTCTTTAAACAGTTTAAAGTCGATTAGCGTGGCTGCACTATTATTTAGCTCGTGTGCATTTTGCACGTTACGCGTGGCATAAATTTGCTTAATAACAGGGTGCAGATCGCTTGGCAGGTAAGAATCGTCTACATTTTCGCGCGCAATGATCAGTTTTTTCATGCTGGTTTTTAACTTATGGTGTTCATAATAAAAAGACAAAAAAAGGCCATAAAGGCCATAAAGGCCTTTTTAAACCAATTCGCTTAATTAAGTGATCTATTTTGAGGCTGAAAAAACGTGTTGATAGCTAGGCAATAAATTCGCTATTTAGTTGTTCTCGGCAATAGCTCCTGCATTGCTCTACTTTCTGCATCCATGCAGTCATAAATAAGTTTTTTTAACGCCGGTAGCAACACGTTTAGCCCCGCAAAATGATTAAGTATTATCGCGGATTGGTATTAAACAGTTATTCAGATTTTTAATTAACCTGCTTTGTTCGCCTCAAGCGCTGCACTTAATGCGGCGGCTGGCTGGTAGCCAGGGATCATTGTACCGTCTTCTAAAATAATGGCTGGCGTACCGCTAATACCAAAACTTTGGCCTAGCTGGTAATGCTCAGCTACTGGTGCGCTACAACCGGCAACAACTGTTGTGTCTTCGCCTGATTTAGCTTCTGTTAGTGCTTCTTGTTGGTCGCGTGCACACCATACGTTCATTAAATCGGCGTAGCCCGAACCTTGCAGTCCACCACGCGGAAATGCTAAATAACGAACAGTAATGCCTGCATCAAGCAAGTCGTCTAGTTCGCGGTGTAATTTACGACAATAGCCACAACTAATATCGGTAAATACCGTAATTTGGTGTTTTTCGTTAGGCGCTTTATAAACAATCATTGAATCTTGGTATTCTTTAATACCTTCAACACGGACACCATTTAACGCTTGCTCGGTTAAGTTGCTGCGGTTGTTTAAATCAATTAGCGTGCCTTGCATTAAAAACTGGCCGTCTGGGCTGGCGTAAAGTACACCTTTATTTGTAATAAGCTCTTTTAAACCGGCAACGGGGCTTGGGTTTATTTGCTTAACTGTTACACCTAACGTGGCAAATTTAGTAACAATAGGATCATTAGCATCTGGCGTTGTGGCTACGCCATTTGCAAATGCACTAATACTTGTGCACAACATTGCACCTGCTAACATTAATTTTTTCATAATTTTCTCTATCTAATAATACGTACTAAATTGACCGCTAAGCTGATATTAAATTTCATATTACGCGCGCGGATGATGCTCTGAGTGTACCGATTTTAATCGCTCATTGGCAACATGGGTATAAATTTGTGTAGTCGATAAGTCGCTGTGCCCTAACATCATCTGCACCACTCTTAAGTCGGCACCATGATTAAGTAAATGTGTTGCAAAGGCATGACGCAATGTATGCGGCGATAAATCTGACTCAATAGACGCCAAAATAGCATAGTGTTTAATACGATGCCAAAAGGTTTGTCGGGTCATACCTACACCGCGTTTTGAAGGAAACACAAAATCGGTGGCGTGTTTTATCATTTGTGCACGCCCCCCTTTTAAAAACTGCTCAAGCCAGTACATGGCTTCTTCGCCTAAAGGTACTAAGCGCTCTTTGTTGCCCTTACCTTTTACAAACACAACCGACTGGCGCAAGTTAATTTGCTCCATACGCAGCCCTACAAGCTCGGTTACACGCAAGCCCGTAGCATAAAGTAGCTCTAGCATGGCTTTATCGCGCAGCCCCATTGGTTCTTCAATATTGGGCGCACTTAATAATGCCTCTACCTCGGCTTCTGAGAGCGTTTTAGGTAACGATTGACCCGCTTTTGGTTGCGCAATGTTTTCAAGCGGTGAGCTTGCGATACGTTTTTCACGTACAAAATACTGATAAAACCGCTTTAACGCACTTATGCTGCGTGCCGTGCTACGTGGTTTCAACCCTAAATCTACGCGATACGCTAGGTAGCTTTCTATATCTAAGCTGGTTACCGTCATTAAGCTTTCGCCTTTTAAAAACTGACAAAACTTATCTAGGTCACTGCGATACGCGCTAAGGGTGTTTTCGCTTACACCTTGCTCTAAGTACAAGCTATCTAAAAAGGTTTCTAAAAAGTCGCTGTTGCTGTTTAGCTCGGTATTTGGTTCAGGTAAATCGTCAGGTAGCGTTGTCACGTTGTGATCTCATGTTGGTAATACCCACGGTAGAAGGTATCAATTAAAAATACCTTACGGTAAACTGCGCCCTATCATAACAGGCAATTACACAGTGATAAATACGATGCAGATTGGTTTATTTTTTGGCTCTACTACATGCTACACAGAGATGGCAGCAGAAAAAATTCGCGACCTTATTGGCGCCGATGTAGTGACCTTACACAATATTAAAGACGAACCACTTAAAAATGCAGAGCAGTACGACTTTATCATCTTTGGTATTTCAACATGGGATTTTGGAGAAATACAAGAAGACTGGGAGTCTAAGTGGGACGACATTAAAGATGTAAACCTAAATGGTAAAACCATTGCTTTATTTGGCATGGGCGACCAACAAGGTTACGGACAATGGTTTCAAGACGCCCTTGGTATGCTTCACGATGAAATAAATACCCAGTCGTTTACGCAACTTGGTTTTTGGCCAAACGATGAAAACTACGAGTTTGAAGCGTCAAAAGCACTTACCCCCGATGGCAAACATTTTGTTGGCCTAGCGCTTGATGAAGACAGCCAATACGAGCTAAGCGATGAGCGCATAGCCAGTTGGGTTGAACAAATAATGACAGAGTATAGCGAAACGCTATAACGAGTTTGGCCTAAACCATGTTTAGGCCAACGCATTACAAATAACTAAGTTTTTTAGCGCACTTTTTTTCACGTATTTTTGCTTTCCTTTGCAATAGCCAATTAGGCGCAAAGGTATTAATAATACATGCCAGTACAATAAGCGCTGAGCCTATTACTTGCGATAAACTTAATGTTGTATCGTAAAAAATTAGCTGAAATAACAACGCAAATAATAAGTTAGAATAAATAAGTGGTGCTAACTGCGAGTTAGAACTGGCTAATCGGTACGCCTTTCCTCTAAAAAACTGCGTTGCAGCGGTCGAAAACCCAATTAATGCCACCATCAGTAATAAACTGTAATTGCTTATATCGATTGCAAAACCTTGGTAAAAGCGCTCACCTTCGCTGGTAAACATTAACACTGGCACCATAAAAATAGCAGCCAGTGTAAAACTCCAACCGTTAATAACCATCATCGGAAGCTTAATTTTACTGGCTCGAAACAAGGTGATTTGCGAGCAGGCATTAAAAATCCCAGCCCCTAAGCCAATTAATAAGCTCCAGCGCCATTGTATGCCGTCGCTATGAATATTTTGAATAATCACACCCGCAAACATCAGCGCCATTGTAGGTAACAATAACCAATTTAATTTAGTTTTAAAAAGCACCCGTTCTATTAGCGGTATAAATAATGGCCCAGTGCTAAATAAAATAACCGCTTCCACCAGCGTTAAAGTATTTAGCGCCACTAAAAAGCAGTTTTGGCACAGCACTATAAAAATTGCGCGAATAGCAAAGGTTCGCCATGCTGATTTATTAGGTAGCTGCCATTTAATACCTGCCGCCAATGCCAGCATAATAATCGCGGGTAAAAACACCCGTAAAAAAACCACTTCGCTGGTGCTAAAGTAATCGGTAAGTAACTTGGCTATAAAGCTATTTAACGCCAAGGTAAATGTAGAGAGCAGCATAAACACACTAGCACGAAAATTTAACGTCACCGCAGTTATCCTTTGAATAAAAAATGAATGTAAAAAGCAAAATTAAAGGCTTAATTTTTTTAATCTATTTATTATTTTTCAAAAAATTGGCATTGGCTTTTATGGCGCTAATTTTACGTGTACTTTATAAATTTAAAAGCGAATAATATTAAACTAACCTGTAAGTAAAACTTAACTGTTAATAAATAACCTATGATCAAATCAGCGCCGTTAAAATCTCTCTATACGTTTATAGCTGTTGCCGAAACTGGCAGCATGGTGCTCGCAGCTGAGCAGCTAAATATTAGTCACTCGGCGGTAAGTCAGTCTATTAAAGCGTTAGAGTTACAACTTAATACACCGCTTTTTAATCGCATTGGTCGCCGCGTTGAGCTCAACCCTGTGGGTGAGCGCTATTACAAACGCATAGCCCCGGCCATGGCTGAAATTTTAGCAGCCAGCCAAGAGGCTAGTAACACAGCGAATGAGCCAACTTATTTAACACTCAATATGGTTAACTCGCTAGCTCTGCACTGGTGGATCCCAAGGGTGGCTGATTTTCAGCGAATTTCGCCAAACAGTGACATTCGTATTTCTAACTTGGTGGGAGAATTTGATTTAGAGCGCGAAGGGATTGATGCAGCGATTATTCATGGCCAGCCCGATAAGTGGCAAAAATATCACTGTGAAAAACTAGCCGACGATCAGTTAATTTTAGTCTGTAACCCACAGCTTTTAGTTGGCTTAAATAAAGATGAGTTAACCGCGCAAAATTTGCTGCAGCGTTTTAAAGCAATCTACGTTACCAACCCACGTAGGCAAAACGATTGGCAAACGTGGTGCGAGGCTAATAATTTAGCGCAGCCTAAGCAGCATAATAATTTAACCTTTAATATTTCAGTGCAAGCAACGCAAGCCGCGATGCGCCAGCTTGGCGTTTTGGTCACCCACAAACAATTTGTACGCGACGATATAAAGCACGGCATGCTCACGCAAATTGGCCAAAGCATTGTAAATCCGCATCAGCAGTTTTATTTTGCAACGAGCCACGCCATGCTTAATCACCCACAGGTGAGCGCATTACGAGCATGGCTTAAACGCGAGTTTTTAAAAACAGCAAACGAGTAGTGCTACTCCACACGTTGCCAATATTGGTTACGGTAAAAAAAGCCTATATAGCCACGTACTTCCAATGTTTTACCGTCGTTTTGTGGCGTTAGTTGCACGGTATAAGTTTTACCATTTGTAGGGTCAAGTATTTCACCATCGCCCCACACGCCATCATCTTCTGGTTTTACATCAGTGATTATGGTCATTCCTAAAATAGGCTGATTTTTTAATGCCCCATCACACTCTTTACAAATACCGGTTTGTTTAGCTGGGTCTAAAATAGTCTCAACTTTACCACTGAGCACCTTATCATTTTGAGTAATGCGTACGTACGATTTAGCCTCGTTGGTGTCTTCATCTATGGTTTTCCAAAGCCCAACAGGAGTCATGTTTGCAAGCGCACCTTGGCTTATAAATAAAGCCGCAGCGAGTGTAGTTAGTAACGGTAATTTGTTTAACTTTTTCATTGTGTTGCCTAAATTAAAAAATGGCGAATAAAACGATAATACCAGCTGATTTATAAACGCACTATTAAATTAAACTGCTATTTAGGTACATATAAAAGTAAAAAACCAAGTGCGCGTTAACCCACTTGGTTTTTAAATTGGCTGATAGTTTTTTAACGTACGCGTTTTAAAGTACGTATTTAAAAGTCACGTATCTCCACATTTGAGCTGTTAAATTCAAACATATTAATTTTTCCACACTGTGCCATATGGTTAGTACTTGTATAGGGGGTATTTGCTTGGCTTATATCGCCTTCCCACTCTTGGCCATTTTTTATAAATGCTTTTAATTCAAACCATCCGTTAACAGCTTTACTGCAATCCATATCAACATCCAGCATCCAATAGTGTTCGCCCCATATATTAAGGGGTGTAACACCAAAGCCATCTACTGTTACCGATTTTTGGGCGCCATATTCACTTGGCCAAATATTTGTAGTCCAATCCATGGCAGTACCTTGCGCTTCACTGTTTTGGCCTTGTTCAATTCCATACCAATCTAGGTAGTTATCGTTTGCTTTCCAAGGTGTTGTGGTGTTGTTTTTTAGATTGTTATGGCGAATTGGCATAGCACATTCAACATTTGTTGTTTGGCAGTTTCTAGCAAGGTTTGTATTTGCATAGTTGTGATCTATACCACCGCGTACAAACATGTCTTGTCCGCTTTGTGTTTGAGCATTAATAAAAATAACGGTTCTTTGCCAGTCGCTATTATTAGGCACTGTTCCTTGAGTTAATTTAGCATTTTTATGAATTGCTATTGCATCCCATGGCGCTACATTTAAATTGATGGTGCCGTTGCTATTAACTGTTATTACTTCACCGCTACAACTAGTAGCATTACCCAAAAGCTCGCCTTTTAACACATTACAGTACTGTCCAGGCGCCATATCTGTTTGAATTGTTGTATTAAGCGTTGAGTCTTCTTTATTAATTGCCATATGACCAGAGCTACCACGTCCAAATGCAATCTGGTTATGGGTGTTATCCCACCAATTTGTTACTACCCAGTTATCTGCTGTGTTATTTCTAAAATCGACACCACCCGCAATATAAGACCAGCGATGCTCGCACTTCCAGTTACTTGCAAAACATTCTAAATTACCATTATTGTGCACCGGTACACTTGGCCCACCCGCATCTGTATCGCCGTGAAAATCATAACTCGACATTACTTTTGGATACCCATACGGGTATGCCAACATAAATACGTTGGCTAGGTCGTATAAACGGCCATCTTCAAAGGTAATTACATTACCCGCACCACCATGGCCGCGCTGATTGTCGTGGTTATCTACAAATACCACAGCTGATGAACTTGGCATAAAGCCCCAGCCTTCACCAAAATTACTTAACCATGCAAGCGAGCCATTTCTAAAGGTATTACCAAGCTGCGTACTGTATTTAAACTCGGTAACTAGCCCTGTACTTAAATACTCTGAGGCTGCAACCGCTTCAGTACCTTGATCTATCACCTCATGAAACACCACTGGCGAGCCATTTATTTTTGCCATTAAACTTTGAATATCACTTGCAGCAACATGCTTAGCAGCATCAAACCTAAAACCTTTAACACCCATAGCTTGAAGGTCATTAATATATGCCGCTAATGTATTTTGCACATAATTTGAAGAAGTGTTTAAATCGGCCAGCCCTACTAGCTCACAGTTTTGCACGCGATAACGGTTATTACCGTAATCTTCTGGGTTAATAGAGCAACTTTCGTGAAAATCTTGTGGGCTATAAATAGGGTATTGTTTATTACCAAAAGTGTTACCAGCAGTGCCCGTACCACTGCCGGCCGCCATATGGTTTATTAATGTATCAACATATATATCGACGCCTGCGGCGTTACAGCGATTAACCATATCTATAAATTGCGAACGGTTACCGCCTCGGCTTTGTAGTTGGTAGCTCACAGGTTGATAGCGAGTCCACCATTGGCTACCTGTAATATGCTCGTTAGGCGGAGACACCTGTACCGCAGCATACCCTTTTGGTCCTAAAAACTGCTCACATTCTTGGGCTACATCTTGCCAATTCCATTCAAATAAATGCACAAATGTTGTAGGTGCAGCCGATACTAAACTTGGTAAGGTTAAACCTAAGCTAAAACCTGCAGTGGTGATCATTTTATTCAGTTTCATAGTGTGTGTTTCCAGTGTTGGGCGAGTTAAACAACATACTCGACGTTATTTACAAGTGGTTAACACTAGTTTGAGAGTTGCTCAAATAAAAACTGAATACGTATGCATAATGGGTAAACTATCCTTTATTACTAGATAATTACCTGCCTTAAAAATTACATTTTCAAGTAAAACGCTTTACATAACGCAATATAATCATCGCTGTAGCGGTTTTTTTCATCTTTTATGCATAGGGAGGTAAGCTCAGGCAAAGTGTTGATTAAGCTAAAGCGCATCAAACTGCGGCTAAATGCTTTACTTGGTGTGGTTTTTACTTGGCAATGCGCGTTTAAATAAAGCCCGCTTTGTTTTGCCAATTCAACGAATAAGCCCGCCTCTGTGGTGGGTAAAATTACGTTAAAGCACGAATGCTCATGACTTAAACGCATATAGGCATGTATTAGTTCGTCAAAACTTAAACCATCGGTATGGCGTGCGGTGTTACGGGCATCGCTTAGCCCTTTTAAACTACGGTTAAAATAAGGGGGGTTAGAAATCACAACATCAAATGGCGCCGCCTGTTTAAACGCTTGTATAGTGGTGTGCTTTACTGTGATATTTGGCCACGGGCTAGAGGCTATATTTTGCTGCGCTTGCTTGTAAGCAGCTTCATCAATTTCAACAGCGGTTATGCTAAGTGCTGGTTGGCGCTGTTTACACATAAGCGCAAGTAAACCGGTGCCTGTGCCTATATCGAGTAATGTATTGGCACCTTTTAAATACGTCCATGCGCCAAGTAAAATGCCATCGGTTGAGACCTTCATAGCACAGCTATCGTGCTCAACCTTAAATTGTTTAAACGTAAACCCTGACATTTTTTCACCTTTTCATTCACCAACTGGCGTATAGCGCGTATAATTGCAGGTAATTGTCCCTTATTTTAGACACTCTATGCAATTTTCTGAATTTGATCTTGATACTAAACTACTCAACGCCATTGATAAAATGGGCTACGAGACACCAACCAGCATTCAACAACAAGCTATTCCTGAAGCGCTGCAAGGTCGCGATATTTTAGCATCAGCACCTACTGGCACAGGTAAAACGGCGGCATTTTTAATTCCGGCTATTCAATACTTAATGGATTTTCCGCGTCGCGACCCAGGTTTTGCACGTGTGTTAATAATGACCCCAACCCGTGAACTGGCTTATCAAATTCATGAGCAATGTGAACTGCTTGCTAAAGGCACTCACCTTAAAATTGGTGTAGTAACAGGTGGTATAAACTACGGCACCCATAAAGAAATTTTTGAAAACAATAACGATATTTTAATCGCCACACCAGGGCGTTTAATGGAATACCTTGAAACCGAAAATTTCCATGCTGAAAACGTAGAAATGCTTATTCTTGATGAAGCCGACCGCATGTTAGACATGGGCTTTAGAAAAGAAATGCTGCGCATATGTGACGAAGCTAAAAACCGTCGTCAGTGCTTTTTATTCTCTGCGACGTTAGAAGGCGATAGCGTTGAGTTATTTGCAGAGCGTATTTTAAACGACCCAGCTTTACTTGAAGCCGAATCGTCACGCAAAGAAAAAGCAAAAATTCATCAATGGGTTCACCTTGCTGATGACTACCACCACAAGCTTGAGCTGTTGGTTAATACCTTAAACGGCCCAGATGTAAGTAAAGCCATTGTGTTTGTAAAAACCCGTGAGCGCCTAGAAACGCTAATTGGTGAGCTAACTAACAATGGCGTAAAAGCCGCGTGGCTGCGTGGCGAAATGCCGCAAGATAAGCGCATGAAAGCGATGGAAAATTTCCACAGTGGTAAAACGCGCATATTAATAGCAACCGATGTTGCGGCCCGCGGTATTGATGTTTCTGACATTAGCCACGTAATTAACTTTGATATGCCGCGCACTGCCGATGTCTATGTACACCGTATTGGCCGTACTGGCCGTGCAGGTAAAAAAGGGATTGCTATATCATTAGTTGAAGCGCACGACATTGGCATTTTATACAAGGTTGAGCGATACACAGAGCAAAAGCTTAAGCGCCGTATAATTAAAGGGCTTGAGCCACAGCATAAAGAAGCTAAGCCACCCGCTAAAAAGCGTAAAGATCCGGTAAAAATGAAAGCTAAGAAAAAAGCCAAAGCTAAAAATAAAAAGAAATAGCACACCATAAATAAACAAGCCGGCAGTTGCCGGCTTTTTTGTACCCGTTACAAATGTAACCCAAGCATGTAACTCATTCCCATTAAAATGTAATTATTGCCCACCTGAATTCCCACTTAATAAAATAACCTTATATTTCAACAAATTAAAACTGGCATCGAAATTGTAACTGAGAAAGTAACTCAGCTAAGAATAGCTGCACGATTAACCGTAATGTAAGGATGAAGTTATGAACCGCTTTAAGTTAACTATCGCTTTAGTATCATTTTGTTGTTTATTTTTATTAGCTTGCGCTACAAAAGTAAGTGCAGCAACTAACTTAGCCGTAGTAAGCAGTGTGGCTACTCAACCTAACTTACAACAAACAATCACCAATACGTTACGCACTAACCCAAACTTAGCATTAAGCGATATTCGCGTGCAGGTTGAAGACGGTGAAGTTGACCTATACGGTGAAGCGCAAACAGGTTTTCAGCGTGCACTTGCGCAAAAGTTTTTAGAAAATATGGATGGCGTTAAAATTATCCGTAATAAAATTAGTGTTATCTGATACCGCATTACAATTTTTGTTTATATAACTTATTCCTCTGCGTGGCTTGTTTCTCCAACACAAGCCGCGCTTTTTTATGCTTAACAGCACACTTTAGTATCTAAACTTCTAGCTTTAGCTCCCCTATTAAAAATAGAGCAAACACTTAGCCGCCCTTTCCCACTCTTTTAAATTAGTGACTTACTACAGCTTTGATAAAAGAATGCTATAACAAGGCTGTAAAGTTCATCTAATCAGCGCATTTTTAATACCGTTGGCAACCTACAAGTGTTTGCTAATCAACCTCACCATGAATAGCAGTTAATAATATATGGCTTAACGCATGCAAATGCCCCATCACTTACACAAGGAAGCTAATACATGAAACGATTTATTTACTACTGCTAATCCCTCTTATTGGCCATGCAGAGGAAGGTACTTTTGGCTTTGCTGCAGATGTGTCTGTATCCGGCTTTTTTTAGCCCAGAAATTAGTGAAATAGATATTATAAAAGTCTATGCAGATTCTGTTGCTGATCTGGCAGAATTAAAAGTAGGCGACAAGGTAATAGAGTTAGATAGCTGCACTATTCCAGATTGCCCTGCTAAAGTTGCAAAAACTTGATGACAGGGAAAAACACATAAGTATTAATTTAAAATAAATTTATTAAAAGTATAGTTAAATTTAACCCGACTTAGCGCTTTGAAATTACTAGCAGCGCACTTTTTATGTAAAAATGCGCTGCTAGTGGGTAACTATTACTGGGCTAGTTTAAAGCAGTATTAGTCGCTCATTCGCTTTGATTTGAACCCGTATTACTCCCGCCTTGTTGTTTGGGTGACTGTTGGTTTATTTTATCGCTTATCATGGCATCGAGCTTTTCACCGCCTTTAATGCCAAAATCTAACGTACGTATTGGGAATGGAATACTTATATCTGCAGCATCAAGCGCTTGTTTAACAGCGACTACGCCTTTATGGCGTACTGTCATAAAGTCTGGCTCGCCTGGGTATTTTATCCAAAACCACACCAGTAAATTAATACTACTGTCGCCAAAACCTTCTGCGTACACAGCGGTTTCATCTTTACGTATTACAAAGTCAAACTCGTTAATTTTATCAACGATAACTTCTTTGGCTTTTTCAATGTCGTCGCCGTATGAAATACCCACCGGTACTTCTATTCGTCTAACGCCTAACGTGGTGTAATTTTTTAACACGTTTCTAAATAATACCTTGTTAGGTACCAGTATTAACTGCCCGTAAAAGCTCTCTATTAGCGTGTTACGCAGGTTTATAGAATGTACAGAGCCAAATACATCGTCGGTTTCAATTACATCACCCGCTTTAAATGGCTTGCGTATTCCCATAGCAATACCGGCAATTAAGTTCTCGGTCATGTCTTGAAAAGCAAAGCCAATGGCTAAACCTACAATACCCGCACCCGCTAGTAACGATGTGACTGTGCCTTTTAACCCCATAAAATCTAAAGCGATAAATAGGCCCACACATAACACAATAACCTTAAAAATAGACGCCATTAAATCAGCAATTTGCTTAGAGTCGAGTGAGCGCCTTAATAGGTTTTTCATTAGCTGGCCGGCAAAGCGCGCTATTATTGAAAATACAATGGCTATTACCACTGCCACAATAAAGTTTGGGATGTGGCTTATTACTACATCAAACCACCCTCCGAGTTTTTCTTCGATGAGTTTTTCGGCTTCGGCTACTGAAGGTATGCTGATCATATTTTTACACCTATCTATTTTTTATCTCATTAATAGTAGGTGAAGTTAGCAAGTTTAGCGCCAGCATAAAAAAAGCCATGCAATGCATGGCTTTTTAACTCATTGTTTGCTGAGTATAAATGCTCAGTTTTGCTCGTCGCGCATAAATACTGGCTCAAGCTCTTTTGCTGTTGCTTCAGGGCTAAAGTAATAACCCGCCACAGTAAACTCTTTTAATTGGCTAAGCTGTGTTACCTGGTTTTCTATAATGTAACGGGCCATCATGCCGCGCGCTTTTTTAGCGTAAAAGCTAATTACCTTATATTGGCCATTTTTGCAGTCTTTAAAATGCGGGGTAATAATTTGCGCATTGAGTGCTTTTTTATCTACTGCTTTAAAGTACTCGTTTGAAGCAAGATTAACGAGGTATTGTGCGTCTTGCGCTTTTAATTCCTCATTTAATTTATTAGCAATAATGCTGCCCCAAAATTCATACAAATTTTTCCCGCGAGGGTTATCAAGCTTAGTACCCATTTCTAGGCGGTAGGCTTGCATTAAATCAAGCGGCTTTAATAAGCCGTATAAACCTGAAAGTATTCGTAAATGGCTTTGCGCATAATCGAGGTTAGCGGCAGTGAGTGTTGCGGCATCTAAACCACCGTACACATCGCCGTTAAAGGCTAGTACCGCTTGTTTAGCATTACTTTGTGTAAATGGTTGCGACCATTCGCTAAAGCGCGCAGCGTTAAGCCCTGCAAGCTTATCGCTAATTTTCATTAGGCTGCCAATTTGCGCTGGAGTTAGTTCACGGCATACTTTCATGAGCTCTTCGCTGTGCTCTAGTAATTCAGGTTGAGTGAACTTATCTGTTGCGGGTGGCGTTTCGTAATCAAGATTTTTTGCTGGTGAAATAACAGTGATCATAGTTAGCTATTGACTTGTAATTTATTTAATGTCAATTTCAACATTAAATGAGACGAAAAGCACGTTTTGTTTATAAAATACCATTGAAAATTAATCGCAATGGCCTAAATCCTACCTTAATAAATCATGCATCGTCGTTTTTCTATTGATAAGGACATAAGACCTATCAAGCATTGTCACACTGTTGCAGTATTGAATACTTATATTAAGGTAGTTTAGATTTTCTTTTAACTTGCTTGGAATGAGGAAGGCAAATGACTAGCGCTCTACAAAGGCTAAAACAACATTCATCTATCGTAGCCGACACTGGCGATATTGAAGCGATCAAAAAGCATCAACCTGAAGATGCAACCACAAACCCGTCGCTTTTATTAAAAGCGAGCGAGATTGAAGCTTACAAGCCTTATTTAGATAAAGCTTGGAGCTATGCAAAAGAAACAGAGCAAGATGCAGCTAAACAGCTTGAACTTGCATGTGACTACTTTGCCGTATTACTTGGTAAAGAAATTAGCGAAATTGTACCTGGTTATATTTCTACTGAAGTAGATGCTCGTTTATCATTCGACACCCAAGCAACTATTGATAAAGCACATACCCTGCTTAGCCTTTATGAAAAAGAAGGTGTAAGCAAAGACAAAATTTTAATCAAAGTTGCGTCTACATGGGAAGGCATTAAAGCGGCCGAACAGCTAGAAAAAGAAGGGACTAAATGTAACCTAACTTTATTATTTAGCGATGCTCAAGCGCGTGCATGTGCCGATGCAAATGTATTTTTAATCTCGCCATTTGTTGGCCGTATTTTAGATTGGCACGTAGCAAATGGTATGGAAAAACCAACCGATCCGCTACAAGATCCAGGTGTTCAATCTGTACGTAGCATTTTTGAGTTTTATAAACGCCACGATTACAAAACCGTTGTTATGGGCGCAAGCTTCCGTAACACCGGCGAAATTATTGCGCTTACAGGTTGTGACAAGCTAACGATTAGCCCTAACCTACTAGAAGACTTAGGCAATTTAGAAGGCGCAGAAGAATACTTACTACAAAGTGATATTCCTAAAGAGCCAAAGCCTGCTCCACTTACTGAGTCGCAGTTCCGTTGGTTACATAACCAAGATGCAATGGCCACTGAAAAACTAGCTGAAGGTATCCGCTCATTCGCAGATGCACAAGAGCAGCTAGAAGCACGTTTTAAAGCAATGTAATACGCGCTAGTTATGTATTAAACGCCGCACCTGCGGCGTTTTTTTATGCCCTTAATATAATCCGCACCGCTTTATACTAACCTGCCACAGCATGTACCATTGCCTACACAGCTAAATAGCTAACTTTTAGTATTTTTTTATTTATTTTTTTATTTAAAAATAACGCGCTCAATAAAGCTAGTTAGTATTAAACTTCATCAACGCATCACATACCTGTAACAAATTCGTCACTTTTTTATTCTATTTTAGCTAGGCCTGTGGTATAGGTATTCTCGAGGTTCACTAAAATCAATAGGAGATAGTCATGGATAGCCTAAACGATATATTAGAGATATTAGAAGGTCCTGATACAACAAGAAAAACCTCTCAAAAGAATAAAAAAAGAAAGTGGCGCGAGATTGAGGCCATAAAAGACAAACAACGGTTACGTAAAGAACTACAGGAGTTAGACTTTTTTACAGACAGCATTGAAATTGATGAGCTAGATTTTTAATTTCAAACTCATTGCGCTCAATTAGGCAATTTATTTTGCGGCAGGAAAACCGTATCGATAGTAAAGCTAACGCTAGGTTTTACCCCTTCAAAATAATTGATAATTATTGCGCATGGGCATTAATACTCAATAACTAAGCAAAAGGCTTTCATGATACGAAAGCCTTTTTTAATATATCAATTAAACCTGCCAGTTAATGGGCGTATCGCCTTGGGCTTGTAACAATTCATTTGTTTGTGAAAAGTGCTTACAGCCAAAAAAACCACGATGCGCAGAAAGCGGCGATGGGTGCGGCCCTTTTAAAATATGATGGCGAGCGCTATTAATATTTTTACCTTTTTTTTGCGCATGAGCGCCCCATAAAATAAACACTACCCCTTTGCAGTGTGCATTTATATGAGCTATCACGTTATCGGTAAATTGCTCCCACCCTAAATGCTTATGCGAGTGCGCTTGGCCTTGCTCAACCGTGAGTACTGTATTGAGTAAAAACACGCCCTGCTCTGCCCAGCTTTGTAAGTAGCCATGGTCTGGTATTTCAAAACCGGGAATATCCGTTGCCAATTCTTTGTACATATTTTTTAGCGACGGCGGTAACTTTTTAACCTCTGGCAACACAGAAAAACATAAGCCATGGGCTTGGCCTTCTCCGTGGTATGGGTCTTGACCTAAAATAACCACGCGAATATTGTTAAGGGCTGTCGCTTCAAAGGCACTAAATACTTGCTCTTTGGGTGGGTACACAGCAACACCTTCGACACGGCGTTTTGCTACATAATCTAATGTTTGCTGCATATAAGGTTGCTGTAATTCATATTCTAAAAAGGCTGGCCAATCGCTCATTGTATACTCTTAATTTGTTTGCGTGATGCGTCTATTTTATCACACATATTTGCCAGTCCATCTAGCATGCGCGGCGTAAAACGATGTAATAAATCGGCATTTACACGTATAAATTGGTTCTGTTTTACAGCGGGGACTTCTGGCCATTTTTGCCAATTAATTTTAGGTTGTGGCTTATCGGCTTGTTCATCAGGAACAATAATAATCTGTGGTTTTTTAATCACCACGTTTTCAATACTTATTTGTGGGTAGTCGGTTGGGCTGTGTGCAAATACATTGCTTACATGACATGTTTCTATAAGCTGGTTTATCCATGTATTTTCACTTACCGTCATCATTGGCTCTGGCCATAATTGATAAAAACCAGTTAATATTTTTTTGCTTTGCTGCTGCTTTTTAATTTTTTTGAGCTTAGTAATAAATGCGTTTGCTACTTGCTTGCTTTGCTCAATACGCCCTGTAAATTTTCCAAAAGCAATCAGCTCGTTTGCAACTTCTTCTATTTTTTTGGGATCACTTAAATGTACTTTTATACCAAGGCGTTTAATTTGTTCTAAATCTTCACTTTGATTACCGCTTTTCCAACCAATCACTAAATCGGGTTTTAGCGCTAATAATTTTTCAAGGGAAATACCATAGTAACCACCAATGCGTTCAATACTTTTAGCTTCATTTGGGTAATCAGCGTAATCAACAGTGCCAACAATATTACTTCCCGCACCTATAGCAAATAGGTTTTCTACTATATGCGGTGCAAGTGCTACAACGCGCAGTTTATCTGGCGCAGCTGTATCACTGGCCACGGCACTGCCCCCTGAACTCAATAACAGCAGTGCAGTAAAAAACGCTTTATACATTAGTAATCAAACCCTTCTAGTGCTTTTATACCCGAGTCGAAGGCGTGTTTAACATTGCGCACTTCGCTTACTGTATCGGCAAGGTCTGTTAACGTGCGGTGCGCTGCGCGACCTGTAATAATAACCGATTGCATGGGAGGGCGATTATTTAGCGCGTTTACTACCTCATCTAAATCAATATAACCGTAAGTCACCATGTAGGTAAGCTCATCAAGTAATACTAAATCAATACTGCTATCTGCAAGCATACGCTTTGACTCTTGCCACGTTGCTTGCGCGGCTGCGGTGTCGGCTTTTTTGTTTTGCGTATCCCATGTAAAACCGGTATTCATAACGGCAAATTCAACCCCTGCACCTTGTAATAAATTACGCTCTCCACACTCCCATGTGCCTTTAATAAACTGACAAACAGCGGCTTTTTTACCATGCCCTACGCAGCGAGCAACCACACCAAAGCCTGAGGTAGATTTACCTTTACCATTACCCGTAATTACCTGAAATATCCCTTTAACATCTTGCGCAGCAGCCACGCGTGCATCTACCTGCTCTTTTACTTTTTGTTGGCGCTGCTGGTGCTTATCGTTATTTGTATCCGTCATTATTATCTCCTTCATAAATCGATATAATGTGTTGTATATTCAAATGCGCCTCGCACATAGTGGCTAAGCGCTCAAGTTGTTGCTCGCGGTGCGATACAATACTCACAGGTTGTATGGTTGCATCGCTTTTTACCCACTTTAAAATTTGCAGTGTGGCAGCGGGTTCATCAAACAAGCCGTGTAAATAAGTACCAGCAATGGCATTGTCGTCACTAATAAAGCCATCGTTTTCAAACCCATGAGGGTGCGCGTTAAACGTTAAAAATGGCTTATTAAGTGCTGCGCCTTCACTAATGCCGGCATGAATTTCGTAGCCGCTACACGGTGTTTGCAAATCATTTAACTGCATAGCCGCCGTTACTTTAGTGAGTACTTTTTGCGTGCTAAGTGTGGTTTCAAAAGCGCATAGGGCAAGCCCCGTTACTTGCTTTAATGACGACTCGACTCCGTTGGGATCATTTATGGTATACCCCAACATTTGCATACCACCACAGATACCCAATACTTTGCCACCATAGCGTAAGTGCCGCTTTATTTGTGTATCCCAGCCTTCATTTTTTACAAAACTTAAATCACCCAGCACGTTTTTACTGCCAGGAATAATAATCAGATCAACCGGTGGGATCGCGTGTGTGTGGCGTACATAATTTATATTAATATTTGGGTGCAGCCGCAATGCATCAAAATCGGTATGGTTACTAATATGCGGCAATAAAAGCACGGCTATATTAATGGTGGCAGTCGTCACCGTGTTATCTATTGCTACAGCATCTTCGGCATCAAGTGCTAAATCATGCAAATAAGGCAGCACTCCAAGCACTGGTTTTTTTGTGTAGCGCTCAAGCCAATCTAGCCCACTTTGTAGCAAGCTTATATCGCCTCTAAAGCGGTTTATAACAAAGCCTTTTACGCGCGCTTGCTCGGATTCGCTTAATAACGCAAGTGTGCCCACTAAATGCGCAAACACACCGCCTTTGTCTATATCGGCAATAATAATGACAGGGCAATCTACCGCTTCTGCGTAACCCATATTGGCAATGTCGTTCTCGCGTAGGTTTATTTCTGCGGGGCTGCCTGCGCCCTCAACCAATAATAAATCAAACTGCTTTGCTAGGCGTTTATGCGAGGCAAGCACTGCATCCATCGCAACTTGTTTATAGTTATGATACGCCCCTGCCTCCATATTACTAATGGCTTTTCCATGTACAATGACTTGTGCCCCCGTATCACTATTGGGTTTGAGCAATATAGGGTTAAAGTCGTTTTGAGGCTCTACTTTAGCGGCTATAGCTTGCAAAGCTTGCGCACGGCCTATTTCGCCCCCCTCTTTTGTAACCGCGCTATTAAGCGCCATATTTTGCGGTTTAAAAGGCGCGACCTTTACACCTCGCTTTGCAAACACTCTACAAAGCGCAGCAACTAAGGTGCTTTTTCCGGCATCTGAGGTAGTGCCTTGAATCATTAAGGTTTTCATCAGCACTATGCCTTTGTTTTTCTAAAAAAGAGTAAGCTTAAAAAAAATACGCTACCCATGGCTGCTGTAATTACCCCTACAGGGAGCTCTTGGTTTTTAAGTAATGAGCGCGAAAGCACATCGACCCACACCATAAACGTGCCGCCCACTAAGCTGGTAATTAATAAGCCAGCAGTACTGCCCTGAGATATAAAAAAGCGCACTATGTGCGGCACCATTAAACCTACAAAACCAATACCGCCACATAGGGCCACCAGCACGGCCGTTATTAACGAGCTCAATACCAACATTAAAATTCTAAAACGGTGCACACGGACCCCAAGCGTTATCGCGCTTTCATCGCCAAGAAGCAGCGCATTTAACTGCCTTTTAAAGCTCAACATAAAGCTAATACACACCACTATAACCACGCATGGCAACCATAACGTGGCCCATTGTGCGCGGGCAAAACTACCTAACGTCCAAAACAAAATACCAGCCACTGCTTGCGGGTCACTCCAATACAGCAATAAACTTGTAAATGCGCTAAATAAAAATGACAGCGCCACCCCCGCTAGCAACATAGACTCTACTTGCGACCTTTTTTGCCGCCCAGCAATAAGTATCAATAAGCCCATTGCTAAAAAACTCCCTAATAAGGCAGCAGCCGATAACATAAACCCTGCACTAATACCCGCAACAGCCATAAGCAGTACTACCCCAAACGACGCGCCTGACGATATGCCAAATAAATACGGATCAGCGAGCGGGTTACGAGTAACCGTTTGTAAAATAAGCCCTGCAATAGCCAAACCTGCACCCGCCATAAAGGCAAGTAAGGTACGAGGTAACCTAAGCTCATAAATAATACGCGCGTTAAACGAGCCCTCCCCTGCTGATAAAATCCCTGTGAGCACATCACTTAACGGCGTATCTGCGGCGCCAAAACTCAGTGCGCTAAAAAGGCTACCCAGTGCAATTAATACGGCTGCTATAAATATTGTCCACTGGTTTATTTTTGTTATATCCATTTAATTAATAGCCATAAAAGTAAGTAATATGAGGAATAGTTTGGCCATTTTCTGTGCGCTGAGGGTGGCTAGTTACGCGCGCACATACCCCAAAAACATCCGCTAGCATGTCCTCACTAAGTACCTGCGCAGGCGAACCTGTATGTGTTATTTTACCTTTATTAATAACCACCAGCTCATCGCACATAGCGGCTGCTAAATTTAAATCATGAAATGAGGCAAACACAGTGACCCCTAGCGATTTTGCCAGTTCCATCACTTGTATTTGATATTTAACATCTAAATGGCTAGTTGGCTCATCCATGATGAGTAATTGCGGTTGCTGCACTATAGCGCGGGCAATTAATGCACGTTGCTTTTCGCCCCCCGAAAGCGATTCAAAATTTTGCTTACACTGTTGCTCAAGCCCTACGGTTTTTATTGCCTGTGTAATTTTTTGTTTGTCGCTGTGGGTGGTGGCGCTAAATAATGATTTATGAGGTGTAAGCCCAAGGGCAACCACATCAAATAATGTTAGGTTAAATTGCGCAGGCGTTTCTTGTAGAACTACAGCAACATATTTTGCGTAGTCTTCACTTTTAAGCTGCCAAATATCCTGCTGATTAAAGGTAACGTTACCAGCGGTGGGTTTATTAAAGCGATACAAACAGCGCAGTAAGCTCGACTTACCCGCCCCATTTGGGCCAATTAACCCAATAAACTTACCCTTAGCTATGTGTAAATTAATATTGTTTAAAATGGCGTGTTCATCAACTTCCCACGACACATTTTGAACGTTTAATAAGGGTGTATTTGGCGCTAATGTAGTTTGCAAAAGTGAGTCCTTGGAAAGCGTGCACTCACTAACACACAGCTAAAAGACTAGTGCATCAATAAAAATGAGTTTACCCGCTCGTTAAAAAAGTATACCAATCTAGAACTTCTCATGCTGATTGATATGTATCATTTGTATCTGACTTAAAGCGTGATGCTAATTACAGTTACGGGAATAGTTGAGGAATTTCACCCCATTCCAAATGAGGATCTATTATGGGCGGGTAAGTAAATAATTTAAAGCAAAAAAAACCGCGCTCATTAGAGCGCGGTTAATAAAGGGAGTGTTTAAGCAACGCTTAAAACTTGTATTCCATACCTAGGCCAACGTAGTCTTGGTCAACATTGTTGTCCATATCGAAGCTTGAGTAAAAACCAAATACTTTAATGTTTTTATTAAACTTATGATCAACACCTACAGAAACTGCCGTTTTGTCGTCGCTGTCATCAAAGTCCATTGCTTGGTATTGCACTTTAAACGTGTTTTTACCCATGCTGTAGGCTGCGTTTAATAAATAGCCGTCAGCTTCTGCGCTACCGTCTACTTTTTCTTGAGTTTGGTACATAGCGCCTAATTTAAAGCTCTCTACTTTACCTTGAATTGACGCACGCACTACATCGTAGCCATTTACTTCGCTATCGGCTGCAACCGAGGCGTAAACCGCACTCTTTTTAAGTGCAGAGTCACCGTAGGTAACCGCCATTGAATAGCCGTTATCTGCAGCTACGTCATCTTCGGCAATAAATGTAGCAAGTACTTTAAAGCCTTCGTAGCTTTTAGATGTATAAGTGATTGAATCACCTAAGCGGTTTTCACCTTTAAAGACATTTTTAATATCGCCTTCAAGGTCATTAAATAAATCTAACTTACCTTGCGATTGTTTAAGCGCTGTATCGTTACGACCCACAACAACTTGACCATATGCACCTTTTAAACCTACGTACTGGTTACGTGCAGAAATATTGTCGTCGTTATCACCTTTAGAGTCAGCATCAGATACATCAACTTGAAACTCAAACTTATAAACCGCTTCTAATCCATCAGTAATCTTTTCAGACCCTTTTAGGCCAAAGCGAGATGCATTACTTTTAATTTCAGTGAAAGACCCTTCGCCATCATCAGACGATTGCACAGTAACATTCGCTTTACCGTATACATCAACGTCTGCAAACGCGCTAAAAGATAAACCACTTACTAGTGCAACACATAAGCTCGATTTTACAAAATTCATGTTATTTCCTCGATAATCACAAGACTAATTTTTAAAACAGCTGCAGTTTGTCACCGTTAAATGACAGATATATTACAAAGGAAACATTTTTGTCTTTTTATTTTAATAAAAGTGTCTAAATTCTGAAAACAAACCGACATGAATATTTAATAAACAAAATTGTACCTATTCAACCTCATTAAAAATCATAGTCGGTATTTAGTGTTCATCAACAGGCTGATAAGCATTTATTTTAGGTAATAAGTTAATCAGGGTTTCTATTAGCTCTTTTTGTTCGTTGTCTCTGTGGTAGGCCACAAAAATATCACGCGAAGTATGTTCTACGTCTTTTACATGAAACAGCTCACCCTTTTCTAGGTGAGATTCAACAAGTACCTCGGGGATAAACGCACTGCCGCCACACTGAAGAATTAAATCAAGGGCAATACGCCCCGTACTGGTTCTAAAATAAGGCGGCGTTTTACCGGTAAATTGGCGCGCATGCCATAGCGAAAACGTAGTACCCCAATCAACGTATACATATTGGTTATCAAAAAAGTTCTCGTTAGTGGCCGTGTCATAGCCACTAACCGGAATAATTGGCAGCTCGCAAATTCGCTCAACCACAAGCTCGTCTACTTTAGGGGGGTCAAATAAAATGGCTAAATCAAGCGTACGCTCTAATAATAACCGCGTGCTTTCTTGTTGGGCTTTAACCTCTGCGACCAACGAGACCCCAGGCATAGCCGACACAATATTAGTAATGCCAAATTGTAAAAACGCATCCCATATATTAGGTGTACCCGCTAAACTTATTTGCTTGTGCATGTTATCGGCAAGTGCCACATCCACTTTGGCACGCTGCATGCCGGTAATGATCATTTTAGCGTGCGGAAGCAATCGCTCTCCTGGCGCCGTTAATTGAATATTGTTACGCTGGCGAATAAACAAGTTTACACCCAACCCCTGCTCTAACTGGCGAATCCGAAAGCTTACTGCCGATTGAGTGATATACAGGTTTTCAGCCGCTTTACCAAAGTGACGCGTGCGCACAACCTCTACAAATGTTTTTAATAAATCTATATCCAATTTTTTATCCTCACGATAAAAATAACTTGTTTAATAAATTGTCAAACTTGCATCATACTCCAGCAATAAACAGGGTATGAGGATACAGTTATGAGCAACGATATTTCACTACTTCGCCAAGCGTTTGTTAGCCAACGTCAATTTTATGATGATCAAAACTTTCCTCGCGGGTTTAGCCGCAGCGGAAACTTCACCTTATTAGAAGCCAGCATATTAGAGCAACACGGCGTTGTACTAAAAGGCCTTTATAATAAAACTTTAGCACCCCAAAATACGCTACAAGAGCAATTTGTTGACGTAGTTTGTGGCAGTAAAGAACCTACAAACCCAATCGAAAAAGCCTGGGTTAAATATTTAAAACTAACAACCTGTAAAACCAAGTTTCATACACTTTTTGGCCGTTCAAAAATGTCAGGGCCGGTACCAATAAGCCAAGACGATTATACCGAATCAGATAGCGTATAAGCCTCTAAGATATTTGCTTTTTTGCGTTTTAACAGTTACAACTTGTATAAGCAAATACTTTTGCAAAATATCAAACAAGGTTGTTACGTGACGCGAAAAATACTCATAGTTGAAGATACGCCTACTATAGCGCGTGTGCAAAAGCATATCGCGCTTAAAGCAGGTTACGAAGTAGATATAGCCGAGTCTTTAGCGGCAACAAAAGAGCTAATAAAACACAATAGCTACTTTTGCGCTGTTGTTGATTTTATCCTTCCCGATGCTCCTGCCGGTGAGGCGATTCCGTATACTATTAATGCCGACATTCCCACCATAGTAATGACAGGCAACATAGATAAACAAACTCGCGACACGGTAGAAAAATACCCAATAATTGATTACATAATCAAAGAAAACAAACAAGCTTACCAATACCTAGAAAAACAACTAAGCCGTTTACCACGTAACGAGAACGTAAAAGTGTTGGTCGTCGACGACTCAACCTCTACCCGTAGATACATTTGCAGTTTACTAAAGCGCCATAAGTATCAAATACTCGAAGCAAAGGACGGCAAAGATGCGCTAGAGGTACTTGAAAGCCAAAAAGATGTGTCTGTTATTATTACCGATAACGAAATGCCAAACATGAATGGTGATGAGCTATGCGCCGAAATTCGCCGGCTTTACAGTAATGATGAAAAAGCCATTATCGGTATTTCGGGTGCTGACTCGTCAGCATTATCGAGCCTATTTTTAAAAAATGGTGCCAACGACTACCTCCATAAACCCTTCAACAGCGAAGAGTTTTACTGCCGACTAAGTCAAAACGTCGACATGCTTGAGCAAATCGCAACAATCAAACGCCAAGCAAATACTGACTACTTAACTAACCTGCCTAATCGACGTTACTTTTTTGAAGAGTCGAGCAAGTCTCTCAAGTATTTAAAAAAATCAAATCAAGATGGCGCACTCGCCATGCTTGATATAGACCACTTTAAATCGATTAACGATACATACGGTCACGATTCAGGCGATGAAGTTCTCAAAGGGTTGGCGGTGTGTTTTAAAAAGTACTTTGAAAAGCAGCTAGTCGCTCGCTTAGGTGGTGAAGAATTTGCCGTTTACTTTACTGATGCAACCACAGCGCAAGCGCTAAAACGCCTTGAAGGGTTTAGGCAATTTATAGAACTCAATAGCCAAGAGTTTAGCCAAGAAAAAATTAAATTTACAATTTCTATTGGTTTTGCAAGCGGCCCTATTTACCAAATAGATGAGTTACTTAAACAGGCCGATTTAAAGCTGTATGATGCAAAAGAAACCGGCCGTAATAAAGTAATAAGCTAAACCTCAACGCTGCTTTATAGCAACTTACTTAAACTATTATTGCGCATAGGTATTAAACTTCGGCGGCGGTTACAGCCGCTTTTTTGCGCTTACGCGATTGATGATAAGAGTCCCAGGTAAATATAGCCAGCGCACTCCAAATACAGGCAAACGTAATCACCCGCTCTGCATCAAATACTTCATCGTAAAACACCACAGCAAGCATAAACATTAAACTTGGTCCTATGTACTGAAAAAATCCCAATGTTGTGTACTGCAAACGCTTGGCCGCTCCGGTAAAGCAAAGCAGCGGCAACGTAGTAATAATACCGGCACTAATTAACAGCGCATTGGTATGCCAATCGTTCAGGGCTAAATCGGAAGTAGGCGTTGGTGCCATTACCCACCAGTAAATTAATGCAACCGGCAGTAAAATTAGGGCTTCGAGTAAAATGCCTGGCAGCGCTTCAACAGGTAACTTTTTACGCAGTAAGCCATAAATAGCAAAAGACGTGGCAAGCGAAAACGCCACCACCGGAAACGAGCCAAAACTTACCAATTGCAATACTACGCCCGCAAAGGCTAAAAACACTGCAAACCCTTGTAACTTTCGCAGCCGCTCGCCTAAAAATAGCATTCCCAACAGCACATTAAGTAATGGGTTTATGTAATACCCTAAACTGGCATCGAGCATATGGTTATTATTAACCGCCCAAATAAACAGCCCCCAATTAAAGCCCAATATAGAAGATGTAAGTACTAACATTAAAATAATTTTGGGCTGGGCAACTATGCGCTTAACCTTATCCCAGTATTTAAGCACACTGACCACAAGCACTAAAAAAACCACAGACCAGACAACACGGTGAGTTAAAATTTCAAAAGCAGAAACATGCTGTATTTGTTTGAAATAAATAGGCGCTAAGCCCCACATTAAAAAAGCTAAACAGGCAAAAATACCGCCTTTACGCTGCTCGTTTGCAATCGACATACATACATACTACTTATTCATACTAAAAGGCCGACAGTTTATACCAATTTGTGCTATTAAGTGATTTATTTTGCGGAAAGTAAAGCTCAGCGCAGGGCAAAGCTTTTTATTTTAGCTGTACGTAATTAGCAGCTTTACCCTACTAAATACGTACCTGTACCAAAGGCGATTTGGATTGCCTTTTCATTGTGTAGCTCCATTCTACATACACACACTTTATTACCAGAGCGGATCAAAGTAGCACTGGCTGTAAATGCTTCCCCTTTGCCAGGGCGCAAATAATCTGTGCGCAAATCAATAGTGCCTAAGGTAGCCAGCTTTTGCTGTACGCTAGGGATATCAAGGTCGGTTAATTTATCAATAACACTGGCTGCTGCAAGCATGCCGCCCACATTATCGAGCACCGCCGATATAATACCGCCATGAAGAATTTTTTGTGCAGGATTGCCTATAAATACATCCTGCCAGGGAAAGGTAATTTTAGCTTGCTCAGGGCTGAGCGACTCTACCGAGATATTTAAAAACTGATTAAATGGCATGCCATTTACAAACAATGCGCCAACTTGTTCAATTAACATTTCTTTATTCATTATTATTCTCTATGTTTAAATTAACACTGGTACGATGAGTTAAGCATACCTGAAGCAAAACCACGAGGCACTAATTAAATCATTTACCTCTAAGCTAAAGACATCCTATTAAAAAAACACTAAAATAGCCGCCGATGAATACTCTAACCCCTACACCTAGCACATTGGTCCGCAAGCCCGACACGGTTCTTAAACAAGTGTTTGGCTACAGCGAGTTTCGTGATGGCCAAAAAGCGGTGATCGACGCGGCCATTAATGGCCAAGACTCTTTGGTACTTCTGCCTACAGGCGGCGGTAAATCAGTGTGTTACCAAGTACCAGCGTTAGTGCTCGAAGGGGTTACTGTGGTAATTTCACCGCTTATCTCGCTCATGCAAGACCAAGTAACGCAACTGCAAGCATTAGGTGTTAAAGCCGCTTACATTAATAATAGCCTGGCTCGCGAAGAGCAACAATTAGTGTACCAACAATTGCACCAAGGGCTAATAAAATTACTGTATGTTGCCCCTGAAAAAGTGCTTCAGCATGAATTTACCGAGCGACTCAGCCACTTAAATATCAGCTTATTTGCAATTGACGAAGCACATTGTGTATCGCATTGGGGGCATGACTTTAGACCTCATTACTTTAGATTAAATGAGCTTAAGCAGCGCTTTTCCCATGTACCTATGATGGCACTGACCGCCACAGCCGATAAAGCGACCCGCTTTGATATAGTTGAGCAATTAAAATTACAACAGCCCTATATACATACCGGCAGCTTCGACAGACCGAATATTCGTTACACCATCGAAGAAAAGTTTAAGCCCATGGCGCAACTACTGCGCTATTTAAAAGAGCAAAAAAATCAAAGTGGCATTATTTACTGCACTAGCCGTAAGCGTGTTGATGACATTGCCGAAAAACTCGCTGATGCAGGTTTAAATGCCGCCGCGTACCATGCTGGCATGAGCAACGAGCAGCGCCAATTTGTGCAAACCGGGTTTGCCCGTGACGACATTCAAATAGTCGTTGCGACCGTTGCCTTTGGTATGGGCATAAATAAACCAAATGTGCGTTTTGTTCTGCATTACGATATTCCAAAAAGTATTGAAGCCTACTATCAAGAAACCGGCCGCGCTGGACGTGATGGCTTAGCCGCAGAAGCCATTATGTATTTTGATCCCGCCGATATAGGCCGCGTTAGGCGCTTTTTTGAAGACATAGACGATGAACAACGCCGCCGCGTAGAAGAGCAGCGTTTTAATGCCATGGCCAGCTTTGCCGAGGCGCAAACATGCCGCCGGCAAATACTATTAAACTACTTTAGCGAGTATAAACGCGAGCAATGTGGCAACTGCGATATTTGCATTAACCCGCCAAAAAGCTTTGATGGCACATTAGTAGCGCAACAAGCACTTTCGTGTGTGTACCGAGCTGGGCAGCGTTTTGGCTTAGGCTATATTGTAGAATTATTACGCGGGGCTAATACCAGCCGCATACGCGACAACAACCACCACGAACTCAGCACCTATGGCATAGGCAAAGACAAAAGCAGTGAATTTTGGCTCAGTATATTACGCCAACTTATACACCAAGGCTTGTTAAGCCAAGATATTACCCAAGGTGCCTCACTGCGCTTAACCGAAGCAGCACGCGCTGTACTTAAAAGTGAATACGCTCTACAGCTTGCCGAGCCGCGCTTACAAGCTAAGCACGTATACCAAGATAAACTGGCGCAGTTTAACTACGACAAAAAACTATTTGCCCGCTTACGGGCTCTGCGTAAAGAACTCGCTGATGCCGACGATGTACCGCCGTACGTTGTATTTAACGATAAAACCTTAGCCGAAATGGCGCAGTTAATGCCCACCAACGACAGCGAATTTTTAAAGGTATCGGGCGTTGGCTTTACCAAACTCAATAAATATGGCGGCGAATTTTTAACGGCCATTCGTAATTACCTTGCTAGCAATTAAGTAAACTATGACCCAAATTGAATACAATCACGCCCATAAATGCATTGTTATAAGCCCGGTAGAAGCCCCACACGATGAAGACTTTGAGCTGTGGAGCACGCTGTTTTTACACGCCGATGAAATAACAATTATTGACTATGCTGGGGGTGCTGACCGTCATCAATTGCGCTTTAGCTATCAACAGCAAACCTTTAATTTAAATTTTGAACACTACAGCGAAAGTATTTGGATTAATGGCGAAGGCCAAGAAGCCGAGCATTTATTAGCAGCCCTTGCTTTTTACTTAAGCTAAAACACTTCGCATATGCACTAATTAACAAAGGTGCGTAACGGTAACAATTAATTAGTTTCAAAATCCATACCTTTTACTTACATTGTAATAACAATGATGTAAGCTGATATTACGACTCATATTTGCAGTAGTATTGAAGAGGTTGAATGGTGAATAGAAAATGGATTGCACACTGTTGTATAAGCTTAGCCCTTGTAAGCTTTAGTGCGCCTAAGGCCTTTGCACAACAACCGCCCAATAAAACTAACGCCTGCTCCGCTGTGCAAACTCACTCAGACAAAAGCAATAATTTACGCCGTGAGGTTGAAGATAAAACCACACTGATTAATAGTCGCCGCGACGCCCAAATAACCTCAATTACCCTTAAACAACTTAACGTTTTTAATACCGAGTTGGAGGAGGAAAATAACGCGCTTTTTCGTTTTGCCAACCGCGCGCATATTCAAACCGAGCCAGACGTTATTAGTAATATTCTGTTATTTAAACAAGGCGATAATTACAATGCCAGAAAACTCGCTGAGTCAGAGCGTTTATTACGCCAACAAAACTATTTATATGATGCGCAAATAAGCGCGGTTGAAAACTGCGACGGCAACGTAGATGTAGCGGTGGTAACTCGCGATTTATGGACCTTACTACCTGAAATAAGCTTTAGCCGCAGCGGTGGCGAAAATAAATCGAGCATTGGCTTTCGCGAATCAAATTTACTGGGTTGGGGCAAGCGTTTGTCGTTTTCACGCACCACCGACAGCGATCGTAATGGTTATTTATTTGTTTATGACGATCCTAATATATTATCTAGCCGGTATCGCGGGCGCTTAGAGTATGCCGACAACAGCGACGGTAAGCGCCACTTATTAGAGCTAACCTATCCGTTTTACGCCATAGATACACCTTATAGCTATGGTATTAAAAGCTTTTCTGAACAGCGAGAAGAGTCGTTGTATCGCCGTGGTGATGAATACAGTGAGTTTGATCAAACAACCGATTTTTTTAGCGCTTTTTTAGGCCACTCTAAAGCATTATCTGATAGCTGGACACAGCGCTTAACGCTTGGCTATGTAAAGCAAGAAGACAGCTTTGCAGAAATAGAAACAACCTTTGCTCCCTTGGCCAAAAACAGACAACTAAGTTACCCCTATGTGAGTGGTCATTGGTTTGAAGACAGTTATATAAAAGTGCGTAATTTTGACAGTATTTCGCGCACCGAAGATTTAAATTTAGGGTGGAATATTAAAGCCCTATTAGGCTACTCAGATGAATCACTAAGTAATGATGACAGCAGAGCCGTGTATTCGTTAAAAACTAAAAAAGCGCACTTTACTACCGACAGAACGCTGTGGCGTTTTAGTGCTCAAGTGGATGGTTATTGGAATAAAGAGCAAAAACAACTAGAAAACTTTTTAGCCACCAGCGAAGTGCAGTACTACTTAAATACCAGCGAAAACCAATCTTGGTTTGTTAAAGCCCGTGCCCAGTATGCTAAAAACCTAACCGCCGATAAGCAGCTAACACTTGGCGGCGAAACGGGCCTTCGTGGCTATCCTATGGATTACCAGCATGGCGACCGAAGCTTTTTAGTCAGCCTAGAAAAACGCTATTACTGGGAGTACGATTTACTGCAGCTATTTAAAGTCGGTGCAGCGGGCTTTGTTGATGTTGGCCGCGCTTGGTTTAACGATGAAGACAACGGCGAGAACGACCATGTTTTAAAAAATGTTGGGGTGGGTTTGCGTTTAGCACCTAGCAGAGCAAACTCTGGCACCATGATCCACCTTGATATTGCCGCCCCGCTTGATAGCTACGACGATGTTGATTCGGTGCAGTGGCTCGTGAGTGTTAAAAACACCTTTTAAATAGCGAGCAATAAACGAAAGCGTTACACTAGCGCTTTAAATTTTCCTAAAAACAGTACGGGATCACACTTTGGAATTGTTTGCGCTTTTAGAGCTAATGGGTACGCAATATAAATTGATTGTTACCCTTATGGCCATTTTACTTTTTCCTCTTTTATTAAAAGTCACTAAAAAGTTGCTCGAAAAAGCCATAAAAGGAAAAGTAGATGTTCATCGTAAATTTAGAGCTGAGCTGTTATTAAAAATCATTTTAGCGTTTGTAGTGCTGTGCTTAGTGCTTATATTTTGGGGTATAGAGCTGCGCGGGCTATTAGTTTTGGGCTCATCATTATTTGCTATGCTCGGGGTCGCTTTATTTGCCGCTTGGTCGCTGCTTAGTAACCTTACCGCTTTTTTACTCATGTTTATTCAAAATGGTTTTCATGTGGGAAATTGGGTGCGTATTGTTGATGGCGCAAACCATATAGAAGGGCGCATTGTCGAATTAGGTTTAATGAACGTGCTACTTGAGCATGTGGATGGGCACCGAGTTGTTTACCCTAATAACCTGTTTGTGATACGCCCGGTTATGGTATTAAATAAAGAACCTAAGCCTACAAAGGCACCGGTAATAAAACGGATTATTGGCCCTAAAAAGACATAGTTTTAAAAGTCATATCCGCAAAAAAACCGCAGTAAGGCAAACCTCACTGCGGCTTTTTACTAGCTAACACAATGCTAATTATTTAGCTCAGCTGTTTTAAGCTCTTCATCTAAATCATTTATTTCGTCAATAAAATGCTCTAATTGCTGCTCTACTAAGCTGTTATCATTTGCAAAGTAAGCAAGGTGGAATACCGCATCCCCTTCGTTTACTAATGGCATAGTTTGCTGGCCTATCACAATACCGCCTTTAGGCGCTAAAAGCTCAAGTTCGGTATCACCTAATGGGCTACTTATGTACGCCAACACTTGGCCTTTTTCTACGTGTTCACCTAGCGATACTTGCGCACGTACAATGCCATCTACCTCAGCGCGTATCCAACTTGTAGACCCTGCAATAATAGGTTCGGGCAGCTTTTTAGGACGCTTGCCGCGGATCATTTTTAAATGCCGCATCACATAATCCACACCCTGCACACCTGCTGCAATTGCAATGGGGTCAAAGCGTAGGGCTTCACCGGCTTCGTAAGTAATAACCGGTATACCTAAATTAGCGGCTTCACTACGTAATGAGCCATTACGAAGGGATGCATTTATAACCGCTGGCGTACCAAATGCTTTGGCCATCTCAGCGGTTGCTTCATCATCTAAGTTAGCGCGTATTTGCGGTAAGTTAGTACGGTGAATCGCCCCCGTATGTAAATCAATAATGTGGGTACAATGTACCGCCACCTGATTAAAAAACATATGTGCCATACGCCCCGCTAGCGATCCACGCTCAGAGCCCGGAAAGCTGCGGTTCATATCACGCCTATCGGGTAAATAACGTGATTTATGAATAAAGCCAAACACATTAACAATTGGCACAGCAATTATGGTTCCGCGCAGTTGGCTTGCATCTATTTTAGAGAGCAGCTGGCGTACAACTTCTACACCATTTAGCTCATCCCCATGAATAGCGGCACACACCATTAGCACTGGGCCTTCCATTACACCATTAACCACCTCAATAGGAATATTGAGCGGTGAATGGGTGTAAAGTTTAGCAGCCTCTAAGGCAAGGGTTTTACGCTCGCCCACGCCAACACTTTCACCTAATAAGGTAAAAGGACGATTAATTTTAACCTTTGCCACGGGTTGCGGTTCCTTTAATAGCAGCATTTTTTTCGATGAAATCAATCACCATACCGGCAATATCTTTACCTGTTGCCACTTCAATCCCTTCAAGGCCTGGAGAAGAGTTTACTTCCATTACCAAAGGCCCACGAGATGAGCGAAGTAAATCAACGCCCGCTACATTTAAGCCCATGGCTTTTGCTGCAGCAACGGCGGTTTTACGCTCTTCTGGAGTAATGCGTACTAATGTAGCGCTACCACCACGGTGAAGGTTTGAGCGAAACTCGCCTTCTTGCGCTTGGCGCTTCATGGCCGCTATTACTTTATCACCTAATACAAAACAACGAATGTCGGCTCCGCCAGCTTCTTTAATGTATTCTTGAACCATAATATTGGCTTTTAAACCCATAAACGCTTCAATAACACTTTCAGCCGCTTTGCGTGTTTCAGCAAGTACAACACCGATGCCTTGTGTACCTTCAAGTAATTTAATAACAACCGGAGCACCGCCTACCATTTCTAGTAAGTCTTTAACGTCATCTGGTTTGCTGGCAAAACCGGTTACCGGCATGCCTACCCCTTTACGTGATAACAGCTGAAGTGAGCGTAATTTATCGCGCGAACGAGAAATAGCCACCGATTCGTTAACAGGATAAACCCCCATCATTTCGAACTGACGTAAAACAGAGCAACCATAAAACGTCACCGATGCACCAATACGTGGAACAATGGCGTCAAAATCTTTTAAATTTTCACCACGGTAGTGAATTTCTGGCTGTTCTGAGTTTATATTCATATAGCAACGAAGCGCATCAATCACCTTTACCTCGTGACCGCGTGCCTCTGCCGCTTCAATTAAGCGACGCGTTGAATACAAATTTCTGTTGCGAGATAAAATACCAATTTTCATAGTTAAAACCTTAACTATCTAATAAATGAGATAAAGCCGGATCAACGACTATACGATTTTCCATGGCTGTACGCCCTAATAACATTCTAAACTTCATGGTTGCCCGACTCGTTAAAGTAACTTCTATTGGCCAGCTGTGCTGCCCTGCATGCAATGTTGTTTCTATAAAGTAGCGTAACTCTTTTTGCCCACTTGAGCTGGTTACCGCCTTAATTTTTTTAACCTTTGCAGTGCAAGCAACCTGAGTGTGTTCGTCATCTTGCAATGGTTGGACTATAAATTTTACCCACTTTTCTTCGCCTTCTTTGTACTCTTCAATGTTAATTGCATGAATACATGAAGTGCGGGCGCCAGTATCAACTTTTGCTTTTATCTTTTCGATGCCAAGCTCGGGTAAACTTAACCACTCACGCCAACCAACAGTTAACTTTGCTGTCATAAATGTGCCCTTAATAAAAAAGTGACTTATACGCTACGGCGCAAAAAACACCAGCGAAATAAATTTATCTAGTCGATGAGTAAATTAAATTGATCTTTTATAGGAACTAATCACACAATGCGCGCCTTGCTGTTTAGTGCCTTATTTAGCAATTAAAGCCTGCATATAGGTTTTACCTTAACGCTAACTTATTAAAAGTTAAAGTAAGTTTGTAAAGCACTATGCAGATACACTATAGTTAACTGTATTAAAAATACACTATTATATGAGTTTAAAATATGATTAATGGTTTACTGCATGCACTGGTGCTTGATGAAAAAGGCGGCGCGCACGCCATAGAAAACACCCGCGATTTAAATAACTGGCACCCTAGCCAAGGTAAACTGTGGATACATATGGACTACAGCCAAAGCGAGGCAGTAACGTGGCTTAAAAGCCAGGCTCACCTTACCGACTTTGAGCTTGATTCGCTTATTGCTGATGAAACTCGCCCTCGCTTAACACCTAGTACCAATGGCCATATGCTGTTTTTACGTGGTGTAAATTTAAACCCAGCGCAAAGCCCTGAGGACATGGTGTCAATTCGTTTATTTATTAGCGAATCTGTGGTTATCACAACGCGCAAACGTCGCTTACTTTCGATTCAAGATATATTAGCAGAGCTTAATGCTGGCCACGGCCCATGCTCAATATCAGAGTTGGTCGGCTCTATTACGCAAAAACTGACATCACGCATGCAAAGTGTCATTGATACGCTTGATGAAACCCTGGATGAATTTGAAGAAGAAATAGACGAGCCAAGTAAAAAGTTTGATAACCAAGGTTTATCTCAACTGCGCCGTCAAACTATTGCCTTAAAGCGTTACTTAAAACCGCAAAAGGAAGCGTTAAGTTTAATGGTAAATAACCATTACCCCTGGCTTTTAGATGAAGATAAAGCAAAGCTAAACGAAACCACTAACTTACTTATTCGTTATTTAGAAGAGCTAGATAGCGCCATAGAGCGTGCGCAAATCATTCAGCAAACCATTACTAACCAAGTGTCTGAGCAATTAAATCAACGCATGTATGTAATGTCAGTTGTGGCTGCGCTTTTTTTACCACTGGGCTTTTTAACTGGCCTTTTAGGGGTAAATGTAGGTGGCATACCTGGTACCGAAAACCCTTATGCATTTAGTGCATTTGTGATTTTTTTAATTGTGCTTACTGGCGGTATTGGCGTGTACTTTAAAAATAAAAAATGGTTATAAAATAAAGTTTTTTTATTATGGCCACTCAATTGAGTGGCCATAATAAGTCACTAATTAATTAGTTTCGCGCGTATAACTCACATTGGTCATCGTCACTTTTGACTCTGTAATGCCTAAATCCTCAAAACAGTTTTTAAACGAGTTAGAGTTTCCGGCCTCACCACATTTATCTAATGTGTATGGGTCTTGCGATTGCAGGTAGTTACCAAACTTAAAGTATGACTGCGAATCATCCTCTACTGGTATACCGAACGAGTTACCGAATGCCGTAACCTCTACATCGCCGTAGTTATTAACTACCCGCAAGTTAAATGTCTCACCGCTGGTCATTGTACCCAAAGCAAATTTTTCTTCATTACCGCTGGTATTACGTAAACGTACGTACACATCAAAAATTCCGTTGTTCGCTACGCTAT
Organism: Pseudoalteromonas sp. P1-11; assembly: GCF_001399995.1. Taxonomy (NCBI): domain Bacteria; kingdom Pseudomonadati; phylum Pseudomonadota; class Gammaproteobacteria; order Alteromonadales; family Pseudoalteromonadaceae; genus Pseudoalteromonas; species Pseudoalteromonas sp. P1-11. Next base: position 200,859 of record NZ_LJSP01000006.1, read on the forward strand.
CATTAAAGCCCGATTCATCAGTATCCGACACATACACTTTAGATATAGTGCCGGTATCACTAGCATGGTGCTGCGATATAATTGTTTTTCCGCCATCAGACATCTCAACTTTAACCGTAGCTTCGAACACTTCATAGGTTTGAGTCATAGCAACGCGTAAACTTTCTTTAACCTTATACTCATGACGCCAGCCATTACCATTAGGCGTAATATGTTGTGCCTCTAACGGCACAAACACTAAGGTGCTATCGTCAACGAGAGGATTTGGGTTATCACCTTCTAAATCAAAAATGCTACCACTGGTTATGCTGCTAGGAATTGTTGAACCATTTGAGTTATCGCTGCCGCCATCTGAGCCACCATCATTACTGCCGCTGCCCTCAACCAAGGCAAAATTATCAAACCTTACATCGCTGGTGTTGTTGTAATGTTTAGCAAAAACCTGAAGTGAATTGGTGTTTGCTGAGGTAAATGTTTTTGTTACTTTAGTCCACGAAGAAACATTAAAGGTTTGGTTTTTAAATAAACCATTTAAATCGTTTACACCAATTTGCCCTTTACCCAGCACATAAGCACTTAGGGTGTATTCAGTGTTAGGCTGTATATCTACCACTTGATAAACCCGTGCTGGACTGCCCTGAATTTTTAACGATTTTGAGCCACTGTAAGCATCTGAAGAAATAGCGGCTGGGTCGGTTTCGTTCCAATTACTAAAGCCACTTTCAAAGCCTGAATTATTAATTGTTGCAGCATGAGATAGCGCTGAACTTGTCGCAATTGCGCTGTAAAAAAACAGTTTTTTATGGTTAATCATTATCTTTATTCCTTTAAACCTGAATATAAAAATAACCTAACTACCTAGTTTTGTGTCAGTCACTAAAACTTAGATCACCCTGTGTAAACAGGTTTCTATTTTTGTGTATGAATAGATTTGGCAAGAACACTCGGGTTACAAAAATCAATCTAAAACCCTTGAATTGGCCTTACCAATATTAATACCATATGGCGAGCTAAAGGCTATATTTTTTGTTACCAATATGTCAACAGAGGATGTAATAGCAAATAAGTATTAGTTTTATTAAATATCGCATTTACAACTTGTAAATAGTTATAACTATTCAACAGGTTATATATTAGGGACAGGTTAGCAATAAATAAAAATATTTTTTCAATTTAATGAATAAGTAGTACGTCGAAACAAGCTCTATTACCAACAGGAATATGAACAAGCTTAACTTTTAATGAATAAATTAAGGAGAATTAAGTTTTTTATATGAAAGATAATAATTGGTTATAACAAAAATGAAATTGGTAACACGAAAAGTATTAAATTTTTGCCGTTAAATAAGGCAATATAAAGGGGGTATTAATGTGCCATTACACTAAAAATGAATTAATATCTGAAAATAGGCTGCGGTTTAAAGAGTCATGTTTACTCTGTGCACAAAAAAAGCGAGCATATATAAATGCTCGCCTTTATCAACTAGCTAACGCCCTACTCTTGAAAGTAAGTGCCCCAACCGTCGTATTCAACGTCACACTCAACAGCTAACGCTGCAAGTTTATCAACGTCTTCCATTATAACTTCAACGTCTAGCTCAGCTTCGACTACAATATCAAAGCTCCAAATTTTGCTGCCATCTTCTAGCTCAAGCTCTGCCGGTTCTTCAACATCGTAGCCTAATTTAAAGGCAGCCAGTGCCGCTTGCTCTAATTTGCTAAAATCTTCGCATACAAAATGATGCTCAACTTCATAAAGTATTTCAGGATCAGAGCCATCTTCAAGTAGTGAACTTACGATGTCTTCACTTATTTCACGCCAGTTTTCCATTATTTATCTCTCGCTTGAGCATCTAATTCAGTTATTTTAGCAGCCATAATACTATGCACTTGGGTGGCCTGTTCACGGGCACTCACTTTTTTATCAAGTGATATAGGCGCTAACATTTCAATGTAAATTGTACCATTATCCCAGCGGTTTAGCTTAATAGTTTTATCAGTTGTGCTCATACATACCGGTACTATGGGTACATCTGCGCTTAAAGCGGTGTGAAATGCACCGGTTTTAAATGGCAGTAAACCGCGGCCATAGCTTCTTGTGCCTTCGGGAAATACCCAAATAGATAGGCCTTTTTGTTTAATTTTTTCAGCGGCTTTTGAAATTGTACCTGCCGCTTTTGAGCGATTAGCTCTATCAATCAATATGTTGCCCGACAACCAGTAAAGTTGTCCAAAAAATGGGATCCACTTTAAGCTTTTTTTGCCTAAGCTAACACAGTTTTCAGGCACCATAGCCGATACAGTAAATAAATCGTAATTGTTTTGATGGTTTGATAGGTAAACCGCAGGGCCAATATTGAGCGCATCAGGGTGGCGTTTAAGGACAAGTTTAACCCCTAACATTTTAGCCATTGAGCCAAACCAGCCGGCTATCACATGCACATTATTAGGGTGAAACGGTCTCACAATCGACAATAACAACCCAAACACGCAGCTGAAAAATATAAACAGCACCATAATTAAAACACGTATAACAGCTAACAAACTTCTCTCCAAAATGTGTGTGCAATGCGCTATAAGCCACGCATATTTCACTATTATAACGTGATTTTATGACGATCACGAGACAATAGCGAACAGCTGTAAGCTGAAAAATACAGCATAAACAAAAACGGCCTGCAAAAGCAGGCCGTTAGAGGTATATATTTCGGGCTTATTCTTCGGCTAATGTGTCATCACTTTGCTCATCTGCCGGCGTAAATTCCACCACAGCTTCATCAACACGCTGTAAGCCTCGCGGTAACTTATTACCTCTACGCCCGCGCTCACCATGATAATGCTCCAAGTCGCTCGGTTTAAGCGTTAGCTTTCGTTTACCAGCATGAAGGGTAACGCTACTGCCTTGTGGTACCACCGCCAGCACTTTGACAAACTCTTCACGTGCTTGCACTTTAGCCCCTGGAATAGAGATAATTTTATTACCTTTACCTTTACCCAGTTTTGGTAAGTCGCGCAGTGGGAATAACAGCATGCGCCCTTCGTTCGAAATGGCCATGCAGTAATCGGTTGCTACATCGTTTACTCTGATTGGTGAGAGTAAAATTCCGCCCTTAGGCACGCTCACCAAGGCTTTACCGTTTTTATTTTTACTTACTAGGTCTTTAAAGTCAGTAATAAAACCATAACCCGCGTCAGAGGCCATAAGTAGCACTTGATTGTCTTCACCCATTACCACGTGCTCAAAATTAGCCCCAGTGGTGAGGTTAAAGCGCCCAGTCATTGGCTCGCCTTGGCTACGTGCTGATGGCAAGCTGTGCGCATCGGTTGCAAATGCACGCCCTGCTGAGTCTAAAAATACCGCAGGCTGATTACTCTTACCCTTAGCGGAGGCTTTGTACTCATCGCCAGCACGGTAATTAAGCCCTTCTACGTCAATGTCATGGCCTTTACCAACACGTGCCCAGCCTTTATCAGAAAGCACGACTGTTACCGACTCTGAAGGAATTAAATCTTTTTCACTCAGTGCTTTAGCTTCTACGCGCTCAATAACAGGTGAGCGGCGATCGTCGCCATACATGTCGGCCGCTTCTTGAATTTCTTTTTTAAGAAGCGTTGACATACGACGGTCTGAGCCAAGCGTTTGCTCTAACTTGTCACGTTCTTTGGCCAGCTCATCTTGCTCGCCACGTATTTTAAATTCTTCTAGTTTTGCTAAATGACGAAGTTTTAACTCTAAAATGGCTTCGGCTTGAGTATCGGTTAAATCAAAGCGCTCCATCAACACAGGTTTTGGTTTATCTTCTGTGCGAATAATTTCAATTACTTCATCAATATTTAAAAAGGCAGCAAGTAAACCTTCTAAAATATGCAATCGTGCCAGTACTTTATCTAAACGGTGCTGTAAGCGCCTGCGTACTGTTTCGCGTCTAAACGTTAGCCACTCAGATAAAATACTGCGTAGGTCTTTTACTTGCGGGCGGCCATCAAGGCCTAGCATGTTTAAGTTTACACGGTAGTTTTTTTCAAGGTCGGTGGTGGCAAATAGGTGCGCCATTAACGGCTCAGCTTTAATGCGGTTTGAACGCGGTACAATCACAATACGGGTTGGATTTTCGTGATCAGACTCATCTCGTAAATCAGCGACCATTGGCAGCTTTTTAGCATTCATTTGCGCTGCTATTTGCTCAAGCACTTTAGCCCCTGAACACTGATGCGGTAGCGCCGTAATAACAATATCGCCATGCTCTTCAGTATACACCGCGCGCATTTTAATTGAGCCTCGGCCGGTTTTGTATATTTTATGAATATCGGCTTTTGGGGTAATTATTTCAGCGTCGGTTGGATAATCAGGTGCGTGCACAAGCTCAAGTAACTCATCAAGCTCGGTTTTAGGCTTATCAAGTAATAAACAACAGGCACTGGCTACTTCACGCACATTATGTGGTGGAATATCGGTTGCCATACCTACTGCAATACCCGTTACGCCATTTAACAAAATATGCGGTAAGCGCGCCGGTAACACTAATGGCTCGTCCATAGTGCCGTCAAAGTTTGGCGTCCAATCAACGGTGCCTTGGCCTAGCTCTTTAAGTAATACCTCAGAGAACTTTGATAAGCGTGCTTCGGTATAACGCATTGCCGCAAACGATTTAGGGTCATCTGCTGCCCCCCAGTTACCTTGCCCATCGACTAATGGGTAACGGTAAGAAAACGGCTGCGCCATTAATACCATAGCCTCGTAACAGGCACTGTCGCCATGCGGGTGGTATTTACCTAATACATCACCTACCGTACGAGCCGATTTTTTATATTTAGCAGCGGCCGATAAACCCAGCTCACTCATAGCATAAATAATACGACGTTGAACCGGTTTTAAACCATCACCAACATGCGGTAATGCACGGTCCATAATTACGTACATAGAGTAATTTAAGTAGGCGTCTTCAGTAAAACGCCCCATTGTTTGTTGTTCAATTCCTTGCATTAGCAAGGTATCTGTATCACTCATTAAAGCTTACCTAGTTTTTCTTATAGCTTACGCGGTAGATCACATTTGCGTAATCGTCGCTTATTAGAAGACTGCCGTCATTTAATTGTGCAAATGCAACTGGGCGTCCAAAGGTTGTTTCGTTATGCATAAAGCCGGTAATAAATGGCGTGTATTTAGTAATACGCCCTTGCTCTACATTAGCTACAGCCACTTTATAACCTGATTTTTTAGTACGATTCCACGAGCCATGTTCAGCAACAAATAGCTGCTCTTTGTAAGAACCCGGGAACTGTTTACCGGTATAAAAATGAATACCAAGGGGCGCAACGTGAGCACCTAGCGCAAGCGCTGGCGGGCTGTAGTCGCTAATGTTTTTACCTTTACCAAACTCAGGATCTACAATGGCACCGGCGTGAACATAAGGAAAACCAAAATGCTCGTTTTCTTTACTTACGCGATTAATTTCATCAGGTGGAATATCATCACCCATCATGTCGCGGCCGTTATCGCTAAACCATAATGCTTGCGTGCTTGGATGAAAGTCAAACCCCACTGAGTTGCGTACCCCTTGGGCTATTGTTTTAATTTGTTTGGTTTCTACATCAAGTGCAAAAATACGCCCGTAACGCTCATCTTCGGCGCATATATTACACGGAACACCAACCGGAATAATAAGCTCGCCAGTGGGTGCAAAGCGTAAAAACTTCCACCCGTGGTGACGATCCGATGGCAACGCGTTGTAAACCACGTCAAATTTAGGGTCTTTTAACTGCGTGTCTACGTTTTTAAAGCGAATAATACGGTGTACTTCACCTACGTATAAGTCGCCATCTTTAATTGCTAAACCAGAGGGCATGTTTAGCCCCTCAGCAATCACCATTTTTTTATCTGCTACGCCATCACTGTTATGATCGATTAACGCATACACATTTCCTGCTTTGCGCGAACCTGCGTAAACAATGCCTTTTTTTGATACTGCTATTTGGCGTGCATTTTCAACATCATCAGCAAATAAGCTTACCTCAAACCCAGGTGCTACGGTGAGTTTGTCTAGTATGTCTTTTGCCATTGCTGGGGCTGTTGTTAAGCCAAGCAATAATAAACTTCCTAGTATTTTATTCATTTGCCTCTCCAAGTGTTAAACACAAGCTTATTATACCTGTGCTTTATTACCGTGATCTTCTAGCCACTGGCGTCTGTCTGACGAGCGCTTTTTAGCAAGTAGCATATCCATCATTTCTAATGTTTGCTCTTCTTCATCTAGCGTGAGTTGCACTAAGCGGCGAGTATTTGGGTCCATTGTCGTTTCGCGCAGCTGCAGCGGGTTCATTTCGCCCAGCCCTTTAAATCGTTGCACGTTTACTTTACCGCGTTTTTTCTCTGCTTCTATACGGGCCAAAATACCTGTTTTTTCATCTTCATCGAGGGCGTAATACACCTCTTTACCAATGTCGATTCTAAACAGTGGTGGCATAGCCACGTATACATGCCCTGTTTTAACCAATTGCGGAAAATGACGCACAAACAAAGCACACAATAAGGTGGCAATGTGTAGTCCATCCGAGTCAGCATCGGCTAATATACAAATTTTATTATAACGCAGGCCGGTTAAATCAGTTGAGTCTGGGTCAATACCCAGCGCCACCGAAATATCATGCACCTCTTGCGAGGCTAATATTTGCCCTGATTCAACTTCCCACGTATTCAAAATTTTACCGCGCAGTGGCATTATTGCCTGAAACTCACGATCGCGTGCCTGCTTAGCCGAGCCACCTGCTGAGTCACCCTCTACCAAAAATAGTTCTGTACGGTCGTTATCGGCGGCACTACAGTCGGTTAGTTTACCGGGTAACGCAGGGCCTGAGGTAACGCGTTTACGCACTACTTTTTTAGCCGCTCGCAATCGGCGCTGTGCATTTGAAATACACAGTTCAGCAAGCAATTCTGCAGTGTCTGTGTGCTCGTTTAACCATAAGCTAAATGAGTCTTTAACCACACCCGATACAAACGCTGCACATGAGCGAGAAGAAAGCTTTTCTTTCGTTTGACCAGCAAATTGTGGGTCTTGCATTTTTACCGATAACACATAGCTACAGCGCTCCCAAATATCATCTGGGGTAAGCTTTACGCCACGCGGTAATAAGTTTCTAAATTCACAAAATTCGCGCATTGCTTCAAGTAAGCCTTGGCGCAAACCATTTACGTGAGTACCACCTTGTGCGGTAGGAATAAGGTTTACATAGCTCTCCGCAATCGACTCGCCGCCTTCAGGTTGCCATACAACAGCCCAATCAGCCCCTTCAATCGAGCTTGAAAACTCGCCTACAAATGGGTCTTTTGGCAGTACTTCAAAGCCTTTAACAGCTTCAATTAAGTAATCCTTTAAGCCTGTTTCGTAAAACCATTCTTGCGTTTCTTTAGTTTGCTTATTAACAAACTTAATGCGCAAGCCTGGGCATAAAACCGCTTTAGCTTTTAATAGGTGGTTTAATTTAGTAATTGAAAAGTTAGCTGAGTCAAAGTAACTCGCATCGGGCCAAAATCGAACGGTTGTACCGGTGTTGCGCTTACCAACAGTGCCAATGACATTTAAGTCTTCAACTTTATCGCCGTTTTCAAAGGCCATTCTAAATTGTTGAGCGTCGCGCCTTACCGTTACTTCAACACGGTGCGATAACGCATTTACAACCGAAATACCTACCCCGTGTAAACCGCCCGAAAACTGATAGTTTTTGTTAGAGAATTTACCACCTGCATGCAGCTTGGTAAAAATCAGCTCCACCCCAGGAATACCTTCCTCAGGGTGAATATCTATAGGCATACCACGGCCATCGTCTATAACTTCAAGAGAGTTATCTTCGTGTAAGATCACATCAATTTTAGTGGCATGGCCCGCCATGGCTTCATCGACACTGTTATCGATAACCTCTTGGCCTAAATGATTTGGACGTACCGTGTCGGTATACATACCAGGGCGGCGTTTTACCGGCTCTAATCCATTGAGAACCTCAATGGCTTCGGCGTTATAATTTTGCTGACTCATAATTTTTATCTTTATATGCGCTTAGGCTAATTTGTTTTAGGTAATTTAAGAAACTCTACAATACTATCTAAGGTGCGTTCAAAACCAACAAAGCTGTGATCGCCACCAAACTCAACTAACTGTTTGCATTGTGAAAAATAATTTACTGCGTGTTGATAATTTAACACTTCATCTCCCGTTTGCTGCAACAAATAGAGCAATTCGGGGGATGTTAATTTAGGCACATACAATGCTTTTAAAGCATCCATGTGGCTGGTATTTAACTCATAATGATAATCTTGGTACGGATTATAATTGTGGCCAATAAGCGGCGCTAATAAGTTAAACGGTGCTACTGCTGGGTTTATTAATGCTGCTCGCAGGTTATAACGCTGCGACAAATAGGTGGCATAAAATCCACCTAGTGAGCTCCCAAGTAACGCGGTATCTGGCGTTAATAAATGCTCAAGCTGTAAAATAGCTTGTAAGGGCTCGTGATTTAAACGCGGTACGCAATAGTCAACGTCATAGTTTGCCATAAGCTCGCCAAAGCGCACAGCTTTATATGATTTTTCAGAACTATTAAAGCCATGAATATAAATTACGCGTTTAACCATACAACATCCGTTTTAACTGTTAAAGCATTGTCCTGTGTAGTTAAATGCAACATTCGATAAGCGGGGCCGTGGTTTTCTTGCTGCCATTGCGGGCAATTTTTTGTAAATTGCACCGAACTGGCGGGCGTTGCATAAATACTCAGCTCTCTAAAAGTTTGCGTATAGTGATTATGCACATGACCGTGCAGCAACGCCGCTACATTAGCGCTATTAACTAACACGTTTAATAACTGCGGGCCGTTTTCAAGCATGTGTTTATCAAGATAGCCATTAATAGCAAGCGGGTTGTGATGACAAAACACTACATGCTGCGATTGCGAACTTGCTAAACAATCAGTGATTTCATTTAAGTGCTCACTAGACACCCACCCTGCAGGTGTAGGGCCTTTTGAGTTTATAAGTAGCAGCTCAAATCCTTGTGCGATAATGCGTTTAGCTGACACTATTTGCCCACCACTGATACGATTAAGCATGGCAATCTCATCATGATTGCCTGGTACCCAGAATACTGGGCAGGTCAAATCAGCGTTATTAATAAGCTCAGCAAATAATAAATAAGATTCAAAACTATGATCTTGTGTTAAATCACCACCAAATATAACCGCATCTAATGACTGCGTGGCCATGTGCGCTAATGCTTGTGCAAAATGTGCGGCGGTGTTTACGTTAAAGTACTCAGCGTTAGGGTCGGCAAATAAATGGCTATCGGTTATATGCGCAACACGCAGCGATGAGCGGTTAAAGTGATAATGCTCATCAAACCAAGCCATTGTTTATATCCCAGTTTAGTACTGCTCGGCCATGCTCTACACAGGCTACTAACCAGTCATATAAAAATGCATTAAGTTGATACTTTTCATCTTTTTGGTGCATTTTAGGATTTGGATAACCATAAGATGGCTTTATCCGTTGATGGTAATCGTGGTGAATAATTTCAGCCACTTTTGCATCTTGATAAAGCCTGACTGTTAAATACAAAGGAGAAACGCCTTTAACCATCCCTGTTAGCTGTTTGATAGAAATATCCAGTGTGTACTTAGCACTATCGTCAATGATAATGGCAAATTCACTATGACCTAATTTAACTTTACGCACACTATTAGCGCTGCGCTCTTTAGGTAATAGTTTTGAAAGACGTACGTAATTATGCTCGCAAAGCGTCATGTACTTTGGGAGGCTCTGAATATATCGTTGGGTTGCTAAAAGTGCTGTCAAAGTACCGCCGTATTAAAAAGTTAAAATTATGTCCACTTACTGCTTATTTTTTCACGATTTAACGCCAACCACTGTAAACAGATTACCGTTGCCGCATTATCTATTTCACCGTTATTGAGGCGCAAAAGCGCATCATCAAGGCTCAAAATATGGGTTTTAATGTCTTCACCTTCGCTTTCAAGGCCATATACACCACTTTGTACTTGGCTTAAATCTGCCCGCGCTAAGTATAAATGTAAGCGCTCAGTGGTACCGCCCGGACTTGAAAGGTAAGAGAGCATAAATTCAAGGTCAGTAAGCTCAAGTCCAGCCTCTTCATAGGCTTCTTTTTTTACCACCCCTTCGTAATCGGTACTGCCATCGGTCATACCGGCTATACATTCTAGCAGCCAGGGCGAGTGTTTGCTGTTAATAGCGCCAATACGTATTTGCTCTATTAAAAGTACACTTTGCGTAGTTACATCATAAGGTAGAACAGCAATGGCATCGCCCCGCTCTAGTATTTCGCGCTTTATAAGTTGCGATGTACCACCATTAAACAGGCTATGCTCAAACTCATACATATCCACCTTAAAAAAGCCATTATACAGACTTTTAACTGCTTTTAAGCTCACATCTTTATGTGTAAATTGAACCAAGCTTTTATCTGCCATATTATACATCCCGCTTATTTAAACGATTAAAGTTTGTTAATATATTCTGTTACATTTGAACATACAGTTTTACTAATTTCTTTTTTAGTTATTAAGCAAAACACGTTACCATGCTTTTAGTACAAAATTTGTCTAAGGACTGAACCTAACATGAAAAAGAACATCCTTGCAGCGCTCGTTAGTTTGTCGTGCGCATTAGGCACAACCACAGCAAGTGCTGAAGATTTAATGCAAGTTTTTGAAATTGCTACTGCTAACGATCCCACTGTTTTAAAAGCAAAAGCCCAAGCAGATGCGCAATCTTACGAAAGCGATTTAGCAATGAGTGCATTATTGCCGCAAATTGGCGTAAGCATGGGCTATGAAAAAAGCGATTCTACCTCTTTTCAGAGCGTTGGTGACTTAGCTGACCAAGTTAAAATAAACAGCGATACCGACCAATTCACGCGTGGTGTTAGTTTAAGCCAAACCTTATTCGACTTAGGCGCATGGAATACACTTGATATTGCCGAAAAACAAGCGCTGCAAGCCAATGCGCAATACGATAACGCAAAACAAAACTTAATTGTGCGCGTTGCTGAAGGCTATTTTAACGTATTAAGCGCCATTGATAACCTTGAATTTGTGCAAGCCGAAAAGCGTGCCATTGAACGCCAGTTAGAGCAAACAAAACAGCGTTACGCAGTTGGCCTTACAGCAATTACAGATGTTCACGAAGCGCAAGCACAATACGATAACTCAGTAGCACAAGAAATTATTGCCAGTAATGCCGTTGAAACCGCACGCGAGCAACTGCGTGAAATAACCGGTAAATACCACGCAAAACTTGATTTTTTAAACACCGAAACATTTTCAACAGTAAAACCGGTTAAAAAATCGACTGACTTTGTAAAAGTAGCTGAGAACAATAATATCAGCTTACAAGTGGCTAAAGTCACGGTTGATATTGCTAAGGATCAGATCACGCTTGCTAAAGCTGGCCACTACCCAAAGCTAACACTTGATGCCAGCTACGGTGATTCTTTAACTGACCAAAATATAAATGGTTTAAGCTTTAACGACCAACCACGTGCCGACTCAACATCGGTTGCCGTTAATTTAAGTGTTCCTCTGTACACAGGCGGCGCAACCGTAGCTGCAACTAAACAAGCCCGTGCGTTTTATGTTTCAGCCAGCCAAGATTACGAAACAAATTACCGCGCCGTAACGCGTACCGTTATTACCTCATACAACCAGGTTGTATCAGACATCGCAACTTACAAAGCTCTAGAGCAAGCTGTGGTATCAGCGCAAAGTGCGCTTAAAGCAACAGAAGCTGGCTTTGAAGTAGGCACGCGTACTATTGTTGATGTGCTTGTAAGCACGCAAAACCTGTACGATGCAAAACGTAACCTAGCTGATGTACGCTATCGTTACGTGTTATCTACGCTTCGCTTAAAGCAAGCTGCAGGTACACTAACAACTGCCGATTTACTGGGTATTAACCAAGGCTTAAAAAAAGCCTAATAAGTTAAAAAGTAACGTTTAAAGCCAGCCATTGCTGGCTTTTTGTATTTTATAACACTAAGCGTTAAACTAGCGTTTTTATTTTAGAGAGTATTTTGTGGTCACCTCATCTCCTTTTAAAGCCTCGTTTTTAGGCCCTCGTTATTGGCTAACGTGGATTGGCGTTTTCTTTTTGTATTTGATTTCGTGGTTGCCACAAAAAATTCAGCTTAGCTTAGGTAAGTTATTGGGGCGCTTAGTACATAAATTTATGAAACGTCGTCGCCATATTGCCGAGGTTAATATAAAGCTGTGTTTTCCTGATATGAGCGAAGCAGAGCAACAACAGCTTGTGCTAAAAAATATGGAAAACACCGGAATTGCCATGGTGGAAACTGGCATGGCTTGGTGGTGGCCGCAGTGGCGCGTTAAAAAAGCGTATGGCTCTATTAAAGGATTAGAGCACTTTGAGCGCGTGCAGGCTCAAGGTAAAGGCGTACTGCTATTGGTGCCGCATATTTTGCATTTAGAAATGGCGAGTCGTGTTATGGGCACCAAATGCCAAGGGCTGGGGTTTTACCGCCCACATAACAATGCACTCATGGAATACTTTACAACCAATGGCCGCCTTCGTTCTAACGAGTATTTAATTGGACGAAAGGACGTAAAAGGCTTGTTAAAGTCACTAAAAAATAAAAAGGTGTGTTATTACCTACCCGACCAAGACTACGGCCGTAACCGCTGTGAATTTGTGCCTTTTTACGCAGTGCCAGATACAGCCACCACCACAGGCACATTACTTTTTGCAGCAAGTAAACACTGCGAAACCATGAGCCTAATTAGTCGTCGTGATGAGCACGGTAAATACCATTTAGAAATAGTACCTGAGCTTGAAAATTTCCCAAGCGGCGATGATAAAGCAGATGTAACACGTGTAAATCAGCGCGTTGAGCAATCAATTAACGCTGCACCTGAGCAATACATGTGGCTGCACCGCCGTTTTAAAACACGCCCAGATAAAAATACTCCTTCTTTTTATAAAAAGTAGTGGTATAAATAAATAATGATAATAAATGAGCATGAGTTATGTGGTTTTGGGTTAAGCATTTAATACTAGCAGTTGCATTAATTTTACTGGCTATCTATGTGTTAGTCGGAGCGGGACCATTGTTTGACATAAAAGAGACTAAAAACGCAGCTGCCGAGGGGCTTTCTCGCTTTTATTCGTCTATCCGTAACCAAGTTAAATCCGATAAGGAGCGCGATAAGTTTGTACTGCAGCTTAAAAAGCCAGAGCAAACACTTGATCGTGTTTTAGCAGAGCGCGGCAGAGCCGTTGACCCTATGCCTGCTAGCTGGACAGGAACAAGTGAACCAAGACGCTTTGAAAACGGCTCAACGTTAAAAGGCGTACTGGACCAATACGCTAAAAGCGAAGGTATTCAATTATATTGGTATTTGAGTAAAGACTACGTTGTAAAAGATTATTTTAGGGTTGATAGCAGTTTTACCTCAGCGCTTTACCAAGTTGGTAGTGCAATTAATGATGACTTTGAAAATGAAGTTTATACTTTTTTTTGCTTCAGACAGCGCGCAGCGGTGATCACTGAATTACCTTCTGAATTTGTGCGCAGCAATTGTTTAAAGCTTAATACTTAGCAGCGTAAATAAACCAAACCCATAGATAATAAAAACCCAAGCCTGTGCTTGGGTTTTTAGTGTTTATGTTTCGAGGGCGTGTTGAACTTTGATGGTTGAATTTGCAGCAGAATGTTTGGTTTTTAGGCAAGACAGAGCCTATGAAGTGTGGTTATTCCACATAAATAGGCGATAACGCAGCATAAATGCCAAACATGCGCTGCCCTT
>NZ_LJSP01000006.1:214741-305375 GCF_001399995.1 Pseudoalteromonas sp. P1-11
CAGGAGCAGTTATCGAGCCCACTAGGTTACAAACCTCGCGCCGCGATTTAATCGTCCCTAGATTGAACAAATTTCAATCCGCAAAGATCAACACGCCCTAGTTCAAATATTGCATTCCAGCATGCCGTTACACTTTCTATATCGGTTTGATACTCCTTACGCGACACCAAGCGACCTTGCTGATTTAGGCTTAAAACGTGGTAACGTGAGCGATAATCAATATACGCCTGGATTAACTGCTGCTTTTGGGTTTTAGTGATACACCCAATCGCGGCAGCGTCTGTGAGTATTCTTACATTATCGGAAAACACCGTTAGCTGGCTAAACTGATTTGCGTTTTTGAGTACTAGGTATTGAGTTATAAATTCAATGTCGGTCATGGCGCCTACATCTTGTTTTAAATCAAATTGCTCAGAGTTTCCCTTAGCTAAGTGCGTGCGCATTTTTTCGCGCATTTTAAGCACATCCTGTTTGAGTGTATCTACATCCCGTGGGGCACATAATATCTCTTTACGAATTTGTGCAAAGCGCGCTCTTAGCTCACCTTGGCCTAATATAACGCGGGCGCGCACAAGCGCTTGGTGCTCCCAAGTCCATGCTTGGGTTTGCTGATAATGATTAAAGCTCTCTAAGTTAATAGCCAATAAACCAGAGGCGCCTTCAGGGCGCAGGCGTGTATCAAGCTCATACAATATGCCCGAGGCAGTACGGGTATTAAATAAATGCATTAAGCGCTGTGCAAGTTTTAAATAAAACTGTCGTGAGGTAATCGATTTATCGCCATTGGTACTGCTATTACCGTCGTGATTATGCACAAACACAAGGTCTAGGTCGGAGTCGTAGCCTACTTCAAAGCCGCCCGTTTTACCGTACGCAATAACGGCAAAGCCTTTGTGTTCATCATCTGTGTTTGGTGGCATGCCAAAGCGCTTAACCGTGTTATACCACGCTATATTAACGGCTTGGTCTACCACAGCCTCGGCAAGAGCCGTTAAGTGATCGCTTACTTTCATAACATCAATCACACCGGTTGCATCGGCAGCCGCAATACGTAATTGATGTGTTTGCTTAAACTGCCTAAGCGCTTCCATTTGTAGCTCTAGATCGTCGTGTTCTATACGCAAAAAATATTGTCGTATTTCATTTTTATAAGCGCTCAACGGCGTAGGTTTGTAAAGCGCAGCAGGGTCTATTAGCTCATCAAGCAAAATAGGATAACGGGAAATATGCTCCCCTATCCATTTACTATGGCAACATAATAAAACAAGCTGCTTTAGCGCACCTTGGTTTTCGTACAGTAATTCAAGGTAAGCAGTACGCGATACAATTTTATTTAAAATTTGGCATACCAAGGTAAATGTCTCACCACTGGCATTAAAGTCACTGAGCTGTTTGAGCAATAAAGGCATTAGCTTGTCGAGAATATCTCGCCCACGATTACCTATATTTACCTTACTCAAACGTTGTTTAAAATCATGAAGTGGCACTTGCCATTGCTCTTTTATATCGTTTAAAAAGCTAACATCACCATGATCCCAAGCACTTATAAATGCACCTTCGCAGGTATCAAGGGGAACAGTTTCCTCCCCTATCACCAATAAAAATTCATCGTGAATTTTGGCCATGACCTGCTCAATCTCGCTCATGGTATGGTCAAAGCTTTCAGACTCGAGTAAGTAATTTAAGCGCTCTTGATTAAGCTCATCATCGGGCAGGGTTTGTGTTTGTTGATCGTCAAACATTTGCAAGTATTGCTCTACTTTACGTAAGTGTAAGTAGTTGCGCTTTAGCTCATTCGCTTCTTGCTCATCCATCGCTTGGTTTAACGTTAACTGCTCTAAGGCGTACAGTAACGATTGTGTTTGTAAGTTAGCTTCTCGCCCACCACGCACCATTTGCAAAGCTTGTACAATAAATTCAACCTCGCGAATGCCACCAGCACCTAGTTTTATATTGTTGGTCAGGCGTTTTCGGCGAACCTCTTGGGCTATCATAAGCTTCATTTTTCTCAGCGATTCAATCACCGAAAAATCAATATATCGACGATAAACAAAGGGCTTTAAAAGCTGTATAAATTCATCCCAATATTGATTGGGTGTGCCAATTAGCCGCCCTTTTAGCATGGCGTAACGTTCCCAATCGCGCCCTTGCTCTTGGTAGTAATCTTCTATGGCGTGAAAGCTCATCACTAAAGGTCCACTTTCACCAAATGGGCGCAAGCGCATATCAACCCTAAATACTTGGCCATCACCGGTTACTTGATTAAGTGCATTAATCAGCTTTTGTGCTACTTTGGTGTAAAACACTTGGGCTTCAATACGTTTACGCCCACCTTGGGTCGGTACATTGCGCGGATAGGCAAAAATTAAATCTATATCTGATGAATAATTAAGCTCGTGGCCGCCCAATTTACCCATGCCTAAAACCATTAAAGGCAAAGAGTTACCTTGCTCATCTAATGGCTCCCCTGCTGTTTTTGCCGTTTGCGCATGGGCCCATCTATTTGCGCTATTAATTAGCATATCAGCTAATAGGCTTATGTATTTTATACTGTCACTGATTGGGTTATCGCAACACAAATCGAGATACGCTACTTTTAACCAGTATTTTTCTCGGTACTGTCTTAAAATCTTATTGCACTGGTTTTCATCTACCTGCTGCAAGTCAAGGCCGTCGAATGGCGCGGGCACGTCTCGGCTAAATTGCTCATCGGGGTTTATTAACCAGTCTTTTAATTGAGGTTGCGACTCTAAACTACGAAAAGCAAAGTCGCTCAAAGCACATAATTTTACAACTTCTTCTTGTATAGGTTGCTGCGGATACAGCTGTGCAAAGCGTGTTGAGCCAAGTTTTTGTAATTGAATAGGAAGTTGCATTTTGTTACTCATCAATCCTCTCTTTTATATATGCGCTAACCATACTAGAATAACTAAAACCAAGAAAGGTTATCTCTACTTAGGATCAGCATGTCATATTTATCATTATCTAACACTAGTTTAGTTGCGATTGCCATTAGTTTTGCGGTTATATGCATTACTATTTTTAGTCTTAGAATTGTCGCTCAAATAAAAGCAAAACAGGCACTTAAAGACGAACTAGCGCAGCATGATAATTTTGCAATGGGGATTAGTTTCGCCTCAGAAATTACCGTGGTTATTGCCACTATGGCGTTTTTATTTGATGAAATAAGTATGAGTACGGCACAACATAATCCATTAAAAGTGGTTATTTTAATTGTTCTATTATTTACATTTATAAAAGCCGGACATTTAATTCATAGAAAGTGGATATTACATAGATTTAATGAAGAAGCTGCTATATTAAAGCAAAATGTATGCGCTGCATTGGTTGATTCTGGTATGTTATTAGCCAACTGCATTATTGCACTTGGCTTGTATACCTGGACTCATGCACAAGGGTTTAGTAACTTACTTATTGCTTTTGTTAGCTTTTTTACGCTACAAGGGATGTTTGCGCTAGATAGCAAAATCCGTGAATACCGCTTCGCTAAAGCAAACCAAGGTGCGTCACTGCAAAGTAACTTTAACCTTGAAAACACCTCTATTGGCATTAGATATGCAGGAAAATCAATAGGTTTAGCCCTAGCCGTGTATGCTGGATTATCTAGTGCGGCCTTTCAAAATGGAAAAATGGTCGAAAATATATTTACACTGGTAATGCATTGCGGTGTAATGTGGGTGTTATTATATTGTTTAAGTTTTGTAATAAAAGCAATTTCATTACCCAATATTGATGCCGCTTTAGAGGTCGACCATCAGGACAATATAGGCATAGCATGCATTGAGTTTGCTGTTTTTTGTGCTATAGGCTATTTACTTATTAGCATGTTTTCACTTTAACGCCACGCTATTAAATAAGTCGCCAAGCGCCCCGTATTTAGTTAACTGGCATAACACATTTGCATAAAGCAACGGGGCCCTATGTCATTTGAAGTAACTAACTATTTGTTAATTGATATAGATAACGAATTTAGTCGTACATTTGCCGAGTATTATTTTAAGCACGCGGCACCCAATACACCCAGCACCTTAATAGTTGCAGGCAGTAACACCCGTAAGCTGGTAAAAATGATGTTTGACGAACTCATTAAAGACTATTGCTATTGCGACCTAGAAAACGAAATTAGCGTATCTGAACTAGCCACTTACCTGCACGAGCACCACGATATTCAGGGCGTGCTATTTAATAATACCGACTATCTACTTGCCGACGACAAACAACGCTTTATATATAACTCCCTGCATGAAAAACGCTACGTAGTTAGCTTTGACGACAACGGCTATACATTTAATCGTATTACTGACGAAGGCTTTAAAAATCACTTATCGTGCGATACCGATATTGCCGAAACACCTAAAGATTTAATCGCACTTGCCAAGTCACTTAAACAAAAATAAATAATTGCGTACAACGCCCTGCTTACTTACCATAGCGCTATACACCTTTACGCTATAAAATAAGTGACCCCCATGCGAGTACCTCATATTTATCAGGCATCGAGTATTGCCTTAAACACCCCGGTTTCTTTAAGCGACGATGCAGCGGGCCATATTGGCCGCGTATTGCGCATGAAAGTAGGCGAACATGTGTCTATTTTTAATGGCGAAGGCGGTGAATACTTCAGTGAAATTATTGAGGTAACTAAAAAATCAGTTGTTGTTATGCCACAACGTTTTGATGAGCATGATGTCGAGTCGCCGCTTAAAATTCATTTAGGGCAATGCGTATCACGTGGCGACAAAATGGACTTTACCATCCAAAAATCTGTTGAACTTGGCATTAGCGAAATCACGCCTATTTTTAGTCAGCGCTGTGGCGTTAAACTCAGTGGCGACCGGTTAGAAAAAAAACACCAACAATGGCAAAAAATTGCAATTTCAGCCGCCGAACAATCGGGGCGTAACTTTGTGCCAGTTGTTCACACACCGGTTGATTTAAAGCAATGGCTTGAACAACAAACAGACGCTATTAAGCTCACTTTGCACCCTCGTGCCGAGCACAGCATTAAAACAATAACCGTTCCAAGCGCCGGTGTACGCTTTTTAGTAGGCCCTGAAGGCGGCTTTACCGATGAAGAAATGCTGCAAACTAAAGATCAGCACTTTGTTGATATTCGCTTAGGGCCGCGCGTTTTACGAACAGAAACGGCCGCTTTAACGGTCTTAAGTGCATTACAATTACAATTTGGCGATTTAGCTAATTGAAATAGCTCAATGGCACCCTCATATTAAAACTATTAACACTCTAGTAGTCATTATAATTAGATTAAGGCACAGCGCATGGCGATAAAGTTAGGTATTATTTCTGATCCTATTAGTGGATTTAACATCAAAAAAGACACCGGTTTTGCAATGATGATGCAAGCGCAAAAACGTGGTTACGAAATTTACTACATGGAGATGGATGACTTATCACTTCGCCAAGGTAAATCGTATGCAACCGCAGCAAAAGCGCAGGTATTTAACAACACCGAAAAGTGGTACGAACTTGAAGAAAAAACCACAATCGCGCTTGCCGACCTAGACGTTATTTTAATGCGAAAAGATCCACCGTTCGATACGGAGTACATCTACGCAACTTATATCTTAGAGCGTGCAGAGCAAGAAGGTACGTTAATTATTAATAAACCACAAAGCCTGCGCGATGCTAACGAAAAGCTATTTACAGCGTGGTTTAGCGAGCATACGCCAGATACGCTAGTAACGCGCAGCCAAGCTCAAATACGCGCGTTTTTAGCTGAGCATAAAGACATTATTTTAAAACCACTTGATGGCATGGGCGGCGCATCTATTTTTCGTATTAAAGAAGATGATGCAAACATTGGCGTTATTTGCGAAACCTTAACTGAGCATGGTAGTCGCTTTGCCATGGTGCAAAATTACATTCCAGAGATCAAACAAGGTGATAAACGCGTATTGGTTGTTGATGGTGAAGTTATTCCGTATTGTTTAGCGCGTATTCCACAAAATGGTGAAACCCGCGGTAACTTAGCTGCGGGCGGCCGTGGTGAAGCCCGCCCACTTAGTGAGTCAGACCTTAAAATAGCTCAAGCAGTTGCCCCTACGCTTAAAGAAAAAGGGTTAGTGTTTGTAGGGTTAGATATTATTGGCGACAAGCTCACCGAAATTAACGTAACAGCACCAACCTGCGTACGTGAAATTGAAGCCGCTTACGATATATCTATTACCGGTATTTTGTTTGACGCAATTGAGCGTAAGCTCGCTAAATAAACACCATTTAAAAGTCCATTAATTTAAGTATTTCATACAATTAATGGACTTTTTATACGCTACGTATATATCTATGCCATACTCAAAGTTCAATAAGTATTCATAAACTAAAAGGGTGAAATCTATGCAATCATTAGAAAATCATTTTTTAATCGCTATGCCGTCGATGCAAGACCCTTTTTTTAAACGTGCCGTTACCTATATTTGTGAGCACAATGAAGATGGGGCTATGGGATTGGTGATCAACCAGCCTATTGATGTGACCGTTGGTGAGCTTTTAGATAAAATAGAAATAGACAACGACAAAACCCAACAAGCCGCGCAAGTCTCTGTGTTTGCAGGTGGTCCGGTTAAAACCGACCGAGGTTTTGTACTTCATTCACCTCAGCCAGGCTACTCTGCAAGCCAAAAGCTTAGCAGTGATATAATGATCACCACATCAAAAGACGTACTTGCCAACCTGACCACCGCCCACGCACCTGAGCAATTTATTATTACGCTTGGTTATTCGGGCTGGGAGCAAGGACAACTTGAGAAAGAGCTTTTAGATAACAGTTGGTTGATCATTAAGGCCGATCCGAAGATCATTTTTGATACACCGGTAGAAAAACGCTGGGAAAAAGCAGTTTCGATGCTGGGCTTTGATGTTAGCCAACTTTGCAGCGAAGCTGGACACGCTTAAAGAACGATAATGACGAAAAAAAACCTTAAGCCGCAAGGCCAGCGCACCGTAATGGGCTTTGACTTTGGCACCAAAAGCATTGGTATTGCCATAGGACAAGAACTAACAGGCAGTGCGTCTAGCCTAAAAGCGGTAAAAGCCCAAGATGGTATTCCTAATTGGGATCATATTGCGATTCAAGTTAAAGAGTGGCAACCCGACTTAATGGTCGTCGGGTTACCCCTTAATATGGATGGTACTTCGCAAGAGGTAACCTTTAAAGCTAAAAAGTTTGCTAATCGCTTGCACAATCATTACGGCATACCGGTGCAAACACAAGATGAGCGACTCACAACCGCCGATGCAAAAGCGCGTTTATTTGAGCACGGTGGCTATAAAAATTTAGGGAAAGGAAATGTCGATAATATGTCGGCAGTGATAATTTTAGAGAGTTTTTTTGAAGCCAGTTATGGTGAATAAATAATGCCAACTCCTTTAATTACGTAGTCTATTTTAAAGGTCGAAAAACACCGCAGTGGTATAAAACGTTATAAGTAATTTTATCCATAAAAAAAGCGCCCGGTGGCGCTTTTTTTATGGATAAAATACAATGTTAATTGCTGTTTTTATCATCTAGTCCATCTATGGTTACACCTTGTAAAAATCCTGCACCTTGTTGCTCGTTATTGCGCAGCTTAATCATTAAGCGTAAATCGTTTGGCGAATCAGCATGATGTAGAGCATCGGCGTAATTAATACGCTGCTGTTTGTATAGCTCAAATAAGGCTTGGTCAAAGGTTTGCATACCCATTTCTTTAGACTTAGACATGGCCTCTTTTATGCCACCAATATCCCCATTTTTAATTAGCTCTGCCACCATGGGGGAGTTTAATAATATTTCGATCGCGGCTACACGCCCTTCCCCATCAGAAGTGGGAATAAGTTGCTGGGCAACAATGGCGCGTAAATTTAGCGCTAAGTCGTACTTAAGCTTGTCGTGTTTTTCTTTAGGGACTAAGTGCATAATACGGTCAATGGCTTGGTTCGCATTATTAGCATGCAATGTAGCCACACATAAGTGGCCCGTTTCGGCAAAGCTCAGTGCGTATTCCATGGTTTCTTGCGAGCGTATTTCACCAATTAAAATAACATTGGGTGCTTGGCGTAAAGAGCTTTTAAGTGCCGACTCAAAGCTGTCGGTATCAAGCCCTACTTCGCGCTGAGTAATAATACTTTTACGGTGCTCGTGTACAAACTCAATCGGATCTTCAATGGTGAGTATATGGCCACGCTGATGACGATTTCTGTAGCCAATTAAGGCAGCCAGTGAAGTTGATTTACCCGTGCCAGTACCACCAACAAACAGCACTAACCCGCGTTTTGACATAATCACATCGGTAAGTGTAGAGGGCAGCCCTAAATCACTTATATCAGGTATTTGCGTTACAATGCGGCGAATAACCATACCCGCTCTATCGCGCTGCCAAAAAGCCGATATACGAAAACGCCCTTCGTCTGTGGCTATCGCAAAGTTACACTCTTTAGTGGTATGAAATTCGTTTTTTTGTTTATCGCTCATCGCTGATTCTACAAGCGCAAGCGATTGCTCATCACTTAACTTATCGTCGCTAAGAGCGATAAGCTCACCATTAATTTTTGCACTGACTGGTAATTGGCTAGAGACAAATAAATCCGAGCCTTTTTTATCAATCATTATGTGTAAAAAGTGATTTAAAGATAAATTCATAATATGTCCTTAGCCACCAAACTGGGTTTTATCTTGAGCTTTTTCTTTTGCGGCTGCGGTTGTCACAATACCGTGATTAACTAAATTATTTAAACATTGATCCATGGTTTGCATGCCGTGTGATGCACCCGTTTGAATAGACGAATACATTTGTGCAATTTTATCTTCACGAATTAAGTTACGAATCGCCGGTACACCAATCATAATTTCGTGCGCGGCCACGCGTCCACCGCCAATTTTTTTAAGTAGTGTTTGCGAAATAACGGCGCGCAGTGACTCAGAAAGCATTGAGCGCACCATATCTTTTTCTTCACCTGGGAATACATCAATAATACGGTCAATCGTTTTTGGTGCCGAGGTGGTATGTAGCGTACCAAACACTAAGTGGCCGGTTTCAGCGGCGGTCATCGCAAGGCGAATAGTCTCTAAGTCACGTAGCTCACCAACAAGTATTACATCCGGGTCTTCACGCAGCGCGCTGCGCAGTGCATTAGAGAAGCTATGCGTATCTCGGTGTACTTCACGTTGGTTAATAAGACTGAGTTTATTATCGTGTACAAATTCGATAGGATCTTCAATGGTGAGGATATGGTGATGTTTTGTTTGATTTATATAATCGACCATAGCCGCAAGCGTTGTTGATTTACCCGAACCAGTTGGGCCGGTAACCAATACTAAACCACGCGGGTTATCTGATATTGTTTTAAAAATATCTGGCGCACCTAAATCCTCAAGCGTCAGTACATCGCTAGGGATGGTACGAAACACCGCTGCAGGGCCGCGGTTTGAGTTAAATGCGTTAACACGAAATCGAGCAAGGTTAGGCACTTCAAACGAAAAATCCACTTCTAGATTTTGTTCGTAGTCCTTGCGCTGATTATCGTTCATAATGTCGTAAACAAGGCTGTTTACATCTTTGTCTGCAAGTGCAGGTATATTAATGCGGCGAACATCACCATCTACGCGTATCATAGGTGAAACACCTGACGATAAGTGTAAATCAGATGCTTTGTGTTGCACACTAAACGCTAATAATTCGGTAATATCCATTTATGACTCCACAACTAACTGATAAATATATGGTTACAATAGCAGAACGACTCACATCCGCCTACGCTAGAATTGCCAACGCGGCTAAAAATGCTAAACGTAGTAGCGACGCTATTACGCTGCTAGCAGTATCAAAAACAAAACCAAGCGACGATATTATTGCTGCCTACGAGCATGGCCAGCGCCAATTTGGTGAGTCTTATGTTCAAGAGGCTGTAGATAAAATAGCTCAACTACACACATTTAGCGACATCATTTGGCATTTCATTGGCCCTATTCAATCAAATAAAAGCGCCCTTGTTGCTGCACATTTTGATTGGGTACAAAGCGTAGATAGAATAAAAATAGCTAAGCGTTTAAACAGTCAACGTCCAGAAAACCTAGCCCCTTTAAATGTGCTTATTCAAGTAAATATAAGCGCCGAGAAGGCAAAGTCGGGCTGTAGCGTAGAGCAAATACCCGAACTAGCTGAGTTTATTGACCAATGTGAGCAACTCACTTTGCGTGGTTTAATGGCTATTCCGGCTAAAAGCGACGATCTGAGTGAGCAAAGTCAATCTTTTGAGCAATTACAAACTTGCTTTGATAAACTAAAGGCCCAATATCCTCATATAGATACGTTGTCGATGGGGATGAGCAATGATGTTGAAGCCGCCATTAGCGCAGGTTCAACCATGGTGAGGATCGGCACAGATATTTTTGGAACTCGAACTTAAAAGGTGATAACAGACATATGTCAGATAAAACAATCGCATTTATAGGCACAGGTAACATGAGCTACGCCATTATTGGTGGCATGGTAAAAAACGGTTTTAATGCAAACAACATCATTGCTACAAACCGCAACCAAGAAAAGCTTGCCAAGGTAGCAGACGATTTCAAGGTGAAAACCACCAGCGACAATAACGAAGCCTTACGCGATGCTGATGTCATTGTATTGTCTGTTAAACCACAAATGATGGGCGATTTATGTAAATCGTTTCAAGAATCGGGTATCGACTTTAGTGATAAACTGTTTATTTCGGTAGCGGCTGGCTTAACCGTTAAGCGTTTACGCGAAATGCTTGGCCAAAACGTTAAAATGGTACGTTGTATGCCAAACACGCCATCGCTATTAGGGCGTGGTGTATCGGGTTTATTTGGCGCAGATGAAACAGCCGAAGAGCACGACTTTGTACAACAAGTATTTGAGTGCACAGGTATTGTTGTTTGGGTAGAGCAAGAGTCGCAAATTAACGATGTCATTGCTGTGACAGGCTCATCACCCGCTTACTTTTTCTTATTTATGGAAGCCATTGAAGAAAAAGCGAAAGCACTTGGCTTTAACGATGAAGATGCGCGCCGCTTAGTACAGCAAACTGCGTTAGGTGCAGCCGAAATGGCATTGAGCCAACCAGAGATAAGCATTTCGCAATTACGCGCTAATGTAACTTCTAAAGGCGGCACCACCCATGCTGCGGTTGAGCATTTAAAAGGCGAAGGCCTAGTGCAAACAGTTAGCGATGCAATGGATGCGTGTATTGCGCGTGCAATGCAAATGGAAAAAGAACTTTAAAATTACTTTTTATTGAAGGTTACACTATGAATGCCATGCAATTTTTGATCAGTACCCTGTTTGATTTGTTTTTAATGGTGGTACTACTGCGTTTTTGGCTACAGTGGGCAAAAGCCGACTTTTACAACCCAATGAGCCAATTTGTGGTTAAAGCAACCTCGTTTGCAGTTAACCCGTTACGTAAAATTATACCTGGACTAGGTGGGCTTGATTTAGCCTCTCTATTGCTGGCATTTATTGTAGCCGTTGCCAAAATTAGTACTTTAATGCTGGTGATATACGGCGCATGGGCTGCGCAACCTGTGTTTATACAAGCACTTATTACCGTACTTAAAGAAGGCTTAAACCTTGTATTTTGGGTATTGATTATTCGCGCTATTTTAAGCTGGGTAAGTCAAGGTTATAACCCAATAGAAGCGGTTTTCCATCAGCTTACTGAGCCAATGCTCAAGCCACTTCGTAAAATTATTCCACCAATGGGTGGCTTAGATTTATCGGTGCTTGTACTAATTATTGGTATTCAGTTTTTACAAATGCTGCTAATGGACTTTTTAGCCTAAATTTTTTGTTATAAGCAAAAGAGGCCCTTTGGCCTCTTTTTTATATAGGACATCATAATGAACCGTTTAATTAAGTTTTGCTTTGTTAGTTTTTTAGCCTTTGCTTTTAATGCCCACAGTGAAGACATGCAAGGCGCACAGTACAAAGAGCTGGGCCCTTGGCAAGTGCATTACATTGCTTTTCCATCTACCTTTATTCAGCCGCAAATAGCTAAAACATATGGCCTTGAGCGTAGTGGTTATAAAGGCATTGTTAATATTTCAGTACTGAAAAACAATAGCGATAAAACCGCGCAAACCGCTCAGCTCAGCGGCACCGCAAAAAACCTACTCGGCAATAAGCAAGCCCTTACTTTTAAAGAAGTAAAAGAAGGTGAATCAATTTATTACCTTGCGCAAGTAGACTACACCAACGAAGAGATTTTACGTTTTGAGATAAACATCCAGCAAGGTAGTCAGTCTCAAAAACTCACGTTTCAGCAAAAATTTTACGTAGATTAAAAACATGACCAAAACATTAGTGCTTGCCACAGGCAACCCTGGCAAAGTTAACGAGCTGGCCAATATGCTTAGCCCGCTTAATATAAATGTGCTTCCGCAAAGCGATTTTAACGTAGGCGAAGTGGCCGAAACCGGCACCACCTTTGTAGAGAACGCGATAATTAAAGCCCGCCATGCTGCTAAAATTACCGGTATGCCAGCCATTGCAGATGACTCAGGCTTAGAGGTAGATGGCTTAAATGGTGCGCCGGGTGTTTACTCAGCTCGTTTTGCCGGTGAAAGCGCCAGCGATCAAGACAACATAGATAAACTACTTAACGAATTAGCCGATAACCCAAATCGTAAAGCCCGCTTTTGGTGTGTACTGGTATTAATGCGCCACGCCGATGACCCTACCCCACTTATTTGCAGCGCAAGCTGGGAAGGCGAAATTACACAAACCCAAAATGGCGAAGGCGGCTTTGGTTATGACCCAGTATTTTTTGTAGCAGAGCAAAACTGTACCAGTGCCGAGCTCACCAAAGAGCAAAAAAATGCGGTGAGTCATCGCGGCCAAGCACTTAAAAAGTTATTACTAGAGCTACAAAGCAAAGGCGGCCTGTGAACCTTCCACCACTGAGCTTATATGTGCACGTACCTTGGTGCGTGCAAAAATGCCCCTATTGCGATTTTAATAGCCATGGGCAAAAAGGCGACATTCCTGAAGCTGAATATGTTCAGCATTTAATTGACGACTTAAAAGCCGATTTGCACTTGGTGCAAGGGCGTAAAATTCACAGTATTTTTATTGGCGGCGGTACACCAAGCTTATTAACTGGCGATGCATACACCCGCTTATTAAGCGAAGTCGATAACCTAATTGGCCTAAGCGACAACTGCGAAATAACCCTTGAGGCAAATCCTGGTACCGTAGAAACCGGGCGCTTTAAAGAGTACGTCAAAGCGGGTATTAACCGTATTTCTATTGGCGTGCAAAGCATGCAAAACGACAAGTTAAAAGCACTTGGCCGTATTCATGGTGCCGATGAAGCGCACTACGCTGCAGAGCAAGCTAAGCAAGCCGGGTTAAATAGCTTTAACCTTGATTTAATGCATGGCTTACCGGGGCAAAGCCTTGACGATGCGCTGAGCGATTTAAAAAAAATAATTGCTTTAAACCCGCCACATATTTCCTGGTATCAGCTCACTATTGAGCCTAATACACAATTTGCATCCAAGCCGCCAACTTTGCCACAAGATGAAACCCTATGGGATATTCAAGAGCAAGGTCAAGCACTACTTGCTCAAGCCGGTTACATACAATACGAAATATCGGGCTATGCAAAGCCAGGCTTTCAATGCCAACATAACTTGAATTATTGGCGTTTTGGCGATTATCTCGGTATTGGCTGTGGCGCTCATGGTAAGGTGACTGATGCAAAAACCGGCATTATTACCCGTACTGAAAAAATTAAGCATCCGCGCGGTTATATGGATATGCTTAAGCCGTACTTGTATAAAAGCTGGCAAGTAGAGCAAGACGATTTAGCCTTTGAATTTTTTATGAATCGCTTTCGCTTAGTCGAGCCTTGCCCTATTGATGATTACAGTGCGTTGACTAATCAGCCATTGCAAAGCCAACAAGCGGCGTTAACTAAAGCAATAAATGCAGGTTTGTTAATACAAGAAAACGGCCATTGGCAAGTTAGCCTCAAAGGGCATCGTTTTTTAAATGACCTGCTAGAATTGTTCGTGTAGTGGTTTTAACCACGCGCGATAAACATAAAATACAAGCAAATAAATATAATACACCCTAATGGGTTTCTAACAACAAAGGGAAAACAATGCGTAAACTTACCTTTATTGCAGCAGCCGTGAGCGTTGCTATTTTAGCCGGCTGCCAGCAGGCACCACAACAAACAACCCCGGCGCCTGCAGTGCAAGCGCAACCTGTGCAAAGCGAAATCGACAAAGCGAATGCGTTTTTTGAAGATACCTTTAACCGCGATGTAATGAACAGCCCGGTTTATCAAACTTACATGGGTATTAAAAAAGATTACGATAAATGGGATGACGGCAGCGAAGAGCAAAAACTAAAAGACCTTGCGCAAGCAAAAGAAGACTTAGTTACTTTAAATGCTATCAACCGCGACCTGCTTGATGATGCCACTAAAGTAAGTTACGACTTAAAAAAACAAGACCTAGAAAGCTCGATTGCTGATTTTAAATGGCGTTACCATAACTACCCAGTTAACCAAATGTTTGGTACTCACTCTATGGTGCCTGCGTTTTTAATAAACCAACATTCAATTAGTAATGTTAAAGAAGCTAAAGATTATATTGCGCGTTTAAACGGTGTACCTACTGTATTTGATCAGCTAATTACTGATTTAGAAACCCGTGCTGATAAAGGCATTATTGCGCCTAAATTTGTGTTCCCACATGTTATAGATTCGAGCAAAAACATCATTCATGGTGCACCGTTTGAAAAAGGTGAAGACTCAACCCTATTAGCCGACTTTAAACGTAAAGTAAGCGCTCTTGAAATTAGCCAAGATGAAAAAGATGCCTTAATTAGCGA
The DNA here is from genome assembly GCF_001399995.1 of Pseudoalteromonas sp. P1-11. Classification (NCBI taxonomy): domain Bacteria; kingdom Pseudomonadati; phylum Pseudomonadota; class Gammaproteobacteria; order Alteromonadales; family Pseudoalteromonadaceae; genus Pseudoalteromonas; species Pseudoalteromonas sp. P1-11. The sequence goes on from NZ_LJSP01000006.1 coordinate 229,627, forward strand.
GGCAACTGATGCATTAAAATCAGCCGTTAAGCCTTCTTACTCTAAGTTAATTAATTACTTAGCACAGCTAGAAAAACGTGCAGATAACCGCGATGGCGCATGGAAACTGCCTGACGGCGAAGCGTTTTACAATAACGCACTTAAGCGCACCACAACAACTGACTTAACCGCTAAAGAAATTCATGCCATTGGCCTTGCTGAAGTAAAACGTATTCATGATGAAATGCGTGAAATTAAAGACAAAGTAGGCTTTAAAGGTGATTTAAAAGCGTTTATGCAGTTTATGAAAACGGATAAACAATTTTATTATGCCAATGACGAGCAAGGTAAACAGCGTTATTTAGATGAAGCCACTGGCCTAATCAACACCATGAAAACTCGCCTAGATGAGTTATTTATTGTTAAGCCAAAGGCTGATCTTAAAGTTAAAGCCGTTGAAGCATTCCGCGAAAAAGCAGCAGGTAAAGCATTTTACCAACAACCTGCGCCAGATGGCTCACGCCCTGGTATTTACTACGCAAACCTTTACGACATGGAAGCAATGCCAACGTACCAAATGGAAGCATTAGCGTACCATGAAGGTATTCCGGGTCACCACATGCAAATTGCTATCTCACAAGAGCTTGAAGGTGTGCCTAAGTTTCGTAAGTTTGGTGGCTACACCGCTTACATTGAAGGTTGGGGCTTATACTCAGAGTACATTCCTAAAGAAATGGGCCTTTACGCAGACCCATACTCAGACTTTGGTCGCCTTTCGATGGAATTATGGCGTGCGTGTCGCTTAGTCGTTGATACCGGTATTCACGCAATGAAATGGACTCGCCAAGAAGGTATTGATTACTACGTAAATAATACGCCTAATGCCACATCTGACGGTGTTAAAATGGTTGAGCGTCATATTGTAATGCCATCGCAAGCAACAGCTTACAAAGTAGGTATGCTTAAGATTTTAGAACTGCGTGAAGATGCTAAAAAGCAACTAGGCGATAAGTTCGATATTCGTCAGTTCCACGACGTTATACTTAAAAATGGCCCTGTACCACTTAACGTACTAGAGAACTTTGTAAACGAGTGGGTAGCAAGTAAAAAAGCTTAATACTTGGTTATAAATAGAAAAAGGTCGCTGATGCGGCCTTTTTTGTTTTATAGTAATAAAAACGCTCAGAGGTAGGGTTAAGAATGGATTTAAGCATACAATTACTTAATGCGCGCATTGCTAAGCATCAGCTAGACGAGCTCGATAACGACTTTAAACAGTTAAGCCCTGCTCAGCAAACATTACAGCTAAATCACCTTTACGAAAGTGCTTTGCGGATGAGTATTAAATACGACTTTATGCAAAATGTAGCCACACGTATTTTAACAACCAACACCCCACCAGCACCTTTTATCAACCAATTAACAACAACTGATGCATTAACGTTTTTTACACCTGCATTAAAAGAAAATAACGGCTTTTTAGCACAAGACAGCCAAGGAAATAATGTACTGCACAATGTATTTAAACACGCCAATGCTCAAAAGCTGGCGTTTAACTATGTGCGCTCATTAATGCTATTTGAATCTAACGATAATTTAGTAAAAGCCCTTGCACAAACAAATGCTCGTGGCCTTACCCCTGTTGCCTGTTATATCGCCTATGCTGATAAACCTAGCACACCAATAAAGCATGAATTTTCAGCATTATTAGCGCTTATGGAAATAGAGCAAAAACAAAATCCAACCGCTAAACAGCAACTGGCAAATATATTAAAAGGCGCTGATATAAACGAAACCAGCATTTTACTTAGCGCTGCTTACCTACAGCGCTCAACCGCGCAAATTGCCCACTTAGTTAGAGCAATTTAGTCACTTAAGTAATATTCAACACTGGTGACCACCCTCACCTTTTTGATATGTGGCGTATTTGAATCGCGATTGCTAATGCTAAATTGCCCTTGGCGAGCGGATTTTATTTTACCCAGCGTTGAGTTCGAATCTTTAGCAAATTTGTTGGCAACTTCACGGGCTTTTTCTGTAGCCTCTTGCACCATGGCTGGTTTTATATCGTTAAGGCCGGTAAATAAATACTCAACTTTGGTTTCGTAACTATTTTGCACAATGGCAATGCCCTGTTTAGCTAATTGACTCACTTTACTCAGTGCATTTTGTACTTTGTCGGGCGCGTTCGAATACACAATAATATTAGCGCGTACCAAGTAACGAAACTTTTGATTATCGTTAGCGTATTCACGGGCTTGCTTATCAATTATCGACTGGCTACCCGTACTTATTTCGTCATCATCAAAGCCATGTAGCTTTAAAAATGCAATAACAGCATCGTTTTTTTGCTCAACCCGACTAACCAGTTTTTCTAAGTCGTTGTCTGCATCACTGTATTGTAGCGGCCAAATTACCGTATCGGCACTAACTTCACGCTCTGCTAACCCTTTAACCTGCACACTACGCTCCATGCTTTTTACATCTACTGCGGCACTTTTAATAATAAAGCCTAATAAAATTAAGCCTATACTTAGGCAAATTGCGGCTATAACGGTGTAAAAACCGGGTGTTTTATTCACAAAAAACTCCTTGATTGATATCAATAATAAGTATCTATGCGCTCGAAATAACACAGCAAACAGGGTACATTGAGACTATAAATAACGCAAAATATAATCAGCCAAGGATATGCCATGAGCTTAAAGCGCATCAGCCAGTTTTTTAATCCGGCCTCGGTAGCCGTTATTGGCGCCTCGAATACCCCCACACGCGCGGGGTTTGTGGTTATGCGCAATTTATTGCAAGGTGGGTTTAAAGGGCCAATTATGCCCGTAACCCCTACCCATAGTGCGGTACACGGTGTGCTTGCCTACCCTGATATTGCCGCGCTGCCCAAAGTGCCCGACTTAGCCGTTATTTGTACAAATAAAAATACCTTACTGAGCATTATCGAGCAGCTAGGTGAACTTGGCTGTAAAAGTGCAATTGTGATTGCTGATGGGCTCTCATTGAGCCAAAAAACAGCCTTAAAGCGCGCTGCAAATGCCCATCACGTTACTTTGCTTGGGCCTAACTGTTTAGGGCTGCTCATTCCGCATATTGGCCTTAATGCCAGCTTTTCTCACACAGTTGCAGCAGCAGGGAAACTGGCATTTATATCGCAATCCGCAGCGGTGTGTTCCACTATTTTAGATTGGGCTAAAAATAAAGAGATTGGCTTTTCATATTTTGTTTCGGTCGGTGATTGCCTAGATATCGATTTTGATGAGCTGCTCGATTTTTTAGGCCGCGATGCTAAAACCAAAGCGATTTTGCTCTACATAGATAATATTGAGGATATTCGCGGGTTTATATCGGCAGCACGGGCAGCGGCCTTTAGTAAGCCGGTTATTGCCATTAAAACGGGCAAGACCGGAGCAGGCGCACTGGCTGCTGAAATTCATACTGGTGGCAAGCAAAGTTCAGATGCAGTGTACGATGCGCTTTTTCAACGAGCCGGTATGTTGCGTGTTAGTGATCTGCGCGAACTTTTTGCAGCCACGCAAACACTTGCCATCCACCCAAAATTACTAAAAGTTGAGCAGTTAACCATTTTAACCAACGGCGGCGGCCCGGGGGTTATGGCGGTCGATGAGCTTATTTTAAATTCGGGTAAACTTACCCAGCTTAGCGAGCAAACGCGATCCGCACTCAATCAAGTTATTCCGCAATCGGATACTACATCTAACCCTGTCGATATTTTTGGCGACTCTGCTCCGGCGCGTTACAAGCAAGCATTAGAAATTTTACTTCGCGCCGAAGAAGTTAAAAACTTACTTATTATTCATACCCCTTCGGCACTGGCACCAAGTGAAGACTACGCCGATATGATAGTGCAAACCTTACAAAAAATACCAAAGATGGCGCGCCCTTATGTAATGACCAACTTTATGGGTGAAGATGCGGCTTATGCTGCGAGGCGTGTTTGCTCTAACCACACTATTCCAACCTATCGTACGCCTGAGGGTGCGGTTGGCGCATTTATGCATTTAGTTAGCTATCGTCGTAACCAAAAACATTTAACGCAAACACCCGAATCAAATACCGATGATGCAAAAATAAATAAATCAGCGGCCACTACGCTCATTAACGAATTTTTAGAAGAAGAGCAAAGCTACTTACCCACTCATCAAGCAAGCCAAATTCTTAGTCATTATGGTGTTGAGTGTATTCAAACAGAAGTAGCCTACACGCCCACAGAGGCGCGTGAGCAAGCAATTGAACTAGGCTTTCCGGTAGCGTTAAAGTTGATTAGCCCAAGTATTGCCTCAAAATCAGAAGTAGGGGGCGTGGTTCTTAATTTAAACGATGCAAACGAGGTTGAGCAAACCGCCTTTGCCATGCTGATACGAATTAAAAACACCTATCCAGATGCTGTTATTGAAGGGTTTTCATTGCAAAAAATGGCGCCGCGCGCCGGCGCTAATGAACTGCGAATCGCCATTAAAACTGAGCCTAATTTTGGCCCTGTTATATTACTTGGTGAAGCGGGTAATGGGTTAGAGTATGCCCAAGCAGCCGTCGCTTTGCCGCCGCTTAATATGAACTTAGCTAAATACCTCATTGCAGCCGCAAACGATAAAGGCGTATTAAAAGATCGCATTTTGCCAGAAAAAGTCGATAAATATCGCTTATGCGCCCTGCTCACACGTATATCTCAACTTGTTGTCGATCAGCCCGATATAAGTGCCATGGAACTTAATCCTATTTTAGCCAGCAATGGGCAATTTTTAGTGCTTGATGCCACTATTAGTGTTAATCGCTATCAGGCACGCAGCGATCGTAAACGTTTGTGTATCCGCCCTTACCCTATTGATCTTGTAGAAGAAGTAACCCTTAAAAATAATACGCGAGCTACATTAAGGCCTATTCGTCCGGAGGATGAAAAAGCCCACCAAGAGTTTGATCAATCACTAAATAAAGAAGATCGTTACAAACGCTTTTTTGGTGAGCTGCCCCAGTTTAACCACGACCAGCTCGCAAAAATGACGCAAATAGATTACGACCGAGAAATGGCCTTTATTGTTTGTCAGCGCTTTGAAGGTAAAAGCCGCACCCTAGGTGTAGCACGCGTTATTATGGACCCTGATAATTTACATGCTGAGTTTGCAACCGTGGTTCGCTCTGACTACCAAGGTTTAGGTCTTGGCAGGCTGCTTATGAGCGCTGCAATAAATCATTGTAAGCGCCAAGGCGTAGAAGTAATTGAAGGCATAACACTGCCTGAGAACACCGGCATGATTGAGCTTGCCCGTAAGTTAGGTTTTACAATTAGCCGTGATTTTGAAGAAGGCAGTATTAATATGCTGTTAAAGCTAAACACATGAGCAGCACAGCAAGACAAACGTTAGCGCAGGTATTTGAAGGGACTGGCGATTACCGCAAAGCGGGGCATATACTCGACACCGCGCTAATTGCTTTAATTATGCTTAACGTTATTGCCATTGTGTTGGAATCAGTACCGAGTATAAACAAAGTGTATTACCCGCAGTTTTTACTTTTAGAGGTTATTTCGGTTGCTATTTTTAGCCTTGAATACCTTGCAAGGCTTTGGGCCTGTGTCGATAAAAGCAAATACGTAGCTATAAAAGGTTCAAACGCAAAACGCCGGCTGCATTATTTTTTATCACCTTTGGCTCTCATCGATTTAATAGCCATTTTACCCAGCTTGTTAATGTTTGTGTTTCCTCTGGATTTGCGTTTTTTACGTGTATTAAGGCTGTTAAGAGTATTTAAACTTACTCGTTATTCACGTGCGATGCAGTTGTTATTACAAGCATTTAAAGACGAAGCGAGCTCGTTACTGGCCGCGTTTTTTATTATGTCGGTACTGCTAATACTTGCCTCCTGCGGTATTTATTTATTGGAGCACGATATTCAGCCAGATAAATTTGGCTCTATTCCTGCGGCTATGTGGTGGGCTATGGCGACCCTCACTACGGTTGGGTATGGTGATGTTGTACCGCTAACGCCACTTGGTAAACTATTTGGTGGCGTAGTCACTTTGGTGAGCATGGGAATGGTGGCAATTCCTACAGGCTTGCTTGCCTCAAGTTTTTCGGAGCAAATACGTAAACGCCGGCAATTTTTTGAAGATGCCGTACATGAGCAAATTCACCAAGGCAGTTTAGATGACTCACAGCGTTTGCACTTAGAGGAGCTGCGCTACAAACTAGGTTTAAGTAAGCTTGAGGCCAATAAAGCAATTAAAACGCAGCTTAATCAACGCAACAGCCATTTATTTTGCCGCCACTGTGGTAAACGCCAATAAGCTTATTTTTACTGGTTAAATATGTTGCCCCAATCTTGTTTTATCAGTGCGGGAACAGCTTCTTTAGGTACTGGCTTACTAAATAAATAGCCCTGAAAATGCTTACACCCTAACTGCTTTAAAAACTGCAGCTGTTGTTTGTTTTCAATGCCCTCAGCCACACACTCTTTACCTAAGCTATGAGCTAAGGTCAGCGTTGATTGAATAATGGCTTCATCATCCGAGTCCACGCCAATATCTTGCACAAAACTTCTATCTATTTTTAGTACATCGATAGGAAAACGCTTTAAATACGTTAATGAGGCATAGCCTGTTCCAAAGTCATCCATGTAGAGCTTACAGCCAAGCTTTTTCAGCATTTCCATACTGTGCAGCGCATGTTTAGAGTCGCGCATTAAAATAGACTCGGTAATTTCAAACACTATGGCTTCTGAGGGCACATTAGCGTGGCTCAGCGCTTTATGAATGTCGGTTACAAGCTCTTCGTATTCAAAATCAAGTGCTGAGAGGTTTATCGACAAGTACAGCTGAGGTGAAATCTCACGCCATTGTTTGAGGGCTTGCAACGCACGGGCAAAGGTTTGCAGCATAATTTTTGTTATTAACCCTATGCTCTCAGCCGCTAAAGAAAACTCTTGCGTGGGCACTAAAGTGTTTTCTGGCCAGCGTAACAACACTTCAAAACCTTCGGTTTTTTGAGTGTGCGCATTCACTATAGGCTGGTAGTAATTGCAAAACTCTTGCTCTTGATACGCTTTAGTTAGCAAAGACTCTAAATGCAGGGCTTTTTGTACATGCTGATTCATCTCCTGCTTGTAAAACTTATAACTGCTTTCGAGCGACTCTTTTGCATGGTACAAAGCTATACTGGCAGCTTTTAACAGCGCAGCATGATCTGCGGCGTCATCAGGCGCTATTGCTACACCAATACTTAAATTAACGTTTACCACCTGGCCATTAAATTCCATATTTTGGCTTACAGAATCTATTAATTTAGAGCAAATAAGCAATACTTCTTCAATTTGCTGCACATCTTCCACCAGCACCACAAATTCATCGCCACCAAAGCGCGCAACACTTGCAGAAGGACGCAAGGAGCGCTTAATACGCTTAGCCACTTGCTTTATTAGCTCATCAGCCGCTTCACGTCCAAATGAGTCGTTAAAGTATTTAAACCGCTTAATGTTTATGTGCAGCATAGCTACTTTACATTGATGATTTTGCGCTTGCTCAATCGCATGCTCAACCCTGTCGTTAAACAGCATACGGTTAGGCAAACCGGTTAATGAGTCATAGTTGGCTAAAATATGAAGCTCATTTTCAGCCAATTTTTGCGCATGAATGTCGGTTAAAATAATAACGTAGCTGCTTAAACGGTGTTCAGTGTCGGCCACTGCACTTATTTTTACTAACACATGGCGCTGCTCACCACAGGCTAGGGTGACTAAGTCTTCACAGGAAAAATGCTCACCCACATTCAGCTTTTGCATTATCCGTAAGTAGTCAAAACGATTACTTCGCGATATGCCTAAATTAAGGGCACGGCTAGAGCGTGGCTCACTAGGAAAGTTAAAGGCCGTTTGCAACGACTTGTTAGAGGCGCGAACCGTAAAGTTTTTATCAAGAATAAATACCCAATCGCGGGTTTGCTCAAACGCAGCGGTAAATAAACGGGCATGCTCTTCAAACACCATTTCGCGGGTCATATTGGTGTAAGTACCCGCTACTTTTTTAGGAAGTTGCCCGCTCCATTCCACCACTTTGCCAAAGTCTTTATACCAACGCCAATAGCCTTTAGCGTGGCGTAACCGATAAGTGCAATTAAAGTAGCCTTTATCGGTTGATAAAAATTCTAACCATTCTAATCTGAAAAGCGCTTTATCTTGCGGATGAATTTTAGCTAGGTAGTCATCTAGGCTCACGCTTTCTTGATCATACCCCAGTTCATTACTTAAGCGCGGCTGGTAAATACTACTCGATGTAGACTGCCAATCCCACATGCCCGACTCGCTGCCCTCTAAGGCTAGTTTCAATCGCGCTTCACTTTCTTTACTTTCCTTATTAGCGGCCAGTAATATGCGCTGAATTTTGTTGCGGCGCATTACCCAAAAAGCAATAAATGCGATAAACAAAACGCCATAAAGCACCATAAAATATGGCGCTCGCCACAGGGGATACTTAACACGAATTTTTAGCACTGCAGGCGGCGTGTACTCGCCGGTTAATGGATCTTTAGCCCATACTTTGAGCTGGTAATTACCTGGATTTAATTTAGGAAATAACACCCGATTATTATTACGGGTGTAGGTTTTTTGGCCGTTATCGAGCTGGTACTCATAAATTATGCGCTCTTGATAGCTAAACGCCATCGCCGAAAACGCCACCTCTAAACCGATATCATCATGGTTTAGGACTATTTCATTTAATGGCTGTTTTAAATCGATAGATAAGTCGCGCGACATTAAATCAACTCGCGTTATATTTACATGATCAATTAAAGAGTGGTAATTTTGATTTTCCATCGGATGAAAATATGTAATGCCCTTTAAGCTGCCATAGGCAATGCGCCCATCGCTTAAATGCGCCATGGCACTGCTGTTAAATTCAGCAGAAAGCAGCCCCTCAGATGTAGTAAACTGCTGAAAATGAAGTGTTTCTGGGTTTAGTCGCCATATGCCTTTATGGCTACTCATCCAAATCATGCCATTATCATCAAGCACCATGTCATAAAGTAAGGTACCTAACTTATTTTTTTCTAAGTCAATCGTGTGTACCAATTTGTAACTGGCTGCATCAAGCCCAATCAGGCCAAAATTAGATAGCGAAATCCATAAAATATTGTTGTTATCGACCACGTAAGAAAGCACATTAATAGCCACGTTATCGTGCTGTTTTGGCACTTTATAAATGGTGTTTAATGCTAATGTGGTTGGGTTTAACTGATATAAAATACCCGCATTAAAAAACAGGGGCATATCAGGCTTGGTTGCCAGCGCTGGCGAAAAACCATGCGCCAAAAACGGCTCTATTTTGCTAAAGGCCCCTTCTAATCGGGTGATCTGCTGAGTATCAATATTATATACAAACATACCGTGATCTGAGTGCACATAGTACAAATCACCGTTAGGCATTAAGGTTACGCCGTGTACCCAGCCTTCTATGTAGGCTCTATTGTTGGGGTTTGTTATTGTTGGCTCGTTAATTTGATGCGTTATGGGGTCAAACTCAAACAGCCCACGGTTTGTATGTAACCAAAGCTTTTGCTTATAAGGAATAATTTCATACACGCTAAATTCGGTAGTCAGTAAGTCTACTTTGTGGTTTTTTAAGTAAACTTGGCTGGTGTTAGTGGCTAAATCAATTTCGGTTAAGCCATTATGCGTTGCCAGCCATAGGCTGTTGCCATACTCCGTAATGCCCCAAACCGAAGGATGAGAAAGGCCATCGCCACCCAGTTTACTACCATCTATATTGCTAAAGTGATAGGTATTATTAGACAGATAAAATGCACCATCGGTTTTAGTAGCGAGCCAATACCCTCCCGATTTATCTTTTACCATGTCTATCATACTGGTATCAGATAGGCTGTATTTACTTTGCGTAATCCGTGTGTTTTTTACCAACTCTTTGGTATTTAAATCAAATTTAAAGAGCCCTTTATTAGTCGCCAGATCTAGCTTTTCGCCTTCGTTGATGATGCGCCATACATTTAAATCGGCAATAACGGCTTGGTTTTTAAATGCTATGTCGGGGCGTTCAAACATGCCTGGCAAGTCGCTAATATCAACTTGATACAAGCCTTTAACGGTGCCTACTAACAACTGATTATTTTTAATGACCGAAAACGATTTAACGTTGTTTTGATAAATATGCTCAGCTTTGCTTTTTAAATGCTGCAACGGCCTAATTTGCTCAGAGGCGATATCAAATACAAACGCCCCATGGCTTGTGCCTATAAAAATATACCCATTGTAATGAAAAAGCTCTCTGACTAAGGTGTTTTCGTATTCTTTAGGCAGCTCAAATAGGCTGGTTATTTTACCTGTTTCAATATCTAATTTAGCAAAGTCGCGACCACGCCCAATCCATAAGGTTTTGTCATCAACCGCTGCCATACTAAATACCGACTGGCTTAAAATTTGTTTTTCGCTGGTAGGTTGAGAAATAAATTGCTGGTAGGTGTCGGTACTTGGGTCGTATTTAAATAAGCCGGCAAGTAACGAGGCTATCCAAATATTGCCTGCGGGGTCTTGGTAAATACAATCAATTATGGCTTCTTCAAGCTCGCCATTAGGGCCATTAATTGAAACAACTTGGTAACCATCATAGCGGTTTAACCCCCCTTCGGTAGAGAGCCATAGGTAACCGTTATCATCAAGCAGCATAGTGTTCACATAGCTTTGCGACAGGCCTTCACTGGGGGATAAACGTTTAACCTGTGCGCCAACATGGCAACTAAATATAGCGATTAAAGCTATACAGCAACTAATGATCCAATGAACGCCTTTACTCATGGCTTGATCCGTTGTTTTTGTTATAGGTATTCGAGTGCGACTATATTTCGATGCGTATAAATATCAAAAAGTGCTTTTAAACCAGGAGTATATGTTAATACTTGGTTAAAACCAAGACTCGTATATAAAGCTGTAATATTTTTATAAGCAAAGGTGTAAAGCGGCATGCTTTGCTGTTTTATAGCGGCGCATACAAGTTGCTTTGCCAGCCCTTTTGCACGGTGCTGCGGGGCAACAAATACGGTCGATAAAAATAAAAAATCGTGTTTATTTTGTATTCGACACGCCGCAACTATCTGCATTTCACTGTAAACAACCCAAACCTGATCTTGCTTATTAGCACGTCCTCTTACGCTATACAGTGCATAAAACTTATTAACTAATGGAATCTTAAGTGTGTCTAACTTTTGTACTGTGTACATATATTAGCTTAGCATTAACGCCAAATACTGCTCAAACTGTTGCTTTAAAAACGTTTGCTCTGCCACTGGGCGGCTATGAATCGTGTTATAAACTTGCTCACGTGTTTTTTTATTACGTTTAATTTGATAAGCCCAAAATGAGGCTTCGTAATCTAATTGAATCTGGTATTTTTGCTCTCGGGGTAAAGCACATAAATTAAAACTCACAACCACTCCTAAGTACGGTTAGTTATCCGCATTTATTATACGTATATTTGAACCCATTTACTGTTTAAAAAGCAACAAACATGGGCAAAAACCAGACTATTTTGGTATTATTCGCTGCGATCATTTGCCCTCTCCTTATTTTAAACGGAAGTAACCTTGCAGATACAGCTCAATGCTTTGTTTTTATTAGTCGTTTTATTTTTTAGTAAAATTACACTCGCCAATCACAATAGCGTTATATTTAACCGCCCAGCCGACTCAGCTCAAGCAAGCTATGCGCTCGCTTTACTCACATTAGCCTATAAAGAACTTAATTATGAAGTACACATAATTGATTTTAATCGCCAAAATGCCTTATTAGCAGCCAATAATGGGGTGTTAGATGGCCAACTTGGCCGCGATATAAGTATAGAGGCGGACAATAAAAACCTGATCAGAATTAACTACCCACTGTTTGACTATAAGCTTTTACTGTTTAAAAACTGCCAACCCAATACACTCGATAAGCTCGATAGTATTGCGGTTTTATCAGGCTATCCAGTTCAGCACCATTACTTAAATGAGCATAAGTTTAACGGCAATATTATTGAAGTAAAAAATATTACGACCCAACTTAACCTACTAGCCCAGCATAAAGTTGATGGGGCAATTATGCTCGACTTTGTGCTTAAAGCCGATAACTTTTCCCTGCCAGAGACCTGTATGCAAACCCAGCTGCTAAGTACGTTTTCGCTCTATCATTATGTACATAAAAAGCACGCGGCTTTGGTAAGTAAATTATTGAATGCTTTAAATAAGCTACACGATAACGGCACTAGTCGCGCATTGCGCGCAAAATACAATTTAAAACTCTAGCATGTACAGCAAGGTTTAAAATTCAAAGCCTTGTTGTTTATCTAAAGTGGCTTGTGATTGCGCAGCTTGGCGTTTTTGTAAATACCGTTTGTAACGTTGTTGGCACAAGCTAAGTACTTTCTTTTTTTGCGCATTGCTTAACGCATTCCAATTAAAGCGCTCATCCCGGCTTCGGTAGCAGCCTTTGCAATAACCTCGGTTGTTTACTTGGCAAATACTTTTACAGGGGCTTGGAATATCAAATATTTCAATTTGTTGCATTGCGCCCCCTAAGTAGATTAATTGCTTTGTATGAGTATAGCGTTATTTATGCACAAAAAAAAAGCAGCGTTTACGCTGCTTTATTACGCTACTTGCCAACGCAGATGCCTAATGGCTTTGCTCACATACTTTGTTTGTGATTTCAGTTTTGCGTTGAAATGGCTTTGCATACATAGCTAAAACAAGTGGCTTTAGCTCTTCTGGCACTAAGGCTAAACGCTGCTCAAAAGTGGCGGTATCGGGCTCATCAATAACTGCTTGCTTGCACCCACCGGCAATGTAATTTCCTGGGTGTAAGTAAAAAGACTCAACAATGTGCTTATCAATTGTTTGCGCCAGCTCATCAGCATCATCGCAACCGCTTTCAACCGGTTGTCCAAATGCTAAATGCACATGCCCTTTAGCAGAGCTAAATCCTTCAACAATACTTGCTATGTCTTCGCCTGCTGATTTTACGTATTCACCGTGCTGCTGTTTATGATAAAGCTCTTTTGCTTTAGAAATTGCACAAGGCTCATACTGGTAAGAAATAGACACCGGAACAATTTTTAACTCTTTAATGTACTCGCCAAATTCTTTCTTTTGTTTACGACCATTAAGTTGCAGCATTTTTAAAAGCGCCGGATCTGTTTGATCAAAGCCGTCTTTTGCACGCCCTTCTTTTTGCGCAATCCAAATAGAGTTTCCTGCTGTTAACGAGTCATAAATATACGACGACAACTGCGTAAGCGCCTTAAGCATCTCTTTAGGTGCTTTGGCTGAGCGCTTAACGATAAAGCTTTTATTTAAGCGCATCAGCTCGGTTATATACGGTATTTGCAATAAGTTATCACCAATTGCTATACGCACCGTCTTCATTTTATGTTGATACAAACCCCAATTAACAAGTGCAGGGTCCAGCACTATGTCGCGGTGGTTTGATATAAATAAATACGCCTGCTGCGGGTCTAATTTGTCTAAACCCGAAAAGGTAACTTTTGAGGTAGTGCGTTTTATAAGTTTATCTAAATACTTTGCAACTTCGTTTTGTACATCTTCAACGCTCGTAAATTTACCCCACTTTTTTCGTAACTGGCTTCTCACCAGTGTACGAGCAATAAAAGGCATAGCGGATATAAAGCGCGGTAAGTTGTACTTTGCTATTACATCTATAAACGCATTATCGTTAATTAAACGCGCTAGCGAGGCCGCAACTTCATCGTCGTTGTAAGGTCTTATGTCTGCGTACTTATCTTCTAATTCACTCATTACTGCATCTACAATGTTAAAAAACGGCACGCAAAACGTACCGTTTATATATAATTTTGATTATAACTCAGCCACTCTTAAATAAGAAATAGCCATTTGGTTATGCTTATTTGCGAGCCATTTCAGTCTATGACCACACAAAAAGGGGTTGGTGCATTGTTTTTTAGTTTTATCAACGTTAATAAGGCTTGTTGACCTTTCAAAGGAAAGTGAGTTCAACCTCAAAAAATAAACAGGCCCCAGCGATATAGCCCGCTAAAATATCATGTTATTTATATTTGAGTGGGCAGACCAGCCAATTTAAACTTTTATCAGCAACCTGACTTTTTGTACTAAGCATTTGGTAGTAATAGCATTAACAAAGGTGTGTATTCGTAGTACCTTAAACGCTCTTGCCATTTTACGGTACGCATTTAGATAGGACACACAATGAAAATCACCATTCTCGATAACGCTACTTTAGCTAAAACCTCGTTAACTTGCATTGAAGAACTAGGTGAGCTAACTACTTACGAACTTACGTCACCAGAGCAAGTTGTCGCTCACAGCCAAGGCGCGGACGTCCTTATTACCAACAAGGTTGTGCTAAATCGCGATACGATAAGCCAACTTAAAACGCTTAAGCTTATTTGCGTAAGTGCAACAGGCACTAATAATGTTGATTTAAACGCCGCTGAAGAATTTGGTATTGTCGTTACCAACGTAGCAGGCTACTCGACCCCTTCGGTTGTACAGCACACGTTTTCGTTAGTAACTAATTTATTAGGTAATACACACCGCTACCAGCGCGACTGCCAGCAAGGCGCTTGGCAAAAAAGCGAGATGTTTTGCAGATTAGATTACAGCTTTAATGATTTACAAGGTAAAACATTTGCCATTATAGGTGGTGGAACGCTAGGTAAAGGTGTGGCGACAGTAGCGCAAGCTTTTGGAGCCAATGTAGTGGTTGCAGAGCGTAAAGGCGCCTCTTGTAGAGAAGGCCGTACACCTTTTGAAGAAGTATTAAAAACCGCTGATATAATTAGCGTGCACTGCCCGCTTACTGATGAAACACGCGATTTAATTTCGTTAGATGAGCTAAAAATGATGAAACCCAGCAGTATTATTATCAATACCGCCCGTGGTGGCATTATAAATGAAGCCGACTTAGCCACAGCCCTAGAGCAAAATTTAATTGCCGGTGCGGGTGTTGATGTACTAACTAAAGAGCCGGCAGAGCCTTCTAACCCGCTGGCTAATTACACAGGCGAAAACTTGCTTCTTACACCTCACATTGCATGGGCCAGCACAGAGTCAATCGTACGCTTAATTAATGAAGTAAGCCTAAATATTGCAGCCTTTACTAACGGCGAGTCTCGTAACCGCTTGGTATAATAACAATTTGCAATAATAATTAGCCGCATTGAGGCTAGGTTTTACCTGTCTCAAAGTCGCTCATTCTATTTAGTAAATAGCTGTAACGTGTTTTCGCTAGGCTAAATAAACGCAGGCTAGCTTAATCGTTAAAAAACCTAAAAAGTGGCTGTTTTTGCTAATGATTTTTATAATTAATCACTTAAAAACAGCCATTACAATCTAACCCTATGAATTTTATAACTTTGTTATATTGGCCTATTACTTGCTCCTGATAAGTAAATAATTAAATTAAAACTCATCAAGGACTATAACAATGAAAAAATCACTTTTAGCTGCTGCACTTATTGCTCCGTTTTTAACAGGCTGTGTTATTGCCGTATCAGATGGCGAAGCAGAAACGCACTGGGCAGGTAACGACTCATCAAGCTGGCAACATCAGCATAAAAAAAACCGCGAAGCGATTGCAGATTTAACAATGGATAGCAGCTACCAATCTGTTTTAGCGCAATTAAAAACGCCAAACTTTACCGAGCTATTGAAGAAAGACGATGATGTGTATCAGGTACTGTTTTACGTGACTAACAGCATTCACTCTGATGGCAAAACAACAAAAGATGAATGCACGCCATTGGTATTTAAAAATGATAAATTGGTAGGTATTGGTGAAAGCGCGCTAGGCATGATCACAAAATAACAACGCGTTAGTAGCATAAAGTCGCCCCGCTAGGTAATAACATTAACGTGTGGGGCCGATTTAAATAACGCTTTAATATAAACACAGCCACATTATAAGTTAAGCGCAACCACCTGATCGCGCCCTGCATCTTTTGCGGCATATAGCCCTAGGTCAGCTTGTTCAAGCAAGGCTTGTTCGGCACTTGCATTGCCGTTTTCCATACTGGCAATGCCAATACTGATTGTTATGTGATCTGCATTTAACGAAGCTTTGTGCTCTATATTGAGGCTGTTTACCGCTTTTCTTAACTTTTGGGCAAATGCTAATGCCTGTTGTTTATTAACATCGGGTAATACCGCAGCAAACTCTTCCCCCCCGTAGCGGGCAATAAAGTCAGTACTACGCTCACATTGCGCTGCTAACGCCTGGGCAACCTGCTTTAAACACTCATCCCCCGCTCGGTGGCCATAGCAATCGTTGTAACGCTTAAAGTGATCTATATCCATTAATAAAACAGACAAACACGAGCCATTACGTTTACTTCTGCGCCATTCACGAGAGAGGTTTTCATCTAAATAACGCCTGTTGGGTATTTCCGTTAAACCATCAATTGAGGCAAGCATTTCTAACAAATCATTTTTTTGCTTGATCAGTAATTGGTTGCGTACCCGCACTTTGACTATAGACGCATTAAAGGGTTTAGTGATGTAATCCATTGCACCTAATTCAAGTCCTTTTGCTTCATCGGTGTGGCTATTATTAGCCGATATAAACACAATAGGAATAGACTGAGTAATAGGGTTTTCTTTAAGCTGTACAAGCACTTCATAACCATCAATGCCTGGCATCACCACATCTAAAATAATTAAATCGACCTGATTAGATTTAATAAAGGTGAGCGCTTTTTCGCCGCTTTCGACTAAAAATACGTCATGCTCAGTGCCCAGTGTTTTTTCAAGCACCAACCGGTTAAGGGGATCATCATCCACAATCAGTATTTTAGCTTTTTTCGACATCCCGTCCCCCTAAGGTTTCAATAAATATAATCACTTGCTTTAGCTGAATGATTAGCTCTTTTAAAGTGTGCTGAAGCGGCTCGTTAGTTGTTTTAAGGTGCGTTTCACATTGTTTGGCACACAATGAAAGCCTAATAAAACCTAAGTTACCCGCCACGCCTTTAATGCTATGCACTAAGCGTACCACTTCATCTCGCTGGGTGTTTTCTTCAATTTGTTCTAACTGCGTTTCACACAGCTTCGCAAACTTTCCGACCATGGTTGCCAGTAAATTTTCATCAAAATTAAACTGGGTGAGCGCAAAGCTTTGGTCATAAAACTTAGGTTTTATAAAGTCTACGTCTCTAATTGCATCTAACAGCACAGCTGCAACCACAGGTTTAGTCAAATGCTTATTCATGCCGCTACTAAGTGAGCGCTCAACATCTGCAGGTTCACAATGTGCTGTTAAAGCAAAAATAGGCAGCTGGCGCGCGTCAAACTGTTGGCGAATCAATTGCGTTGCTTGGCAACCATCAATATGCGGCATTTGCACGTCCATCAAAATTAAATCTGGTTTTAATATTTGTAGCAGCTCTATTGCATCTGGCGCATTGGTAACCGTTATTACATTTATATGGGCCTGTTTTAGCACACTGCTAATAATGTCTAAATTAAGCGGGTTATCATCAACCGCCATAATAAGTAGACCCGATATATCTTTTTTTACTTCTTCATTATTTTCAGCGGCTTTAGGTGGCTCCGCCCCCGCATTAGCATTTAAGCTAATCAAGCGCTGAGCTAACGCCGTAGCTTTAACATGTTGTGCGTTAATTTGCGTAGTACAAGGCAATGCTAAAGTGTGTTCGTGATTCACCACAACCACAGGGTATGAGTTGCCACTGAGCGTTTCGTGTATAGATTCAACCTTTAATAAATCGTTCAATGTGGTTTCATCAATAATCAGTTGCTGTGCATCAGCAAGCTTTATTGGGTAGCGAAGCGCCTCTTCTAAATCAATAGCTACCACTTGTGAGTAGGCATTAACCACTTCGTTTAGCTGTACAGTGTCATCGCTCACAATGGCTAATGTATTAGGTATAAATACACTATTTTTAGCCGTATCTACCGCAAGCGCTAGAGTAAAGAAAAACTCACATCCACGGCCTTTGTCGCTATTAATTGCAATTTCGCCGCCCATTAAGGCTACACCATGTTTAACTATAGCAAGTCCAAGCCCGACCCCTTGGTGAATACGCGTAGAGGATTCATCGCCTTGAGTAAAAGCATCAAACAGTCGTCGTTGGTCAGCTTTAGCAATACCTACACCACTGTCTATTACGTGAAAACAAATACGTTGCTGATCTAAAACGTCATTTTCTTCAAGCACCATTTTTAAGGTAATACTGCCTTTATTAGTAAACTTAACGGCATTGGTAAGTAAGTTACCTAATATTTGTTGCAAACGTATTGAATCCCCCACCAGCGCGGGGTTAATGAGTGGATCTATTTCAATATTAAAGCTTAACCCTTTGTTTTGGCACAATGGCGCTGTTAAGCTCTCGCAAATATCAATCAGTTCAACTAAGCAAAAAGGCACCGGTTTAATTTGCGCTTGCGAACTTTCTACTCGGGCAAAATCGAGCATTCTGTTTAGCATCAGCAATAAGCTTTGAGCTGCGTTTTTAGCCTGCTTAGTTTGTTGCAGCTGCTTATTTTTTAAGCCTTGCTCTACTATCATATCTAACAGCCCTAACACAGCGTTAAGAGGGGTGCGGATCTCATGGCTTAGATTAGCAATAAAGCGGCTTTTAGCTATTGTTGCGCGTTCTGCGTCATGCTTAGCTTTAGTCAGTGCACTTACATCTTGAATATGAATAACATAATAAGAGGGATCACGGTTTTCATCCCACACCAGCGACACACTCAGCTGCAGCCAACTTGTTAGTTTTCCTTGTGAGAGCGTTAAGTGATAAACCCGTTTTTTATCATCTAATAAGTGACAAAGCGCATTTTTTATTTCTTGCCACTGCGCCTCATCAAACAGCATTTTTAGTGGCTCACCAGTTAAAATATCTTGCTGTGAAAATAACTTACGAGCCGCTTTGTTAACTTGCAATATGGTGTGCTCAAGCGAAAGTAACACCACACTGTTTGCTGCAAACTCTATTGCACTTCTAAATTTAGATTCTGACGCTTTTAACGCCGATAGAGTTTGCTGCTGCTCAGTAATGTCTCGCCCAATTCCCATAGTGCCTAATAAGTGCTGGTGCTCGTTATAAAATGGGGCAATCGTTAATTGATACGATTTGTCGGTGCTATCTATGCGTTGCTCAATGCTACTTTTGGTTTGTAAAACTTGCTTTTCTAGTAGGCTTAGCTGTAAATCGTCGCTGTCTAAATCTTCAATACGCTTACCGACTAGGATAGCTTGCTCTTTGCCTACATAGGCTTCAAATGCTTTATTACAACCTAAAAAAGAGCCATCAATATTTTTAAAGTAAATAAGATCAGGCACACTATTTAGCATTGTATTTAATAGCGCTAGGTGTCGCTCTTTTGCTTCGTAGCTGCGTTTTAGCTTTTGAGATTGCAGCTGTAACTGATCATCGAGTTCTTTATTAGCTTCTTGGAGCGACTCAACTAACTGTGCATTTTTATCAAACACATATTTAACGCGAGAAAACCAAGGCTGCCAATTTAGAGGGATGGGGTAATTAGAAAGCGCGGCTTTAGGGGCATCATTTTGTTCAAAATATTGCATTAAATGAGTCATTGGCCTAACAAAAATACGTTGGCTTAACCAAAAAAATACCGCAAACATTAAGCTTAAAAATAACGTTAAAAACGCAAACTCTAAAAGAACTTCATACCTAATTGGCGTGATCACTTTTATTTGCGGCTCATAAAAGGCGGCATGAATGGGCAGGTTCCCCATTGCTTGCATAAAAAACTGCGCATTTGTGTTATTAACTAAGTTTATTTTTTCATTGTTATGGGCTAATTCAGGCCAATAATCTTTTAAGGCTGTTGCTTCATTTAACTGCTTAACAGAGCTGGCTATCACTTGATGCGACTGGTTCATAAACACATATTCGCCTTCACTTGGTGCCACCTTTTTAAGCCAGCTAGACATGGCCTCTAAATCGTATATTAAAATGATGTAGTCTGACGAATTAGGTTGTTTTTTACGGCCAATAGCAAAATAAGCGCTATCGCGTATTTTAACAATGGCGCTTGAGGTAAGCTGGCCAGGTATAAATGTGGGCTTAAAATTACCATTTAAAATTTTATTAAGCATAGTGCTTTGGCTTTTATTACGCCTTACCACATAGGCAAACCCCGAATCATCAACATAGGCAACGGCCGATAACGATTGCATAAGCGATAACGCGGTATTAAACGTTGGGCTTAGGGTTGTAGCTTGCTGCCATTGGATCAACGCACGGTTAGAAAAAGCAAACTGCCCTTTACCGACTATTTCGCCTTGGCGCTCGCTAAAGTGGCGGTAGTAGTAATTGTCGTATTGATTAATACCTTCTAGTAAGTTGCGATTGAACTGCTCAACACTAGGCTGCTGATACGATATAAAGGCATTGTCAAAAAAGTCATTTACCGAGCTCATTATATGGCTAACTTGAGCCGACACTTGCTCAAAATCGGCTTGACGTTTTTCTATGGCGCGCTCAACTTTTATATTATACAAGTGCAAACACAGTAAAAATGCCACAAATAAGGGAACAAATAATGCTACAAATAAAGAGCGGTAATAGTCTTTTAGAGGTAAAAATTTCAACGTTTTGCCTAAGTTTTGGCCCGATAGTCAGCCACTAGACTATCGAGCCAAATTGTTCTGCGCAAGTTATAAATTTTCTTCTGCAAAGGAGGCTAAACGGCTGCGCACTACCCCGTTTAAATTAACTGTTGCACTGCCTTCAAAGTCTTTAAAACGCTCAACAATATAAGTAAGGCCGGAGGTAACGGGGGTTAAGTAGTTACTATCTATTTGCGCTAAATTACCGCTACAAATTAGTTTTGTTCCCTCGCCACAACGGGTAATAATAGTTTTAAGCTGAGATGCCGTTAAGTTTTGGCTCTCATCCAAAATTACCACTGCATTTTGAATACTACGCCCACGCATAAAGTTCACCGATTTAAACTGTACATTGGCTTTTTCCATTATGTAATTGCGACTCGAAATTGGGTTCTCGTCTCCTTTGTGTAGTACCTCTAAGGTGTCGGTAATTGCAGCTAACCACGGCGCCATTTTTTCTTCTTCGGTACCGGGTAAAAAACCGATAGACTCAGCTATTTCTGGAGTATTACGCGTTACAATGACCTTGTCGTAAATACCACGTTCAATCACCATTTCAAGCGCACTGGCCAGTGCCAGTAATGTTTTACCGCACCCAGCTGGGCCGGTTAAAATAACCAGCTCAATACTAGGGTCAAGCAAGGCGTCGAGTGCCATACCTTGGTAAATATTTTTAGGTTTTACGCCCCACGCTTGCTGATGCATTAAACGCTCAACACTAATATCTTTTAATTTAATACGCTCGTTATCGTAAGATTTGACCCGCGCAGCAAAGTGCTCGCTGCCATCAAGTATGTACTCATTGCAAAACACATCTGGAATTAAGTTTTTAGCCACATAATGAAACGTATCACGGCCGTGCTGCTGTGTTTCGCATTGCCCTACGTGCTGCCAAAAATCGCCCTCTATTTTTTTATAGCCGCTAGTTAATAAAGCAATATCATCAATTAGTTGGTCGGTACGGTAATCTTCAACATATTTAAGGCCTGCACCTTTTGCTTTAAGGCGCATGTTTATATCTTTTGTCACCAATACAATTTTTGAATCGCTGTGCTGTTTTTGTAAATACACGGCGCAGTTAATAATACGGTGGTCGTTTTCATCCCCCGGTAAACCAGAAATAGAATCTGCAAAAAGATGATCATTAACAATAATGAGCGTGCCGGTGGAATTGGCATTTGCCTTTTTATTGCTAGGCAGTGCAACACCCTGCAACATTTGCTCAGGAGTTGCGTCTTTTAGTACCTCATCTAAGCCGCGAATAGCCACTCGTGCATCACGGCTTACGTCGTGTTTTCTATCTTTAATGTGGTCAAGCTCTTCTAAAACAGTCATCGGAATGACAACGTTATGTTCTTGGAAAGACAAATAAGCGAGGGGTTCGTGGAGTAATACATTGGTGTCTAGCACATACATTTTACTTTCAAGGTTCGAAGCTTTTTCCATAGCACTTTCCTTACGTTTTATGATTTTTATGCTATACCAAAATAACTAAGTAAAACGGGCCTAAATTCAAACCTGCAATACTTAATTGCTAAGGCATAATCTAAGTTTAGTCTATTTGTCATAAAAGTCCGTTTTATTACAAACACGATATAGTTTTTATTTACCTAAAAAAGAGCCATTTGTTAGCACTGTTAATGGGATTAATTCGCACTTATAAAATTAATTAAAAGTGAGTCAAATAGCGCCTTGCAGTGGTGTTATGTAACAGGTAACATAGCCGCCTTTTTCTTCATAGACGAGACATACATGAATTTTTCCTTAGGTCAGCGTTGGATCAGTGATACAGAGTCAGATTTAGGATTAGGCACCGTAGTTGCCATTGAAGGCCGCCAGGTCAGCATTTTATTTCCTGCCAGTGGTGAAAACCGTGTTTATTCTAGTGCAGAAGCACCGGTTACCCGTGTGGCATTTAATCCAGGTGATGTGATCAAAAGCGTTGAAGAATGGGAATTAGAAGTAGAGTCTATTGAAGTGCAAGGTGAACTACTTTGCTACGTAGGTACTCGCGTTGATACCGGCGAAGAAGCAAAGCTAAAAGAAACCTTTTTAGATCATTTTATTAAGTTTAATAAACCGCAAGATCGTTTATTTGCAGGCCAAGTAGATCGCTTTGATCGCTACACCTTACGTTACCAAACATGGCAGCACCAATTTGAGCGCCAACAATCGCCTATTAAAGGCTTAATTGGCCAGCGCGCTAACCTTATTCCGCATCAGCTTTATATTGCACAAGAAGTAGGTAAACGTTTTGCCCCACGTGTATTGCTCTCAGATGAAGTAGGCCTTGGTAAAACCATTGAAGCCGGCATGATTTTACACCAACAAATCATTAGTGGCCGTGCTAGCCGTGTACTCATTGTGGTGCCAGAAAACCTGCAGCACCAATGGTTAGTAGAAATGCTACGCCGCTTTAATTTACGTTTTTCTATTTTTGATGAAGAGCGCTGCGACGAAGCCTTTGCAGACTCGCCAAACGTATTTGATACCGAGCAGCTAGTGCTTACCAGCCTTGAGTTTTTAACCAAGAAAAAACGCTGGTTTGAACAAGCAACACTTGCTGATTGGGATTTATTAGTTGTTGATGAAGCGCACCACCTAAGCATTAACAATGGTAAGCCGAGCACCGAATATCAGCGCATGGCTGAGCTTAGCCAAGATATTCCGGGTCTTATTCTATTAACAGCAACGCCTGATCAACTTGGTCACCGTAGCCACTTTGCCCGCTTACAATTGCTCGACCCAGATAGATTTTACGACTACGATGTATTCAAAGAAGAAGAAGCTAATTACAAAGACGTTGCCGAAGCGGCAAATCAGCTACTGCAAGCGCAAGCCCTTGATGATACAGCCAAAGCCACACTCATTGAGCTATTAAAAGAAACCGATATTACCGATGTGCTTGAAAAAGCTCAGCAAGGTGATCTACCGGCGCGTAAAGAAATACTTAACATGCTGCTTGATCGCCACGGCACAGGTCGTATTTTGTTTAGAAACAGCCGCAGCGGAATTGATGGCTACCCTAGCCGTAAATTACATGCTTACCCAATGGCACTGCCAAAGCAATATAAAACAGCAATGTCGGTACTTGGCAGCATGAGCGGTATACAAAGTGCAGAGCTAAGCGCACAACGCGCTCTGTTTCCAGAGAAAATCTTTCAAGAGTTTGAAGGTGAAAGTGCAAGCTGGGGCGCATTTGATCCGCGTGTAGATTGGTTAATCGAAACACTTAAAACCCTAAAGCACGAAAAAGTACTGCTTATTTGTGCCAAAGCCGAAACCGCTATTAGCCTTGAGCAAATTTTGCGTGAGCGTGAAGCAATAAAAGCATCTGTGTTCCACGAGGGCATGTCGATTATAGAGCGTGACCGCGCAGCAGCCTTTTTTGCCGATGAATACGACAACGCACAAATACTGCTGTGTTCAGAGATTGGCTCAGAAGGACGTAACTTCCAGTTTTCGCATCACTTAGTGTTATTTGATTTACCACTAAACCCTGACTTACTTGAACAACGTATCGGCCGATTAGACCGTATTGGGCAAACAAAAGATGTTAATATTCATGTGCCGTATTTTGAAAATACAGCGCAAGAAGTATTACTGCGTTGGTACAACGAAGGCCTTGATGCATTTGAAAGCACATCAACCACTGGCCAACTATTGTATAAAGAATTTAGTGAAGACCTACTTGATTACATTGCTGCCCATAATTGTGATGAAGAAGAGCTCGACCCTCTACTTGAGCAAGTAGCCAAGCAAAATGCCGTGCTACGCAAACAAATGGAAAGTGGCCGTGACCGTTTATTAGAGCTGCATTCATCTGGCCAAGGCGCTGCCGATTCATTGGTTGAAGAAATTGAAGCACTTGATAACCAATTTGAGTTACCAAGTTACATGATCAACGTATTCGACACATTTGGAGTAAGCCAAGAAGACAAAGGCGAAAACACCATTATTTTAAAGCCAACAGAGCATATGCTAAGTGCATCGTTCCCTAGCTTAAAAGAAGATGGCATGACGGTTACCTTTGACCGCGATACCGCCCTTTCGCAAGAAGACGTACATTTTATTAGCTGGGATCATCCTATGGTGCAAGGCACGATGGACATGATTTGTGATGATGACTTTGGTAGTGCTTCTGTAGCTTTGCTTAAAAACAAAAAATTACCACCAGGTACCTTTTTTGTTGAGCTAATATTTGTAGCCGAAGCTATGGCACCAAAAGCCCTGCAAGTAGGTCGCTTTTTACCGCCAACGCCTATTCGCATATTACTTGATAAAGCCAGTAATAACCTCGGCGAAAACGTGGCGTTTGATAGCTTTAACCAACAGCTTTCAGCCGTTGGTCGTCAAACTGCAAGTAAATTAGCAGGCGCTTTACAAGGTGCGGTTCATCCAATGATCAATACCGCAAAAGACATGGCTCAGCAACAGCTTGAGGTTATACGCAGTGCGTCACTTGAAAAAATGCAAAGCACCTTAGGTGAAGAACAAGCTCGCCTTGAAGCGCTTAAGCAAATTAACCCTAATATTCGCCAAGAAGAAATTACCTTCTTCGATAAGCAGCGCAGCGAGCTGACAACGCATATAGAAAAAGCCCAGTTAAAACTTGATGCGATACGCTTAATCGTAGTTTCACACTAAAGGTTTTTGAGCGTTTAGTTTATAGCTATCTGCCGTTAGTTAGCTCAAGATTTAACTAAACTACACTTCAAAAAGCACGGTTTACAGGCCGTGCTTTTTACATTCACCTCTACAATTACTCATCAGTATCTTAGCCACCTAGTATAGCCATTATTTCAATACCTATTTCTGTAACTCTGTAATAAATGCTGTCTGAGCAACAAACGTCAGGTCGACAGCCTATACGTATATGGTCAACTGATTGGTAGGAATAGGGGTTTGCTGGTAGTTTTTCAAACATAGAGAAGAAACTATAAAAGTAGTTGTCCGCTTGCTGTTGTGAAAATGCTTGGCAGTCATATTGATAAATGCGGCGCAAATCCTCTTTGCCATCGTTTGAAAGTTTAAATATGAGCACTACTTAATGCTTGATTTGAATTCTGCTAACATTTGATCGGCCGATTGATCACTAAAACCGCTTTTTTCTGAGTTAGCAAGCTTACCATTTATTGCTTCTGCTCTTCTTGCACGGCGAATTAAATCATTCACCAATTCACTTTTATTTGTGTACTCCCCCCACGTTTTCAACGTAATTACGAAGCCATAAATCATTCTGTTCAGTAAGTGAAATACTTTGCCTTGCCATAATGTGTTCCTATAACTTTAAGCTGGTGCAGTTTTACTCCAGCATGAAAAATACGCAATTAAACTTTTATCTTTTCCTTGAGCCTTTGCTCTCGCTCCCCTAAAATAGCGCCCTGCAAAATTACTGAGGTCGGCCGTGTTAGTTAATTACAATCCCCCAATGAGTCCGTATTTAACAATACTGCACCAAGATGACGACTTGCTCATCGTTAATAAACCCAGCGAACTTTTAACCGTCCCAGGTAAAGATCCAAAACATGCCGATAGCTTAATTAATCGCATTAACCGTGTTTTTCCTACAGCTAAAATAGTGCACCGCCTAGATATGGCAACCTCGGGCATACTTTGCCTTGCTATGAATAAGGCAGCTCATAGGCATTTAAGTATGCAGTTTCAAGAACGTGAAACTGCAAAACGCTATATTGCACGTGTTTACGGCCAACTTGAGCAAGATACCGGATCGGTTGATTTGCCACTTATATGTGATTGGCCTAATCGTCCTAAGCAAATGGTTGATTATGAAAACGGTAAGCCCTCGCTAACCCACTTTAAAATACTTGCACGAGAAGCGGGCGCAACACGTGTAGAGCTCACGCCAATTACGGGGCGCTCGCACCAATTACGCGTGCACATGCTAAGCCTTGGCCACCCAATACTGGGCGATAGACTTTATGCCCATAAAGAGGCCCTAGCCGCGTCGCCACGTTTACAACTACATGCGCAAATGTTGCAACTAAAACACCCCGTGACCGAGCAAGTACTGACCTTTGAGGTAGAGCCCGACTTTTAATAGGTAAAGCCCGCAAAGTTAGTACTAAACTTTTACCTTAGTGCGCCGATACTTAGTTATTACTCACGTTTTGGGCTTACTATGATATCTGCGCAGCTAATCAAAAAAACGCTACAAAGTGTATGTTGTTGCTCTGCGTTATGCTTAAGCGCATATGCCAGTGCTGCAGAGCATATAGCCCCACCTTCTTTATCAAGTATCGAAAATAGCGATATAAAGCGTCTACTACCCAATGATGAAGTTAAACCCATACTTGCTGGTGATACAGAGTTTTTAAGTTTGTATAGCGAATACATGAGCCGAGATTTTAGAGGTATTGTATTACTCATTCCTGATTGGAATTCTACCCCCACCAGCAATGCAGGCATGAGTTACCTGCGAAAAGAGCTTACTAATTTAGGTTACACAACCTACGCCATGACAGTACCCGATATAGATTGGCAAGCAAGTGACATGGCTGCACCGGCACAAGCAGCTACCCAATCAAGCACGCAATCAAGTACGCAAGCGCAAAATGAAGAGCCAACAAAAACGGCGCAAAGTAACAGCGACGGTGCTGTTACAACGGCTCAAGAGCCACACTTTGTTAATGCCATTGATTTGGTGAGTAATGAGGTACTAAGTAATTATAAAACTAATTTAATAATGCGTTATGAGGCGCTCTATCAAAACGCGATGAGCGAGCCAAATAATATTGTCGTCATAGCACAAGGTACCAGTGCGGGAGTATTGCTAGAATACTATGCCGATTTTCCTGACTCGCGAATAGATGCGTTTATAAGCTTAAGTAGTTATTTACCTAATACACAGCGCAATAAAGGTTTAGCGCAAACCACATCGCTGGTGACCCCCGCCTTACTTGATATTTACTATGCAAATGACAATACCGATATACTTATGAGCCTTAAAAACCGCCAGCGCTGGGTAAATCGAAATGCTAAATTTGATTACCGCCAGCGCCAACTCTTTGGCCTGCGCGATGCGCCAGAGCAGCATGCACGGTTAACTAAAGTGATAGACGGTTTTTTACGCCGCCTTTTTTAAATACTCGTAAGCCGCTTGAATATCTTGGCTTTTTTTAACTGCTACTTCCATCATGTGTTTAGGCAGCCCTTGAGAGACTAATTTATCAGGGTGATGCTGCGCCATTAATTTACGATACGCTACTTTAATATCTCGTTGCGTCGCGTCATTACTTAACCCTAATAAAGCCAAGGCCTGTGAGCGGTTCATGCTGTTATTAGGGGGCACATGATGACCAGAGCCTTCACGGTAACTGCTACTTTGACCTTGCTGCTGTTGCCTATACTGTTGTTGCTGCTGTCTAAAACTAAATTCAGCTTGGTAACGCTTAAGAATAAAAGCAAAATGAGTTTTAGAAATACCTAATTGCTTACTTACCTCTTGCAAGAGCTGTTTTTCTTGCTCTGCGAGCACGCCATCAGAAAACGCCATTTGAATTTGAATTTCTAAAAACAGTTGCAGTAAGTCGTAACGTTTTGCAAAGCGTTCTTTAAAGTCATGTACTGTTTCTTTAATCGAAAAGTCGCTGTCTTTACCTGATTGAAATGCATGCTGAGCTTCGCGGCGCTCATCGCCCTTTAGCCCCATTTCATCCATAAACATACTTGCCGCTTTTATATGCACCTCGCTTACGCGACCGTTCGACTTTGCAATATGCCCCATAACCGCAAAGCAGCTCGAAAAAAACAACGCTTGGCGCTCGTTTACATCATCACCTTTAAACAAACCTGAAAAGCCCCCAGCTTTATCAAAATCGTTTTTTAAGCTTTTATCAAATAAATGGCCGAGGTATAAACCTAAAATGGCACCAAAAATTTTGCCAAACATAAAGCCAAAACAAAAACCGAGTATTTTTCCCCACATCTAATTAACTGCCTCTATTAAAGTGTGTTTTGTATGCGCTCGTTGAGCTGCGCGAGTCGCTGTGGTGTGCCTATATCGTCCCACTGACCAATATAAAGCTCAGTTGAGATAACTTGTTGGGCGAGTTTTTCTCGCAGTATTGGCCCAAGCGGGCGTATGCCAGGCTCTAAACCTTTAAAAAAATTAGCGTGGTAACGGCTAATCCCCGAAAATGTATACTTTTGACTCTCAGCCGATAAGTGACTTAACGCAAAATCCCCTTTTTCATTATGAGGTGGGTTTTCTACTAACACTATGTGAGCCTCGCCGTCTTGCAGGTGCAATTGTGTAAGCGCACTCACATCGTAATCTGTGTATACATCGCCATTAATTACAATAAATTGCTCACCTAGTAATGGCAGCGCCTGAATAATTCCGCCTGCGGTTTCAAGGCCGCCCTCAGCCTCTTGGCTATATTCAATGCGCACACTAAACTCAGCACCATTTTTAAAATAGCTTTTTATTTTATCCCCTTGCCAAGCTAGGTTTATAACAATGTTAGTAATGCCAGCGGCTTTAAGGTTATTAATATGGTGCTCAATCAGCGGTTTACCCGCCACTTTTAGCATAGGTTTAGGCATAGCTTGTGTAAGCGGCATCATTCGCTGGCCGCGCCCGGCAGCTAAAATCATGGCTTTCATGTGCGCTCCTTAGCTAATTTTAGTGTTACCTGCGGTATTACAATGCTGCTTACCCACTCACTTAACGCTGCAAGCTCTGGATAGGTTTTAGCAACATCAACAATGTAATCCAACGTCGGTAAAATATTATCAAGGTAGCCGGTTTTACCATCGCGTAAATAGAGCCGGCAAAATATTCCCGCTGCCTTTAAATGGCGCTGAATACCCGTTAAATCAAACCACTGTTTAAACTGCTCAAAAGAAGTATCTGTTGTTAATTTTTGCGCTGTAAATTCTTCATATCCGTACTCAAGCAGCTGATTAAGCTGTGCTTGTGGCAACTTAAAGTAGCAATCACGTAGCAGCGACACTAAGTCATAGCACAGCGGCCCGCGCACGGCATCTTGGTAATCTATAATTGCCCACCGCTCATTGCTATACATAATATTACGGCTGTGATAATCACGATGAACCGTGACCGTAGGCTGCGCTAGCATAGCGTTCGTTAATAGCTCACAGCTTTGCTGCCAAAGTGTTTTTTGCTCAGTACTCATTGTTAAGCCAATAAAATCAGTAACCAGCCATTGGCTAAAAATATTCAGCTCAAGGTGAATAAATTCTTTATTATAATTTTGCATAGCTGCTGATTCAGGTGTTTTGGCCCAGCTTGCCGCTAAACGGATTAATTGCTTGTAATATTCATCTCTATTTGGTTCATCGAGCTTATCGGCTAAGTGTGTATTTCCTAAGTCACTTAACACAAAAAAGCCTTGTTCTTCATCGCTTGCAATTATTTCAGGCAATAAAAAGCCGTTGTCGGTGAATACTTTATTAAGAGAGGTATACGGAGCGTTATTTACTTTTTGTGGGTCGGAGTCCATCACAATAAACGCTTTTCCGGCACAGCTTAAACGGTAATAACGGCGAAAGCTGGCATCCCCAGTAATGGCTACTAAGGAGTGTGGTTTAGCATCAAAGTGCGTATTTATAAATAGTTGTAAATTATCTAAGCGTGTCATTATATAAGATGTCTATTTTTATAGGTCAATTACTGTATTTGCCATTGTTTTCCTTTATTATGTCTAGCTTATAATAAACCAAAGAGCATTAAGGTCGATAAATGAGCAAAACCTGGGGCATATTGATGCTAGGCGTAATTAGCGCACCATCGCTTGCCGAAACTGAACTGGCACACAACTTATGTGGCATTTCAATGCAAACCAGAGCTTGGCAACCTCTACCAAACTTAGCGGTAGGATCGGTTGATATACAAGCTGACGATGTAGAGCTCCTAGGCACACAAAGCGCTGAATTTACCGGCAATGTTGATATTAACACCCTTGATATGAGTTTGTCCGCACAAACTGCGCTTATAGATAAACAGCGCGGTTTGCTTAATGCAACAGGCCCTATTACTTATCAAGACCGGGTAAGCCAAGTAAACAGCTCAGGTTTAAATGCCGATTTAAATAATTCAGAAATAAGCCTGCTAGGTGCCGATTACAGCTTAACAGCGCAACAAGGTAAAGGTGGCGCCGAAAAACTCACCGTCAACGAGTCTGGCTTATTGTTAATGAATGCAAGCTTTACTACTTGCCCAAGCGATACACCCGTGTGGGAAATAGAAGCCGACGAAATTAACCTCTCTCGTGAAGAAGGCTGGGGCGAAACCTATAATGCCGTTTTACGTATTCTTGATACCCCCGTTTTATATTTACCTTATTTCACGTTTCCACTGGATGAGCGACGCAAGTCGGGCTTATTAACACCAAGCATTTCAAGCTCCGACCGTTACGGCCTTGAAACTGTTACGCCTTATTATTGGAATATTGCGCCTAATTTTGACGCCACTATTACACCACGTTATATGTCGCGCAAAGGCTTACAATTGCAAACTGAGTTTAGATACCTCACAGAGCAACATGAAGGCTTAGTCGGTATTGAGTATTTAGATAGCGATGATTCGGAGCCAAGCCTTGATGAACGCTATATGTTTCATTGGCAGCAACAAAGCTATTTAAGTGAAGACTGGCGCGCCAATATTGATGTAACTAACGTCAGTGATGACAACTACATCACCGATTTAAGCTCTAATTACGCAAATAAAACCGATACCCAACTTTATCGTACCGGCTCTGTGACTCACCTTGGTGACACATGGCGTACCGATATTAAATTTCAAAACTTTGAAGTACTGGGCGATCACTTAGAGTCGTATGCCGCGGTTCCACAAATTAGCTTTACACAAACCGCCCCGTGGCGTTTTGATAACTTTGATTTTAGTTTGTCGGGTGAAGTAAGCCACTTTACCAACGACTCTTCAGAAATAGCCATAGACAGTGCTACCCGTGTACACGTAGAGCCAAAAGCGCGCTTTAACTACGCAACACATGCGTGGTCGTTTCTCTCAGAAGTGAGCTTATTGCAAACTAACTACAAACAAAGTGGTAATTTAACGGGCACTCAATATAGCGATAGCGTTTCGCGTACCTTACCAAAAGTACGTTTGTACTCGCAGCTTAACTTTGAACGTGACACCTCGACCTTTTTTGAAGATGGCATTCAAACTCTTGAGCCACAAATACAGTATTTATATACCCCTAATAAGGATCAATCTGAGATAGGTCTATTTGACACCACCCGCTTACAGGATGACTTTTTTGGCCTATTTAGAGATACGCGCTTTTCGGGTGTAGACCGTATAGCCGCAGCTAACCAATTTACGTTAGGTGCAACAACACGCTTATTTGATAATAAACACGAAGAAGTGTTTAACTTTAGCGCGGGTCAAATTTTTTACCTAAACGACTCAGCTAAACCTACCGAGCAAGATTTAGACTCAGAGACAAACTACAACGCCCTTTTTGCAGCGCAAACAATGCTACATTGGCACCGCCGTTGGTACCTCTCAGCGGGTATGCAATACGACACGGATGGTAAGCAAATGATCCAGTCAAATGTCACCCTCGATTACAAAGGTGACAATAATGAGCTAGTTCAATTGAACCATCGCTATGCAAATGATGTCTCAGGAAATACAATCGAGCAAACGGGTGTATTTACAAGTATCCCAATTAGTGATCAGTGGCAATTTATTGCAAGCTACCACCGGGACCTTGAAAATAATCGAAGCATCGAATTTTTAAGCGGATTACAGTATGAATCATGCTGTTGGGCAATCCAAATTACTGGTCACCGTCAGATTGAAACCGATTTAAATCAGTCTATCGGGCAGCAACAAGCCACTTTTGATTCAGGTATTAGTTTAAACTTTGTATTAAAAGGACTTGGCAGTAAGAGCCGTTACGATGCACAAAAATTATTACAACAAGGTATTTTTGGCTACCGTAGACCGTATTTTCTTAATAATTAAGGCAAACGAGCAATTAAGGTGATACTTTAAAGCCCTAAAATGCAGTACGCCCTGTTTTAAAGCAGTACTATTAGAAGAGTAGTAAAAAGAATATGAATTTAAAAAAACTATTATCAACAGCTATTTTAAGCTTAAGCTTATGCCATGGCGTATTTGCCGCCCCACAGGAAATCGACAAGGTAATTGGTGTTGTAAACCAAGGCGTAATTTTAAAAAGTGAAGTAGACACCATAATTAATCGTGTTAAAAAGCAAGCCGCAGAGCAAGGCCAACAACTTCCTAAAGACGAAACGCTTCGCGTACAAGCCGTTGAGCGTTTAGTTAACCAAACGCTTATGATGCAAATGGCTGAACGTATGGGCCTTGAAATTTCAGACAGCCAGTTAGACCAAACACTCGCGAATATGGCAAAAGATCAAGGCGGCAGCATTGCCGATCTTCGTCGTACCATTGAAGCCGCTGGCGAGAGTTTTCAAGCCTACCGCGAAGAAATTCGTAAAGAGATCACCACCCAACAGGTTACCCGTGCCAATGTAGATCGTCGAATCTATATTAGCCAACAAGAAGTAGATAACCTGTTAAAGATAATGGAAAGCCAAGGTCAAAACTCTGAAGAGTATGATATTGGCCACATCCTTATTGATATTCCTAACGATGCAACAGCAGATGAAATCACCAGTGCTAAAACCCGTGCTGACAAAGTTATTGAACTATTAAACGATGGCCAAGAGTTTAAACGCATCGCTATTTCATCATCAGGTGGCTCAAAAGCACTTGAAGGCGGACAACTCGGTTATATGGGTATCAACGAAATGCCTTCGTTATTTGCCGAAGCTGTAAAAGGTCAAAAGAAAGGCGCTATTGTTGGCCCGCTTCGCTCGGGTGCTGGCTTTCATATAATTAAGGTGCAAGATGTACGTGGTCGCCAATTAGTAGAAACTACAGAAGTACGCTCACGCCATATTCTTATTAAGCCTTCAATTATTTTAAGTGAAGAAAAAGCACGTAGCATGCTAGCAGGATTTGCCAAAGATTTACGCGCAGGAAAAGCAGACTTTGCTGAGCTTGCTAAAGAATACTCAGAAGATCCAGGCTCAGCCCTTAAAGGCGGTGAGTATGATTGGACTGACCCTACAACGTATGTACCCGCGTTTAAAGATACTTTGTTATCACTTGATAAAAATCAAATTAGTGAACCATTTAGAACACAATTTGGTTGGCACATAGTACAACTTTTAGATAAACGTGTAGCAGATAAAACCGAGCTAGCTAAACGTAACCGTGCGCACGGCATGTTGTTTAATCGTAAATTTAAAGAAGAAAGTTTTAACTGGCAGCAAGAAATGCGCGAACAAGCCCATGTTGAAATTTTCCCTATAGACGAGTAATTATGACATTACGAATTGCAATTACCCCGGGTGAACCTGCGGGGATTGGCCCTGACTTGCTGCTGCAATTAGCGCAGCAACCATGGCAAGCACAACTGGTCGCTATCGCCGACAAACAGTTATTAAAAGAACGCGCTCAACACTTGGGCCTTAATATTGAGCTAATTGATTTTGATGAAAATGCCCCTGCAGCTATAGCGCCTGCAGGTAGCATTTATATTCACCAAGTAGATTTAGGCACTGACGTTAAGCTAGGTAAACTAGACGACTTAAATGGCCAATACGTGCTTGATACCTTACGTATTGCCAGCGAAAAAAATATGGACGGTACCTTTGATGCCGTTGTCACGGGCCCTGTTCATAAAGGGATTATTAATAAAGCCGGTATTTCCTTTAGTGGCCACACTGAGTACTTTGCTCAGCAGTCGGGCACCTCTGATGTAGTAATGATGCTAGCAACTGAAGGCTTGCGTGTTGCCCTAGTAACAACGCATATACCACTGGCTTATGTATCGCGTGCTATTACACAAGAGCGCTTAACTAAAGTTATTAGTATTTTAAACCACGACTTACAAACTAAGTTTGGTATTGAGCAACCAAAAATTTTAGTGTGTGGATTAAACCCCCATGCCGGCGAAGACGGTCATTTAGGCACTGAGGAAATAGAAACAATTTCACCTACGCTTGAGCTTTTAAACAGCCAAGGCATGAATTTAATTGGTCCGCTTCCTGCTGATACCCTATTTCAGGATAAATACCTCTCTCAAGCCGATGCCGTGCTTGCTATGTATCACGATCAGGGTTTACCTGTGCTAAAATACAAGGGATTTGGTAACTCGGTAAATATAACCTTAGGTTTACCATTTATCCGCACTTCGGTTGATCACGGTACTGCGCTTGATTTAGCAGGCACCGGTGACGCTGAAGTTGGCAGTTTTGAATTAGCGATCCGCGAAGCAATTAAGCTCGCCCATGAAAAAGCACAGAATCAATGACCGATAAAGTACATTTAGGACACCGCGCCCGTAAACGTTTTGGGCAAAACTTTTTATTTGATGAATCTATCATTGATAAAATAGTGACTGCAATCGATCCTAAACCACAAGACAACTTAGTAGAGATTGGCCCAGGTTTAGGCGCAATTACCGAGCCTGTTGCCGATTTAAGCGGCCAACTTACTGTTGTTGAGCTAGATAAAGACTTAGCTCAGCGTTTAATTGAGCACCCTTTTTTAGGTCCTAAATTAAACGTAAACCAAGGCGATGCAATGAAGTTTGACTTTGCAAGCCTTGTACGCGATGACAAAAAATTAAAAGTGTTTGGTAACCTGCCTTACAATATTTCTACGCCATTACTGTTTCATCTTTTTGAGTTTGCTGATCATATTGAGCACATGCACTTTATGCTGCAAAAAGAAGTAGTAAAACGTATGGTTGCAGGCCCAGGCAGCAAAACCTTTGGCCGCTTAAGTGTAATGACACAGTACTACTGCCACGCAATGCCCGTGGTTGAAGTACCGCCAGAGTGTTTTAAACCAGCACCTAAAGTAGACTCTGCGGTTATTCGTCTGATCCCTAAAAAAGCCGAGCAACGTACCGCTAAAAGCGTGAAAATTTTAAACACCGTGTGTTTAGAAGCCTTTAATCAACGCCGTAAAACATTGCGTAACAGCTTAGGCAACTTACTCACCGCAGATGAGCTTACCAGCATTGGTATTGATATTACTTTGCGTGCTGAAAGCCTAACGTTACAACAATTTATTGATATAGCTAATTGGATTTATGACAACAAGCAGTAATATTGGCTCTCCTGTAAAAGTCTCTGTAGAGACTTTTTATGTTGAAGGGCAATCTCAGCCTGAGCTAGAAAAGTACGTTTTTGCCTACTCAGTGACAATTAAAAACCACAGTCTTTGCAGCGCTACACTTTTGAGCCGTTATTGGTTGATCACCGATGCCAATGGTAAAGAAGTTGAAGTAGAAGGCGAAGGCGTTGTGGGCGAAACCCCCGTTATAGGCCCAGGCGAAACTTATAAATACACCAGTGGCGCAATATTGGACACCCCTGTTGGCACCATGCAGGGACACTACACACTGCGCAATGAGTTTGGCTCTGAGTTTGAAGCACCTATAAGCGTATTTCGTTTAGCGTGCCCTAACATTTTACATTAGTAAAAAGCGCCATGGCTGATTACGCAATTGGTGATTTACAAGGCTGCTTTGAAGAGTTTAGCCGCTTGCTCAAACGGGTTGACTTTAACCCAAGCAAAGATCACCTTTATTTAGTGGGCGATATCGTCGCACGTGGGCCGGACTCTCTGGCCTGCCTAGATTATATTTATCGCCATCAAGACAGCATGACTGTTACTTTAGGCAATCATGATTTACACATGGTTGCCTGTCACTATCTTAATAAGCCAATCAACCCCAAAGATAAACTCGGTGCTATTTTTGATAGTAAAAAGCTTCCTCACTATATCGCCTATTTGCAAACTCAGCCGCTTGCTATTTATTTAGCACAGCATCGCAGCTTTATATCGCATGCAGGGCTTAACCCTAATTGGTCTATAGAAAGCGCACTTAAATACGCACAGTTTGCTCAGCGTTGTTATCAATCGGCAAATGCTAAGCACTTTTTTGAAAAAATGTATCAGCCTCATCCCGCTATATGGCATGACGATTTAAACGAATTTGATAAGTTTAGGTACATTGTTAACTACTTTACCCGCATGCGCTTTTTAACCAGCAACAACACGTTAGAGCTTAGTGCGAAAGGCGCAATTAGCGATAATAAAACGTTAACAGCCTGGTTCACTCACCCTAATATAAAAGCATTAGAAAACAACCTTATATTTGGCCATTGGGCCGCTCTTGAAGGGGTTACTCAGCTCAATCACATACATGCGCTCGATACCGGATGCATATGGGGCGGTGCTTTAACGATGATGAACTTGCAAACTAAGCAAAAAATAGTAGAAAAGCCGACGCTTTTATCTAAATAAACTGTAAAACCCCACCACATATGTTAAATTTAAATTAATAGATATTAATTGCTTAACTTATTGGTTAAAAAGCCGATAAGATGTGATTGAAGTACTTTAATTGGAAATCCATATGAATCTGACAGTAAGCCAACGAATTTGGTGTGGTTTTATATTTATCACCTTATTACTCATAATCATTGGTGGTAACTCTTTAATAAAAATTGCGAGCATTGACCGCTCTACCCAGCAGGTAAACCAGTTATCACTGCCCGCGCTTAATAAAAGCTCAGAACTACAAGCTGAATTTATTTTAATGAGTAAAGCAGCCCAAGCTAGTTTTTATACCACCTCAAGCGCACAGCTCACCCCTATAAAACAAAAAGTACTTGAGCAAAAAGACAAATTCAACTCGCTGCACGCCGACCTTCAACGTGTTGTAAAAAACGATGCATCACTGAGTCAAAAAAGCCAAGCTGTAGAAAAAACCTACTTAAGCTTTTTAGGTACGGTCGAAAACCTATTAGCTGATAAAGATAAACAACTAGCACTTAATAAAACCCTCACAGCACAGCTTGAAACAATTGAGATTGCAGCTGAAGATGCCAATTCAGTCGTGCTTGATATCACAGATATTACTAACTTTGAGCAAAATCACCCACGCGCTTACCAAGCCGCCAATAACTTAGAAAACAACTTTATGTCTGTGGTGAGTAACAGTACCGATATGCTCACGGTTAAGACGACAAACACCTTAGATATTGTAAAAAATGAGCAAGCTTATTACCTTGACGAAGTAATTCGTACTTTAACGTTAATAAAGCCAGCTATAGAGCAAGATAACAACGACCTATACAGTGATTTACAAGCATACGTTGATACGCTGATAGAAAATATTAGCGGTAATAATAGCCTAGCGGCCAATAAGCAGCGCCTTATTGACGCTATCGCACTTACCGAAAAAGAACTTGCCCAATCAGAGCAAGCGACCACTATGGCACTGTCGCAAATTGATGATTTAGTAACACAAGCAAGTACTGTAGCTTACAAATTACAAGAAGGTGTTCGCGAGGATGTAGACTCAGCGACGCTCTGGACATGGGCAGGTATGATCATCGCAACGTTAATTGCAATTGCAATTGCGATTCTTACCGTTAATAGAATCACTAAGCCACTGGCTGAGGTTAATCGGATTTTAGATATTGTTGCCAGCGGTGATATGACCCAACGCTTAGATGACTCTGCAAAAGATGAATTTGGCGAGCTATCAAAAAGCTGTAACACCCTTATAGATAGCCTACGTAGCTTAATTAAGGGCATTATTTCACGCTCAACTCAATTAGCAGCGGCGTCTGAGCAAACATCGGCCATTACCGGTGAGTCAAGCCAAGCTATCCGTAACCAACAAGCACAAGTAGAGCAAGCGGCAACAGCCACAACCGAAATGAGCAGCACGTCGCAAACAGTAAGCAACAGCGCACAGCAGGCACTTAACGAAATAAAAAATGCCGATAAAGAAGCTGAACGTGTAAAAGGTATATCTCATCAGAACAAAGCCACTATTGAGCAACTTGCTCGCGAGGTGGACGATGCATCAGGTGTTATCAATAAGCTTCATCAAGACAGCGCATCTATAGGCAGTATTTTAGATGTAATACGCGGCATTGCAGAGCAAACCAATCTATTAGCACTTAACGCTGCAATTGAAGCAGCGCGTGCAGGTGAATATGGCCGAGGTTTTGCGGTAGTAGCGGATGAAGTACGCTCACTGGCAAGCAAAACGCAAGAGTCGACCCAAGAGATACAATCTATGATTGAATCGCTTCAAAGTGGCGCAGAAGCGGCTGTAACAGCAATGGATAAAGGTAAACAGCAAGCAGAATCATGTGTTGAACAAAGCGACTTAGCAAGCAGCGCATTAGACTCAATTACACTTGCCGTATCGCAAGCACACGATGTAAGTGAAGAAATCTCTACCGCAGCTCAAGAGCAACAACAAGTATCACAAGAAATTAGTGAACGTTTAGAATCTATTGTAGCCATAGCCGAGCAAACAGCTGAGGGTGCAAATCAAACAAACATTTCAAGCTCAGAAGTAGCCAAACTTGCTGAAGAGCTAAGAATATCGGTAGAAAACTTTAAGGTGTAATGCACACCTAACAGCAGTAAATTAACGCAATAAAAAACCCGATACTGTTACTCAGTATCGGGTTTTTTGTTTACTTGTTTTAACGCTTAGCGAGAAGCACGCTGGCGATTGCCGCCCACTTTAGGCTTAGTGTTAGCCTTTTTAAATTGGCTAAACCCAGTATGGCGCGTTAAGGCTGGGCGCCCTCCTTTACCTTTACCAGCGCCTTTATGTGCTTTTTCATCGCGGC
Organism: Pseudoalteromonas sp. P1-11; assembly: GCF_001399995.1. Lineage (NCBI taxonomy): Bacteria > Pseudomonadati > Pseudomonadota > Gammaproteobacteria > Alteromonadales > Pseudoalteromonadaceae > Pseudoalteromonas > Pseudoalteromonas sp. P1-11. The sequence continues at coordinate 268,993 of NZ_LJSP01000006.1, forward strand.
CTTCTTCTGGCACTAAGCAATTTGGGCCTTTACCAATTAGATTAGCTTTCCCCATACTACGCAGTGCATCGCGGATCATTGGCCAACCCGATGGATCGTGATAACGCAATATGGCTTTGTGTAAGCGACGTTGGCGCGCTCCTTTTGGCACGGGTACTTGCTCTTTATTGTTTTTAATATTACGCAACGAGTTCATTTCTGTATGGTAAATGGTGGTTGCATTGGCCATAGGCGACGGGTAAAAGTTTTGTACTTGGTCTAACTTAAAGTCGTTAGATTTAAGCCACAATGCCATGTTAACCATGTCTTCGTCTTTGGTACCTGGGTGCGCTGAAATAAAGTACGGTATTAAGTACTGCTTTTTACCCGCTTCTTTTGAGTACTTATCAAATAGTTCTTTAAATTGATCGTAAGCACCCATGCCCGGCTTCATCATTTTAGACAAAGGGCCATCTTCTGTGTGCTCAGGGGCAATTTTTAAATAGCCACCCACATGATGCGTCACCAACTCTTTTACATAGCGAGGGTCTTGTACGGCTAGATCGTAACGAACGCCTGAGGCGATCAAAATCTTTTTAATGCCTTTCACTTCACGGGCTTTTTTGTATAAATCGATAGTAGGTGTATGGTCTGTATCCATGTGCTTACATATATCAGGGTAAACACATGAAAGTCGTCTACAGGTACTTTCTGCTTTTTTGCTCGTACAGCGTAATTTATACATGTTGGCCGTTGGGCCACCTAAATCAGAAATAACACCGGTAAAACCAGGTACTTTATCTCTAATTTGTTCTATTTCATCAATAATCGACTCTTGCGAGCGACTTTGAATAATACGTCCTTCATGCTCGGTAATAGAGCAGAACGAACAGCCACCAAAACAGCCACGCATAATATTAACCGACGTTTTAATCATATCGTAGGCTGGTATTTTTGCATCACCATAACTTGGGTGCGGTATACGCTGATAAGGCAAACCAAATACATCATCCATCTCATGGGTTTCGAGCGGAAATGCCGGCGGGTTAACCCAAATAGAGCGATCGCCATGGCGCTGAAATAACGCACGAGCACAACCTGGGTTGGTCTCTTGGTGCAAAATGCGCGAAGCATGGGCATAAAGCGGTTTATTAACGCTTACTTGCTCAAATGCAGGCAGTTTAACGTATGTTTTTTCCCACGGTTTAGGGCGCGCAGGTTGAATGGTAATGGGTTTAGCGGCCTCGGCTTTTAAATCAATACCGGCTTGCTTAAACTCTGATTTACTACACCCAACATCATCAGCTCCATAGGGGTTTGGGATAGGATCAATTTTGCCTATTTTATCAATCGCTGTTGAATCACTTCCGCGCCAGCCCGGTATTGGCTCTTTACGAATAACCGCTGTACCACGAATATCCTGAATTGTATCCATAGTTTCGCCAGCGGCTATACGGTGGGCTACTTCCACCAGCGGGCGCTCTGCATTACCATAAATAAGGATGTCGGCTTTGGCATCAAATAAAATACTACGGCGTACTTTTTCTTGCCAGTAGTCGTAATGAGCAATACGGCGCAAGCTTGCTTCAATACCACCAATAACAATAGGCACACCTTTGTAGGCTTCGCGTAAGCGCTGAGAGTAAATCATCACCGCACGGTCAGGGCGCTTGCCACCCACATTACCTGGTGTATAGGCATCGTCATGGCGCATTCGTTTTTCTGCCGTGTAGCGGTTGATCATCGAATCCATGTTGCCGGCTGTTACACCAAAAAATAAGTTTGGTTTACCAAGCCCCATAAAGGCATCTTTTGATTGCCAATCTGGCTGAGCAATTATACCTACTCTAAAGCCTTGCGCTTCAAGTACACGGCCAATAACCGCCATACCAAAACTAGGGTGATCTACATAGGCATCGCCGCTAATAATTATAATGTCGCAGCTATCCCAGCCAAGAGCGTCCATTTCTTCGCGAGTGGTAGGTAAAAATGGGGCGGTGCCATAACATTCAGCCCAATATTTGGGGTATGAAAATAGCGCGCGTTCAGCTTTAAGGGAGCTCATAGTTTTGGCCGTAGAATAACAAAAGGCGCGAATTATATCCTAATACATTGCTTATTTATACAACATTACCTAGAGATATCGCGCCTACTGTAAAGTCTGTTGATATTAAGTTTTTTTATTTCGCTCTTTAATAAACTCTAAAAGTTCATGCTCAGGCATTGGCTTAGCGTACATAAAACCTTGTACTTCATCACACCCTAAGTTTTTCAAAAACTCTGCCTGCTGCTGTGTTTCTACACCTTCAGCAATTGTTTTTAGTCCTAGTTTAGCACCAAGCGACACCACTAAAGCAGCAATAGCACCGGTATCGTTATCGGGTAAATCTTTTACAAATGCGCGGTCTATTTTAAGCCTATCAAGCGGTAAACTTTGTAAGTAACTTAACGAAGAAAAGCCCGTTCCAAAATCATCAATCGCCACTTCTACGCCTAATTCTTTTAACTCTTTTAGGGTATTGATCACGGTTTCTAATTCATCCATTACCACGCTTTCAGTCACTTCTAACTCTATATTGCAGGGTTTAACATCGTACTTTTGTAAGGTGTTTTTTACTGTTGTAGCGTAGCCTTTAACCTTAAATTGCGGCACAGATACATTTACAGCAATGCAAATTTCTTCACCGAGTGCCTCTAAGCGTCTTTGCTGTTGGCAAGCTTGTTCTAAAACCCATTGGCCAATATCAACAATTAAACCGGCATCCTCAGCTAAAGGCACAAACACCGCGGGAGATATAAACGAGCCATCTTCTGATGGCCAGCGCAGCAATGCTTCACAGCCAATCAAAGATAAATTATCGAGTGAAAGCTGAGGCTGATACCACACTTGGAGCTTTTGCCGAGCAAAGTCATGACGTAACTGCCTAATAATACCTAAGCGCCAAGCCATTTTGTCTTGCATATCAATATCGTAGTAAATACCCTCTTTGCATTTAAGCTTTTTAGCTTGGTTTAATGCAATATAGGCAACTTTGAGTGTATCTAACCCAGTACTTTGAAAGTCTTGCTGCTGACATAAACCAATTCTAAAATCGACAGGCAAAATATGCTCGCCAGCACTAAAAGGCACACTTAGCACGTCGTTAAATTGTTCAAGGTCAAACTCCGTTTGGCGAATAATAAAGCCAAATACATCTGCACCAATACGCGACAATAACTTTGCGTCTGGGTAAGCATCTTTAAGCCGCTTTACAATCTCGATTAACAAATGATTGCCAATTTCTTGTCCTAAGCCATTGTTAATATCTGCAAAACCAATCACATCAATTAATACAAAAACGTAGTCATTAACATGTGGTTTTTGATAACGCACCACCCGCTCAATAAAATTAGTACGATTAGAAATACCGGTTAGTACATCTTTGTAGGCCGCATCTCTTAGTTTTACAAACAGCCTTACGTTATCAAGGGCTACACTCACATTAGTAAGAAAAATCTCTGCAAATTGCAGCTGCGCATCACTCGGTTTATGCTCGCACTCTAAATAAATAGCAGCCTGGCGGTGCTTACTTTTAACAATAAAAGTTACGCTCGAATCAGTTTGGCAATGCTGAGCCGACTCAAAACACTGATCTACTTGTTCAAGCGCAACGCTATCAACATTAACAAGCTTTTCACCAAAGTAGCTCTCATAATGGCCACTGCCACCCAATACTTGAATAAAGTTATCGCCATCTAGCTTACTGCATACCAACCCAACTTGTTGGCACTCTAAAATAATGCCCAAGTGTTTAATAATCTCTTTGCACAACACTTTAATATCGGTAAGCCCTAAAATAGACTTTGAAGCCGAAACAATGGTGTTCATCGCATCACTTTGATACTCAAGTTGGCACACTTGCTCGTACGAGCGAATAGCGGTAATTAAAGAAGTTACTAATTTAGAACGAGTTAACTCTGTTTTTGTTTTATAGTCGTTAATGTCATATTCGCGAATTACTTTTTCTTCTGGGGTGTTGCCCGCTTGGCCGGTACGTAAAATAATTCGCACATGCTGATTGTTAAGCTCTTCGCGTACGCGTTTTACAACTTGCAAACCCGCATCATCAGATTCCATCACTACATCTAAAAAAATAACGGAAATTGTATTATTGTTTTTGAGTATTTCGATGGCTTCGCTGCCAGAGTACGCATCGTGAAAACGCAGCCCTGCCCCCCAAAACTCTACGCCCGATAACGCAAGCTTAGTCACTGAATGTATTTCAGGATCGTCATCAACGATCAAAACATCCCAAAAATCAGATAATTCTTGGGTTATTTCTTCTTCGCTGTCTGGCGCTAAAAATAAAAAATCGCTTTGCTCTGACGACATTATCTACCCTTTATCAGTTTTAATACTTATATAAGCTCATACCTATGTGCTAAAAATATATTTTTGGTTTATAGGCTAATTCATACTATAGTCGATTAATAAAAAGTTGTTATATTTCAAACTAAAAAACTCGTAAAAGGTGTGCCTATTAAATTTTTTAAAATCCTTATAAAAACGCTCTTATTGTTAGTTTTAGTGGCTATTTTGATTGGTTTAACCCTGCCGCAAAATTACAGCGTAAATAAAAACATACAAATAAATGCCAATGTAGCGACTGTTAAATCGCTGGTGTCTGACTTTAGCCTTTGGCATACATGGTCACCTTGGGGCAAAGTAGATCCTTCTATCACTTTTACTTTAGGCGAACCTAGTCGCGGTATAGGCGCGCATCAATCGTGGCAAAGTGACTGGGGGTATGGAGAAATGACCATTACTTCGCTTTCACAAAATAAAATGACCTTTAATGCGCTTTTAAAAAATGAGCATATTATTGAAGGTGAAATTACATTTACCGAAGTAGAAGGTGTGGTAAATGTAACGTGTAATATTAATGGCCAAACCAATACCCCGCTAATTTCGGGTTATCTATCAATTTTTAGTGAGTATGTATTAAGCAATACAGTGTCACTTGGCTTAAATAACTTGCAAACAGTGGCGCAATTACGCGACCAAAAAACACAGCTGGATAACGATGACAGTAAAATCAGCCCAAGCGAGAATTAACCTCGCCAATATAATTGAGTCTTTACTTGGCTACCCCGTAAAAAAAATAACCACAAATACTGGGCAACCAAGTACAGATCAAAGTTACGGCTCTAAAGGCGATCTAAACCCGCTTTATCACATAAATAGCGATAACCCTATTTTAGCGCGCGCCCAAAAGCGCCAAGATTTACTGCTTATAAAACAGCAGCAAAATATAGAAACCATTTTAGCTAAAGCAATGGAATTTTGTCCCGATGTGGCAAGTAATAAGCAACCAGATGCCGACTGGATAGAACGCTTTATTGCCCTATGTGAAGACACCTCAAATGAATCGATGCAAACACTGTGGGCTAAAATTTTAACTGGCGAGACCCTCAACCCCGGTACATTTTCTATAAAAAGCTTACAAACACTCAAGCATATGACCCAACGCGAAGCAGATGCATTACAAAAGTGTGTATCGCTGAGCAGCTACAACGCAAAAGACGACAGTCACTTTATCTTATTAGGGTTTTATAAAAAGCCTTCGCTTTTCGACTTACTACGAAAAGGCAATAAGGTATCGCTAAATTTAGGAAAAACGGGGATCAGCTTTCCTGACATTTTAACGCTTATGGATCTTAATTTACTCTACAGAAAAGAAATAGAATCGGCGGTATTAAAAGCAGGTCAAGAACTCACCCTGTCGTTTTTATCGCAAAAAGTGACGTTAAAAGCTAAAAGCAGTGACTTAGTATTAAGCTATTACAAGTTTACCCAAACAGGCGATGAGCTTTCTAAGCTTATTAATTACCCTGTAAATAAGGTGTATAAGCAATTAATTAATAATGCATTGGAGGGAGAATTTGATTTAACGTGGCATGTTAATAAATAACACACCACGCTGTAAGCTCACTAATTAAAAGTGAACTTGAATACCCGCAAATGGGCCTGATGCGTCAATATCGGTATTAATATCATCAACATCATCTAGCTCTAACGTCATTGAGCGGTAACCCGCTTTAATAGCTACATCTACCGCTAGGTTATCAATAAGTTCATACGCTACGCCTACTTGGTAGTCTTGTACTTTACTATCGTCGATAGCTAAAAAGCTGCCTTCAAAAAACACGCTTAAACCCGTAAATGGTAAGCCTGCTTCAGCACGGCCATACGCAAGTGGAACAAAGCCCGAAAAATCTTTAGTCTCAGAGAAGTTAGTGCCGCCTTGTTGAGTAGTACCAGTTACAACAATGTCACCGTCAAACTGCTTTGCGTTTAAACCTAAATCAATTGAAATTAAATCGTTATCAAAAATTTCGTAATAAAGAATGTAATCAATGTGAGTTAAATCACTTAATGTATTTGCAGTTGTACCAACTACGTAATCTGAGCCATTAAAGCTAAACGTATCAGTAAGGGTTGCTGAGCCATTAAGTTCAAGCTCAGTGTATTTAAGCTTTAGGTTAGGAACTAATGGCACTGGGTGCTCTAGTGCCGCGTAGTAGCTAATAAAGGTTTCGTCTTCAAAATTAAAATCTTGTGGTGCGTTATCTTTGTAAGAAAACTGACCGTCGTTATCTGACTGCCAGCCATCAACACCTACATATAAACCTAATAGAGTGTCTGCCTGTGCTGCAGGGGCTAAACATGCCATTGAAAGGGCAGCTGCTAAACAATACTTTTTCATTTTTTATCCTTGAGCTAGTAGTTCGCTAAGTTCGATTAAAGCCGCATTGGCTCTTGAAATATAATTTGCCATAACTAAAGAATGATTTGCCACAAAGCCAAAACCATTCCCGTTTAATATAATTGGGCTCCACACGGTTTCTTGTGTTGCCTCAAGCTCACGTATAATTTGCTGTAAGCTTACACGTGCATTTTTCTTTTCTAATACATCAGCAAAGTCATACTCAACCGCTTGTAAAAAGTGTAATAACGCCCATGTTGCACCGCGCGACTCATAAAACACGTCGTCTATTTCCCACCACGACGTTCTTACTTGCTGCTGAAGTGGTGTGTAGGTCGCTTGCGTGTTTGAAGAATTACCTGCTAAATCGGTATTTACTTTGTCTTGGCCAACACTTGCACTTAAACGCTGACTTAAACTGCCTAAGCGCTTTTCGGCTTCTTTTAACCAGCTACGTAGATTATCTGCACGTGAATAAAATTGGCTATCGCGCTCATGCTCGTTAGCAATTTGTGAGCGGTATACAAGAAGATAGTCTATTCCCTTTTGGTACTCTCCCTCGGCACTTGGCCATGCCCATGCCTCAGAGCTGATATTAAATTGCGGCTGCGCTTTTTTAAGGGCTTCATGTTCGGTAGATTGCGACTGTGAACGGCTAAAGTCTTTACGCATTGATAGCGCTAAATCACGCACCATTTCGAGCGCACCATATTCCCACGCAGGCATGTCATCCATTATCACACTTGGCGGCATTACATCGTTTGATAAATACCCACCTTGCTTATCAAGTAATGTGCTAGCAACGGTAATAAGCGTTGAGGTGGTTGTATAGCCTGTTACCATTTTTTCGTTGCGTGCTTGCGCGGTTTCTTTTGCATTAGTTACTACGTTAAAACGTGCCGGCTCAATGCTCCAATAAACTGCAATAGCGTAAAAAATAATAAGTAGTACCACCAAGGCACCAGCTATTTTTCCTTTATGTTGCGACATTTATCCTCCTAGTGATGAGCGTGTTGTTTTTTAGATGGCTTTGAATGCGCAGCTTGCGCTTCAAGCGAAACCACTTGAGCATTAGTAAACAAGCGGTTACCGTCACTAAAATATAGCGTGAGTTTACGTTCTTGCCCTACTTTTAGTGGCTCTTGTGGATCAAATACCATTAAATGGTAACCACCAGGCTCAAAGCTTAGGCTTTCATGGCCCTTAATGGTGACGGCTTTAACCTGTTGCATTTTCATCATGCCGTTGACATGTTTGTGCTCATGTATTTCTACACGGCCTAAACCTTCGATGGTTGCTTTAGTTAATTTAGCAACACCACCACCGTGGTTAGAAATTGTTAAATAGCCAACACTCGACTTACTACCAGGCAAAAACGCCCTTACTTGTGCATGGCTTACTTCAAGCTTAGCTTCGTCTGTATCGTGGCTGTGCCCAGCATGTGCAGCAACCGATGACGAAAACACATTAATCATTAACGCCGAGGCCATAAAAAAGCACTGCTTCATCATCGCTTTATTCCTTGTGAAAGCATAAAATTTCACTTTAAATTTAACATAGTTAACTAATAATAGTCAGTTAAATTAAGGCTTAAGAGGTTACTTTTTTGTTATCGAGCACCAACCAGCACAGTACAGCCACAAATAATAATGGCCAGGCTATCATCACTGAACCAAATAACAGTGCCAAAATGGTGCCAACCAGCGCGACAATCCCTGCGCCTATTAACCCCATGGTCACTAAAGCCATTACGGCTACCACTGCAATAATAGCAACTAATACACCAGCCAGCTCGAGCCCTACCCAGCTCATATCTGCAATCCACAGTGGGAACTGCCATGAATCAAAATGTATTAGCGACACAGTATCAGTAAAAAGTAACACATATACGACAACACATATTGCTAAGGTTTTCATATCCCTCTCCTAATACGCACGCTCTTCAAGGCAGCAGTGAGCAATCAAATAACCAAGCGCCACTGCAAACGGAAAACTTATAAATAATAAAATAGTTACTAAGCGTGTTGACCACACTGGAAAATCAAGGCGACGCGCTAACCCACTGCATACGCCCGATATTTTTTTATTCAGTGAATCTTTGTACCAACCACGCTGTGTTTTAAAGTTATTCATACTTTACTCCTTAAGCGCTTGGCGCAGTTGTACTGGTATTACTTTGCTTAACACTGGCTTTTAAACGAGCCAGCTCTGCATCTATTTTTTCATTTTTAACTAAAGACTCAATTTGCTCAGCGGTTGATTGCGCTGTATTTGTAAGTTCATAAGCATCAACCTGTGCTTCTATGCCTTCCACTTTTTGCTCTATCATTTCAAAGCGAGACAAAGCATTTGCGACCTTGTCACTGTGTAATTGCATGTTCACTTTTTCACGTGCAACAACAATATCGTGGCGTTTTATTAATTGAGCTTGTTTGCTTTTAGCTTGCGCCATTTTTTGCTGTAAGCGCTCACAATCTGCCGTAATTTTCTCTATCGACTCTTTTAGAGTATTTAGCTGAGTGTTTTTTGCTGCAATTTGCTCATCTACTCGCTGTTTTTCTACTAACGCAGACTTGGCTAAATCGTCACGGTTTTTAGCAACTGCCAGCTCAGCTTTTGTTTGCCACAAAGTTAAGTCTTTTTGTTTTTGTACAATTTGGCGTTTAAGCGCTTTTTCTTCGCACAGTAAGGCTGCGGCAGTGCTTCTACATTCGTTAAGCGCTTCTTGCATTTCACTTAGCATAAGGTTGAGGAGTTTTTCTGGGTCTTCTGCTTTATCCAGCATGGCAGCAATATTAGATTGGATAACATCATTTACGCGATTAAATATACTCATTGTTTTGTCCTGTTGTTTTTAATTGATAATAACAACAAGATTCCAAGAGTTATGCCAAGTAACAAAAAGTTATTTATAAGCATTTAAATTCAATCAGTTAGACAGCTAATAAGTTATTTTAAACTGACTAAAAACTGAATATTAATAAGCGAAAATCACTAATTTATTTATCTTTTGACTAAATTTTAGTTATAAAAAAACCACTTTAAAAAGTGGTTTTTTTATAACTGCTCAGCGCTTTAGTATTACTCAGGCACAAAACTTAATGCTTTATCCATTACCGACAAATCAGCCTGTTTACCGTGACCATTTTCTGAAAGGTGACGTCTAAATCCGCGCGCCCCTGGCTGCCCCTGAAAAATCCCCAGCATATGGCGTGCTATATGCCAAAAGTTAGCACCTAAACGCATTTCCTCTTCTATGTAATCATACATAGCGCGCACCACATCGTGACGAGTCTGAGTATTGGCCACCTCACCGTAAATCTTTTCATCCACCTCATTAAGTATAAATGGATTACTATATGCTTCGCGACCAATCATAACGCCGTCTATATGCGCTAAATGCGCTAGGCTTTCTTCAATTGTTTTAACGCCGCCATTAATGCTTAAATCGAGCTGTGGGTAGTCTTTTTTTAGTTGGTAAACGCGTGGGTAATCAAGAGGCGGTACTTCACGATTTTCTTTAGGGCTTAAACCATTTAACCACGCTTTACGGGCATGAATAATAAAGTCATCACAGCCAACTTTATGGCTGGCTTCAATTAATGCGCATAAAAATTCATACGAGTCTTGCTCATCAATACCGATGCGTGTTTTTACCGTAACAGGAATACTAACTTCGCTTTTCATTGCCGCAACACACTGGGCAACCAGCTCAGGCTCGGCCATTAGGCATGCACCAAAGCGCCCGTTCTGTACTCTATCTGAAGGGCAGCCTACATTTAAGTTAATCTCATCGTAACCGCGCTCACCAGCAAGCTTTGCACACTTTGCTAGCGCCTCGGGATCAGAACCCCCCAGCTGCAAAGCAACCGGCCCCTCGTGCTGATTAAAGTGGAGGTAATCGCCGCGACCAAATAAAATCGCCCCCGTGGTGATCATCTCAGTGTATAAAACAGCGTGCTTAGTCATCTTACGATGAAAAGTGCGACAATGACGATCAGTCCAATCAAGCATGGGTGCAACAGAAAAACGTCTGTTTAACGTTGGATTATCTAATGTGCGTTTTTGCAATGTAAAAGCCTCGGGGATTATAAGTAAATGCGCCCATAAAAAGGCGCTGTATTTTACACAAAAGCCTAATTAGCATCAATGTTAGCTGTATATTTGTAAACCAAAATAATGCGCGATACCGTTGAGTATATTTGTAACTGCCACAGAGCTTAAAATTAACCCCATGATTCTACTTATAATACTTGCGCCACTGTCGCCTATTAATTTATGCACATGATTTGCGAGTAACAACAGCACAAGCACAACAACTAATACAACCAACATCATCGACGATGTAGTAACTTGCTCAACCCACGTGTATTCTTCGTTGCGGGTCATCAGTACTGCGCCAAGCATGGCGCCTGGGCTTGCTATAGAGGGAATGGCTAGCGGAAAAATAGCGGTTTCTGTGCTGTCGCGCACACTTTTAATCTCAGACTCGGGCTTACTTTCACCAAAAATCATTGAAAGCGCAAAAATAAGCAGGACTATGCCCCCCGCTATTTGAAACGCCGACAGCGGTATTTCTATTGCATTTAATAGCTGCTCACCGGCAATAACAAAAAAGAGTAAAACCACAGCGGATACACCCACGGCTTTAAAAACAACTTTTCGTTTAAACTTTTCATCTTCCCCACGTGTCACAGCAATAAATACAGGCACTGTACCTATAGGGTCTATCACCGCAAAAAAGAAAATAAATATAGCTACCAGTTCATGCATTAATGGGGTTCCTAGATAAAAAGTGTTTAATAAAAACGCTGCAAGTACAACACAGTATGTTAGTATATCACGGTAGCGTAAGGATAAGAGAATGATGAATATAGAATCACTCGTAAGTAAAGCAAAACAAGTTTGTGACAACCGTGGTGCGCGTTTTACGCCTATCCGCGAAAAAGTATTTCGCCTATTAGCTAGCGCCCAAGGCGGCGTTGGGGCGTACGATTTACTTGAACAATTAAAAGTAACAGAAACAGGCGCAAAACCTGCAACAATTTACCGTGCGCTAGACTTTTTAGCAGAGCTGGGTTTTATTCACAAAATAGAAAGCACCAATGCATTTATGCTTTGCCATCACTTTGATCATATTCATCCTGTGCAGCTATTAATTTGTGACAGTTGTGGCTTTGTAAAAGAGCTGCACTCTACGGTTATTTCTCACGAGCTAAACAACTTAGCAGCAGAAAGCGGCTTTGTTGTATCAGGGCAAACTATTGAAGCACACGGTAAGTGTGAGTCTTGTAGAAGCTAAACCCAAAGTTTGTTTTAAAGCTATACTCATATTTAGATAGCCACTTTAGCACCAATTTTAAGAGTACCTAACATGAATGTTGAGTTCATTAATCCATTTTTATCTTCTTTGATCAATGTGTTATCTACAATGGCACAAACCGAGTTAAAACCAGGTAAGCCGCGTATTAAAACAGACGAAGTCGCCTGTGGCGATGTATCTGGTTTAATTGGCATGGTGGGCGCGCAAACTCGTGGCTCATTTTCAATTACCTTTGATGAAAACTTAGCTCTGACCATCATGGAGCGCATGCTTGGTGAGCGCCCTGACAACATAGACGATGAAGTAACTGATATGGTTGGGGAAATTACTAATATGGTTACCGGTGGAGCTAAAAACTTACTCGGCGAAAAAGGCTATGACTTTGATATGGCTACGCCAATTGTAGTTGCAGGTAAAGGCCACACCATCACACATAAAAGTAAGGGCAAAAAAATAATCATGCCATTTAGCTGTGATGCAGGCGATGCAAATATAGAAGTTAGCTTTGATAAGTTATGAGCTGGCAACAAACTCAAATAACCTTAAAACCGCGTGCTCGAGGATTTCATTTAATTGATGATGAAATACTCGCGCAGCTGAGCGAGCTGGCCAATTATAAAGTTGGCCTATTACATTTGTTTATTCAGCACACATCGGCAAGTTTAACCATAAACGAAAACGCCGATCCAACAGTGCGCATGGATATGGAAAGCCACTTTAACCATTGTGTTCCCGAGCGCCAGCCTTACTATCGTCACGATTACGAAGGTGATGATGATATGCCAGCCCATATAAAAACCAGTACGTTAGGGTGTGAATTAAGTATTCCTATAAGCAATGGTCGCTTAGCGCTAGGTACATGGCAAGGTATTTACTTAGGCGAGCATCGCGACGCTGGCGGCGCAAGACGTATTATAGCGACCTTGCAAGGCGAAACCTTTTAACTTGTATTGACCTCCCCTCCCTTTCTTTTACCCTCGTCACTTCGCATTATTTAAAACCCTTTATATCGCGCGGCGGCATGGGGCCACTCGTGCGTATAATATTTATAAATAATTTTCGTAGGTATAAATCAGATCAAAATATTGTTTTAAAGAAGTGTTTATTTTAGTGGGGTATTTAGAGAGATTGGAGCGGCACACGAGGCTCGAACTCGTGACCTCGACCTTGGCAAGGTCGCGCTCTACCAACTGAGCTAGTGCCGCTTCATATTTAGTCAGTAATTTGTCCGTTGGTGCGCGACAGGTCGCGTCCTACATTCTGGCAACTGAACTAGTGCCGCTTAAATATTGTCAGTAATTTGTCCGTTGGTGCGCGACAAGTCGCGTTAAACGTTCTGGCAACTAAGCTAGTGCCGCACTTACTGATGGTATTTCAACCACTCAAACACACCAACCCCGCGAGGGTTATCGTCTTGAGCGGGGCAGGATTCTACAATAATCTAATGTGTTTGCAAGTGTTTTTTACAAATTAAAGAATTTTTCTCTATACACCTTTAATTCCATAATAGAATCTTTAATGTCATCGAGAGCTAAATGAGAGCCTTTTTTATTTACCTGTTCTAGTACCTCAGGCTTCCAACGTCGGGCAAGCTCTTTAATTGTGCTTACATCTAAATTTCGATAATGAAAAAAGTCTTCAAGCTCGCGCATATACTTATTCATAAAGCGTCTGTCTTGACCTATTGAGTTACCACACATAGGTGATTTACCCGCAGGAACCCACTGCTTTAAAAAATTAAGCGTTTGTTCAACCGCATAAGCCTCATCGTATGTACTGGCTTTACAACGGGCAGTCAAACCTGATTTCCCATGCTGTGTAGTACACCATTCGTCCATGCCATCTAACAACTCATCACTTTGGTGAATAGCTATAGTAGGCCCTTCCGCGAGTATATTTAAATCGGCATCAGTTACTACTGTTGCAATTTCGAGTATTTTATCTGTGGCCGGCTCAAGTCCAGTCATTTCCAGATCAAGCCAAATTAAATTAGATTCATTAATAGTCATAGTAACCTTAAACAGTGCTTTTCTTTAGATCCAACGCATTTCGATATATCATATTAGCATCAACCGTCGAGCTAAAGCTTTTTTATACGCAAAGCCGACATTTAAACCAAGGTTATAGGCCAAAAGTGGCAAAACAGAAAAAATTAAGTAAAGGCCAATCTCGCAGGATCAAGGCTAATCATCAAAAGCGCTTAAATAATGCCGATACAAAATTGGCAAAAGGTGGCGCACAAGAGTGGCAAACAGATAATCTGGGCGCAACCGAAAACGCTGTCGTGATCAGCCGTTTTGGCCAACACGCCGATGTAGAAACACAAGAAGGTGACGTATTACGCTGTAATATTCGCCGTACCGTTACTAACTTAGTGTGTGGTGATGAAGTACTATTTCGCCGCGCAAAAGTAAGTGAAGGCGACTTAGCAGGCGTTATTGAAGCAACACAAGAACGCCGCTCACAGCTTACGCGTCCCGACTTTTACGATGGCGTAAAAGTAATCGCTGCAAATATTGACCAAATTTTAATGGTCTCAGCGGTACTGCCAGAGTTTACGCCCAGTATTATCGACCGTTACTTAATTGCCTGTGAAGACATGGGTATAGAACCTATTTTAGTACTTAATAAAATCGATTTAATCGACGACGAAGGCCTAAATGAAATTCAAAAAGTACTCGATATTTATCGAGGCCTTGGTTATCAGGTACTGCTTGTAAGTAGTGTAACCGGCGAAGGCATAGATGATTTAAAAAACGTACTGGTTGATAAAAATAATATTTTTGTTGGTCAAAGTGGCGTAGGTAAATCAACCTTAGTTAACACTGTGCTTCCTGATGCAGAAATATTAACTAAAGAAGTATCAGAAAACAGTGGCTTAGGGCAACATACCACCACTGTATCGCGCTTACATCACCTACCAAGTGGTGGTAACCTAATTGACTCACCGGGAATACGTGAGTTTGGTTTATGGCACTTAGATGTTGAACGGGTAACCTGGTGCTTTAAAGAATTTAGAGAGTTTATAGGTGGATGTCGTTTTAGAGACTGTAAGCATTTAAACGACCCAGGCTGTATAATTCAACAAGCGGTAGCCGATGGCGATATTTCGCAATTGCGATTCGACAGCTACCACCGTATTTTAGAAACAATGGCCGATGGCCGTGCTGGTGCACGCGCACCTCGCGTTTAATTTAGGAAACAATCTGTGAGTTTAGACAAATTTAAAATTGCAATGCAGTATGCAATGCCAAAGCACTTTATTTCACGCGTAGTAGGTAAATTAGCAGCAGCAAAAGCAGGTGCTTTAACTACAACGCTCATTAAACTATTTATTAAACAATATAAAGTAGACATGAACGAGGCTTTGTATGAAGACCCAGCGCACTACAAAACATTTAATGAATTTTTTACTCGCCCATTAAAAGATGGTGTGCGTCCAATGGCGCAAGGCGAGAACGTAATTACTCACCCTGTTGATGGTGCTATTAGCCAACTGGGCGACATTGTTGATGGGCAGCTAATACAAGCAAAAGGTCATGACTACAGTCTACAAGCACTATTAGGTGGCTCCGAAGATGATACAACACCATTTTTAGGTGGAAAATTTGCTACCATTTATTTAGCGCCAAAAGACTACCACCGTATTCATATGCCTATAGACGGCACACTAAGTAAAATGATTTACGTACCGGGCGACTTATTTTCGGTAAACCCGCTTACAGCGCGAAATGTCCCTAATTTATTTGCTCGTAACGAACGTGTAGTGGCTATTTTTGAAACCGAAATTGGCCCACTTGCTATGGTACTAGTAGGCGCAACCATTGTAGCCAGCATAGAGACCGTTTGGGCAGGTACAGTAACACCACCCGCCGGTAGCGATGTGTTTAGCTGGAACTACCCTACTAAAGGTGAAAACGCCATCACCCTTAAAAAAGGTGAAGAAATGGGCCGCTTTAAACTAGGCTCAACAGTGGTACTAGCATGGGGTGCAGATAAAGCAGACATTTTAGACGACCAACTGCCTGAAACAGTAACACGTTTAAACACCGCATTTGCAACAATTAAAGAAAGTGAAGAGCTGTAAGCCCTCTGAATAAAGAAGTTTTATCACACTGCTCTGTTCTCGTAGCTCACGGTTTTGAGTTCAGAGCAATGTTAATCTATTAGCTAAGTTAAATTTCGCTGCACCTGATGATAATTTAAAACGGTTTAAATGCAATCATTACTAAAATTACGCTTAGCTCTGTAGCAACTTCAATAATACAGTCAGCTTACGCTTATCAAGTTTACCCATTTGCTCACTATTACTGAGCGCAAAAATAACCCCTTCGTGTTCGGCGCAATTTATATCATCTCGCGATTCAACCACATTTGCCCATAGTTCTAAATCATCTATCTCTATTTCGTGGTTTACACAACGTGTTAGCACGTCAATCAATACCGGCTTTGTGAGTGTATAACCGGGAGCACCTTCCTCTGCTGGGGTAGAAATAATCACGCTAATAGCATCATCTCTTTGCTCACCAAAGGTAATAAATTCGGCCAATGCTTTTTGTATATTCATAATATTTGTTATTCTTGCTGCTCTACTGCTGATAAGACTTAAAATGACGAGATTAAACTGCTCACAATGCCACACTGCGCTTAGTTGTAATGTAAACGATATAAACGCATGTTGGTGTAACCAATTACCTGCTATTTTACCGCTTGAAGAGTCAGCAACAAGCTGTTTATGCCCGCAATGTACGCTTAATAAAATAAACGCTTATTTAGCGCATATTTATACTCAGCCAATCAAAGCACAAATTGAGTTTGCTAAAAAGTTTAGAGGTAATGACAATTTAATTGAAGGGCTAGACTACACCATGCAAAGTGGCTACATGGTGTTTAGTAAATGGTTTTTTTTAAAGCGAGGTACATGCTGTAAAAATGGCTGTAAAAATTGTCCTTACAGCTAAATCACAACATGTTGATATACAATACGCGGTTAAATAAGTTCGTTGGGCACATTGTTGCTGTATTGTGCAAATTTATCCGCCCCTTTAAAACGCAACTCAATTGCTTTGATATGCTCTTCTTCGGCGTATTTCCAAACGCCCGGCACACTATACACATGCTTTAAATAGCAAAAAAATTTATCGCGTAGTTGCGGATTAAACTGCCACCCTTGAGCTACATCTGCTACTTGGGCAGCTAAGCACTCACGAGTATCTGCATGCTTAACTAAGCCTTCTATATTATAACAAGCCTGCCCTACAGTAATTACCCGCTTATTTAGTAACAGCGCTTCTAAACCGACCGTAGAGTTAATAGTGATCACCGCTTCTGCGCATTCAATAAGTTCACAGGTTTTATTGCCGTTTGCAAATAGTGCAATTGGGTCTTTATCGTATAAATGGGTGTAATGCTTGTGCCACGACGGGTGTTCTTTAAAAACGACCTTTAAACTAGGATCGTTCAACGCTTTCACTGCGCTTACAACTTCATCGTATAGCATTTCCATTGAGTCAATCCATGGCGAAAAGCTCGCTAATTGCGTATCGTGAGGCACTTGAAAAGGCACAAATATGTAGCGTTCAGGTATATTTTCAGCTGCAAAATCACAGCGTTTTTTATGGTTTTCTCGTGGGACAAGCGCCGGTGCATCAAAGTTTAAGGCATTATTTGCATTAAAATTTAAATAAAAATCAGGATCTCGACTTAGCGACGCATTAAAGTTAATCCCTTGAGGGTCTAAACTGGTGGTACCCGGAAGCAAACCATTTTCATAATAAAATTGCTTAATACCCAGTGCCTTGGCAGCCATAGCAACGGTAGTATTAGGCAGTTTATTACCATTCCATATCACCATTACATCTGGGTTAACTTCAGTTAATAAAGCTAAATATTTTGCGTAACGTAAACGCTCAAAAAAGCGCAGCCCCACTTTGTAAACCGCCGATACTAAAGCATTGTTCCAAAGGTTATTACGGGCGCGCTTACGTTTTAGTTGTGCATTAATAACATCGTTAAAATCAACTTTAAACGCTTTACTTAAATAGTGTATAGCTGAAAGCTTTGGCGCCCCCATAACATGCAGTTGGCAATCCATACTCAGCTTTTTGATTATTTTTTTATAGTACTTTGCGTGTACATTTTTGCGGGATATAAATAGGTAAGACATACAAGCTGTGCGCGCCAATTATTGTTTATAGGAAATAATACTAAGTGGACACTATTACAAAAGTAAGGTTCACTGCTACGAGTAAATAATTTACAGATGTTACCTAAATTCTTATTATTTTACTACGCAGCGGTGCCATCCTAGATAGAATCTCATTTTGTATGCTATGGCTAATATTTTGCTCTTCCATCGCATTTACAAGTAAGTCCACCACATGGTTAAAATCTTTCTCAGTTATGTGCATCCCAGTATGAATATCTACCATAGAGTCACCTTTGTACTTGCATGGGCCATCAACTAGCATACACATATGCATAATAAAGCCTTCTCTAAAGTGGCTTATGTCGCTGTGTTCAAAATAATGCAGTACTTGTTCATCATTACCTATTTGGTAAATAAAACTGTCTACAATACGTGTAAGCCCCGCTCGGCCATCAAGCTGTTGATAAAGCGATAAATTTGTTGAGCTTGCGCACCCTGCCAGGGCACTTAAACACAACCATAAAATGACAACGTTTTTCATTACCAATACCCTGTTACCGATAAGTACCACCCTGTTTGATCGCTCGCACCTGCAATGCTACCTAAATCTAAGTAAGCAGCGGTGACACTCACGTGTTTGTTTGGCATCCAAGCAACAAATAAATCTTTCCAGTCTTGTTCACCCAAATTAAGGTTATTAGACTTTTGCCTATACTCTATACCTACGGCAACACTTCGGCTCAAAAACACAGCGGTGCTGCCTTCAAATAAAATTTTTGCATCATCATTTGCCCCACCATAACCAAGCAAACCGAGTTGATTAGCCTCACTGTAGCGAGTTGTGACGTTCCAAAACCAGTTAAGCCCCCCTACAGCGCCTAAGTGGAGTTTACTCGCTGCGAGGTAGTAATCAGTGCCACTAGTATCTTGTGCACCTACGAGGGTCGCAACAGCGCCATCATCAAGGGATTTATGCTGTATACCCACACTCAATTGCGGCCAGTCACTGTAAACTATATCGCCGTATAAACGAATTTTAGCGCCCGTGATAGATTGCTCTATTTCGGTATCAAGTGCAGGCACGTCAAAACGTTGTTGAGCGTAGCTAAGTTCTACACGATTAAATAGGTTAACTTGTGCTCCACATACATCTAAAGTGTAGTCTGTTACATCTGCACGGCTACAAAAGCCATTCGCAGAGAACTCGTCTTCGCTGGCGTAACCTGCAAGTTGTGCCCAAGGCACAATACCGCCGCCCCCACTGCCTTCTATTTGCGAAACCCCGGGGGTCGCTAATAATTTACCATCGCTTGCTAAACCAGAAAAGCTCGAGCTAAGTAATAACCCAAGTAATAAACACTTAACTTTTTTCATAATATTCCTTTAGCCACTCTTCTAATAATTCTGCTTTTAAAGGCCTACTTAGGTAGTAACCCTGAGCATGGTCACAATGCATAAGTTTAAGTAAGTCTAACGAATCTCTGTTTTCAACGCCCTCTGCAACAACGCTAAAGCCTAGCTGATGCCCTAAGGTAATAGACGACTGCACTATGTGTTGATCCTTTCGCGACTCATCTAACTTTAAAATAAAGCACTTATCTAACTTTAGCTCATCAATAGGCAGCATTTTTAATCTCCCCAGTGATGTTTGCCCTACGCCATAATCATCCAATGAAATTTTTACACCGATGGCTTTTAAGTTTTGTAATGCTTTTATGCCTTTTTCTTCATTTTCAATCATGTCGCGCTCAGTTAATTCAACAGTGATGAGGGTTGGATCAACATTGTATTTTTTTAGAGTACGCACTAACGCTGAATGAAAACTCGGTGAGGCAATATCTTGTGCTGATACATTAATTGCTGCCTGCATTTCAATCCCTTTAGCCTGCCAATCAGCCACTTGAGAAACCACAGTGTTAACAACCCATGATGTAAGCTCAACAATAAGCCCCGATTGCTCGGCTAAATCAATAAACAACTCTGGGTTTACCCAGCTGCCATCTTTACGTTGCCAGCGGATCAGTGATTCGACTTTATTTATTTTTTGTGTGTGTAAATGCAGTTTAGGCTGATAGGTCATAAATAATTGCCCATCATCATCGCTAATGGCCTGTTTAAGCTCATCTAACATTTTAAGACGATCTAAATGCGCTTCGTCTTCACCATTTTGGTAATAATGAATACTGTCTTGGCTATCTGTTGCATTGTCTACGGCAATAAGTACGCGGCGCATTAAATCGTCGCTGGCAAGGCCTTGCATGGGGTACTCGACAACCCCAGCGCTAAAGCGTAAGTTAATTTTTAACGTTTTAATGGTATAACACGCTAATAGCTGTGCCATTAAACCAACTATACCGCTTTTTTTCTCTCTGGCAGCGGCGCTTGGAAACACAGTTAAAAACTCATCGCCACCAATACGCGCATGAAAGCCGCCAAGTTCGTCCGAAAAGCCACTAATTCGATTGGCAACCGCTTTTAAACATTCATCGCCTACGCGTGGGCCTAGCTTATCGTTTATATGCCGTAAACCTTTTATATCAATAGCAACTAGGGTGTATTGTGTAGAGGGAGTCAGCTCATCATCGAGCACTTCAAGCATAGCCGAGCGGTTATAAAAGCCTGTAAGCGAATCATGGCGTGCCTGAAAACTAATTTTTTGTTCACGCTCGTTAATATCGTTACCCATGTTATCAAAGGCGTTAGCAAGGGTTGCTATTTCGGTACTTTGTTTAGATGCATTAAATTCAAATGCGTAATTACCTTGTGCAAATTGCCTGGCAATAACTGCAAGCTGTGAGAGTGGGGTTGTTAAGTTATTTGCCAGTAAACTACTGGTAATAACCCCCACCAGCATCGTTAAAATGGCCATAATAATTAGCGTAAACAATAAGTTTTCAAAATCGTTATAGCTTTGCGTTAAATCAGCACTGAGCAAAATTGTTACCGCATCTCCTTGTAGGGAGGGCAACATAATATCTTGGTTTTTATATACAGGATAATCACCAAACAAACGCGTTGTAGTGGTAGTGTTAAAGTAGTTTTTAGGTGAAAAAACCTCTGGCCGATTAAGCAACGAGCTTCTTACGAGGTTGTCCTGCTCAGCAATAAAGCTGACATCCATTCCTGTTAGGTTTTTAAGTTCTAGGGCGACTTCGTCATCAATTTTAAAACCCACTAAGCTGTATGCGACCGTTCTAGGCGCCCTTACAGGTAGTAAAATAACTTGATATAACTGATTATTAAGAACAACAAAGCTCGATTGCTCTGGCGAAGTTAATAACTCATCCAGTAACGGCTTTAAATTTTGAGGGTACAAATCTGCATTAGTATTGGCTGAAATTAATTTACCTGATAAATCAATCAGTAGCATAAGCTCTGCATCAATACGCTGGCTGTGATTAAACAACACACTACTTATGGTGCCTGCATCGCGAGTGGCAACCGCTTGCTTAAAGCCAAAGTCGGCAGTGAGTACTTTAGCAGCAGTAAGCAGTAGGCTTTCTTTTGCGCTCAGATATTGCTTATATACATTTTGCGCTACGCTAATATCTTGATTTACTTTTTCTTCTTGGAATTTACTTGTAGACCACCAAAAGCTAACAATGCTCACCATCGTGGTCAGTAACACTAAGCCTACACATAAAACAATAATGCGGTTTTTTAAACTGTTAGTCATTACCGCCCTTAAACTTACTACCAAAAGTATTTCGCGGTGCTGGGGTGGAGGTATTAACCTTAATTAGTAACTCATTGTTATTGTTTATTGTTATCATTTTTTTATTTTCCAACGGTGCAGTTTGTAGCGCATGCCACACACTCAGCGTAGTCGGTAACGGCGTTATGTCTAAAGTTAACTTACCCGTATTATTCGTTTTATAAACGTGCTCACTATTGGCTACATAAATATAGCCAACCATAGAGTCATGAATATTACAGCCTAGTACAACAACACCTTGTTGATCAAAAGTCACAGGCTCTTTAGGTTGGCCTGAATAGAGTTTTAGCTGAAAGGGCTTAGCCTGAGAAAAAGAGTAAACATGATGGCGGATATTATCGCTGTTAGGAAAGTTAACCTGCTGGCCTTTTTGCACCACCAGTAAATCAGGCAAAAACGCTTTATGTACTTGGTCCATTACCGCAACGGGTAACGTAGTGCGCTCTGACTTTGTCGCCTTATAAAGCTCAACGACTGCGTCTTTTAGTGGCTGACCATGCTGGTCTTGAATTACTAAATCTATATTTGCACCCAGTACGCCTTGGCTAAAAAATAAAGTAGCGGCGAGTAAATAACCTCTTTTATTAAAAACTTGCTGCACTTGCCTAAACATATCAATACCTAAAAGTTAATCTTAGGTTAAGTTAATTAGAGACCAGCACTAATTGCAAGGAATATAGCCCAGTAACTAAAAATAAAGACTGGGCTTTGTTTATTTTAATACTTTAGTTGTACTATTTTACAATAAGACCGTAATCAGTATCTAAAATATTAATTACTTCTTGGCGAGGATCTTCTGGAATTACAATCTCTTTACCAATGATTTTACTGGCAATGCCTACATAAGTGTTAGACACCTCAAGCATGACCGATTCTGGTAAAATAAAGTCTTTAGCAAGCTGCTCACGCTCATCCATGCGGTCTTTATTTAACAGCACGTCACTTTCTGGCACAGTAGAAATTAATAACTGGCGGAACCCTTCTTTAGAGTTTTCGATTATTTTACCATCTCGGTAAGCCGCGCCATCCCATATGCGCGAAGAGTCTGGGGTGCCTACTTCATCAATATAAATAAGCTGTTGGTTACCGTCTAAATCCTCTACATAACCAAACTCAAATTTTGTATCTACAAATATTTGATCAAGCTTTGCCAGCTCTTCACTAATTAGCTTAAAGCCCTCAACCAATAGCTTTTCGTATTTAGTCACATCCTCTGCCGATTTAAAATTAAATACGTCTAAATTATCAGTGATATTAGCGCGCGTAATATTCACATCATCAACAGGTGGAATATCAGCCACGCCTTCGATAATACCTTTTGTAGAAGGGGTTATTAGTACGTTTTCAAGCTTTTGGTTTGCCGTTAAGCCCTGAGGTAAATCTATGCCACAAAAGTTGCGAACCCCTTTACTGTAATCACGCCACATGCTGCCGGTTATATATTGGCGCGCAATCGCTTCTACTTTTACGGTACTTGCTTTGCGTACAATCCATACATAAGGATGTGGAATATCAACGATGTGGTTACCCGCAAGGCCAGCTTTATCAAATAACTTAAACCAATGAGATGCAACAGAGTTAAGCGCAATACCTTTACCCGGCACGCCGTTTAAGCCATTTTCGCCTTGCCAAATACAATCAAAAGCAGAAATACGGTCTGAAATAACCATAATTGCCAGCTCAGTTCCTTGCGGAACTTTATAGTTTTTTTCTTTAATGAGGCGTGCGCTGTCTTCATCTGTTAGCCAATAAACCGAACGAACTTTACCGCTGTGTACGGCACCTTTAGTGCGAATGGGTAAGTCATCGTTTACGTCTAAAACTTTATAGCTAGTCATGCTATCTCCGGGGTTAGGGATGCTCATAGAGCAAAGTATGGTATGGGGTTATAAGCGCTATATAATAAATCAGCCTACCCTAAAGCTCAATCAGCACTGAAAACTAAATAACCTGAATCTGGTTAAGTGACTTACTAGGGCGTGTTGTAATATGCTGATATTTAGATTTATTTTCTCTAGCCAAAGATTTTCAATGAAAGCAAGGCGAATTTACGCGTCAATAGCTGGCCTATTGCAAGTAAACTCAACGCAGTTAGCGCTGAAAATAGCTGCTAGAAATAGGTTTATTACCCAGAGCTCAGTTTAAATAACCACGCAATATTTATATGGCTGTAATAATGCGGTAAACTTAGCGTGCTAACTAGAGGAGTAACGCTTGGACTACCTAACTGCGACCGCAAATAAAAAATACCTAATGTATATTTCGCAAAATTATTCATACGCTATTTTAAGGCCGCTTCAGGCGCAAATTTTAGCCCATGGTGGAGAAGTTCGGTGGTTTTTAGCGGGTAATGAAGTAAACCCCGACTTTTTAGATGATGATGAGCAGCAACTTCACTCTATAAAAGATGTACATACTTGGAAACCCGACGCAACTTTCGCCCCAGCTAACCTAATACCTACATTCATCCCAGGGATAAAAGTAGCTGTATTTCATGGTTTTGATGCTCATAAAAGAGATACAAATGGTGAAAAAGGGCATTTTGCAATCAGAGGATGCTTTGACCTGTATTGTACGCAAGGTCCAAATACCACCAGACGGTTTGCAAAATCAGCCATAAAGCATGGCCACTTCAAAGTAGCTGAAACTGGCTGGCCAACTCTAGATCCCTTATTTACAGCTCAAGCTGACAACCCATATGCAAGCAATGATGCACGCCCGACATTACTTATTTGTTCCACCTTTTCACACAGGCTCACACTTGCACCTAGGCTTTATGAGCAAATCAAGCACTTTAGTAAGCAAGGGAAATGGCGAATATTGGTGCAATTTCATCCTAAAATGCCACAGGAGTGGGTAGATAAATACAAAGCCTTAAGTAATGAAAACTTAACTTTTGTAGAAACCGACAATGTACTGCCTTTACTTAAAGCTGCAGATGTTATGCTGTGCGACACTTCTTCTGTCTTGCAAATGTTCTTATTACAAAATAAACCGGTAGTAACGTATAGAACAAGGCAGCCTTTCCCGCATTTATTAGATGTTACGCAAGCTTCAGAAGTAGAAAAAAATATTGATTACGCCCTTACATACCCACAGGAGCTAATGGCAGCAATTAGCAACTACTCTAAAGAGCTTCATCCTTATACCGATGGACAATCTAGCCTGCGTGTACTTAATGCGACAAATGAATTTTTGCATAGCGATAATAAATTGAAACCTAAACCTCTAAACCTTATTAGGCAATTTAAAATGAGAAAAATGTTAAATTATTGGGGTTGGTAACACCACACTGTATGATTGAGCTTGATAATGTAACCTTTAAATGGCATAAAAATGATGCCAAGCCTACGCTAAATATCCCAACCCTTAGGATTGATAAAGGCGAGCATATTTTTTTACATGGTCCCAGCGGCGTCGGTAAATCAACCCTGCTTGCGCTATTGGCAGGTATAAACACACCAAGTAGTGGCAACATACGTATTTTAAATCGTGATTTAAATACACTTAGCAATACGCAAAGAGATGTATTTAGAGCGGAGAATATTGGCTATATTTTTCAAAATTTTAATTTATTACCGTATTTAACACCCATTGAGAATGTCACGCTTGGCTGTGAATTTTCAAAAAGCAGAAAACAAAAAGCCTTACAGCAAACAACAGAGCCCAAGCCAAGCTTACAAAAAGAAGCGATACGCTTATTAACAGCATTAGGCTTAAGTGAGTCTTACCATAGTAAAGATGTTGCCTCGCTCAGCATTGGTCAGCAACAGCGGGTTGCCGCCGCTCGCGCATTTATTGGCAGCCCAGAGCTTATAATTGCTGATGAGCCTACCTCGGCACTCGATACCGCAAATAGAGAAAGCTTTATAAAGCTGTTATTCGAACAGGCTAAGCACGCCAACAGTACGTTAGTTTTTGTAAGCCATGACGAAACATTAAAACCGCTATTTAATCGTGCAATTAGCCTAGTTAGCTTGCAGGAGCAATTATGATCCTGACTAAGTTAGCTTATAAAAGTTTGCTAAATCGCCGAGCAAGTGTACTGCTCACATTGTTTACCATTGCCATTAGCGTGATGCTTTTACTAAGTATTGAGCGAATTCGCGTGGATGCAAAAACCAGCTTTAGTAATACCATCTCTGGGACAGACCTAATTGTAGGCGTCCGCACCGGCGATATTCAATTACTGCTTTCCTCTGTATTTAGAATAGGTTACGCAAATAATGGGGTGAGCTGGCAAAGTTATCAGTACATCGCAGCTCAGCGTGGTGTTAAATGGAGCATTCCTATTAGTTTAGGCGACAGCCACAAAGGCCAAGCTGTACTAGGTACAAGCCGCGATTACTTTACCCACTATCGCTTTGGTAAAAAGCAAACGTTAAGTTTTCAACAAGGCCACGCGTTTGAGCATTTAAACCAGGTGGTACTTGGCAGCGATGTAGCGAGCCGTTTAGGGTATACACTAGGTGATAACATAGTGATCTCACACGGCATGGGTAATACGAGCTTTCATCATCATAAAGACAACCCGTTTACTGTTATCGGTATTTTAAACGCCACTGGCACGCCAGTAGATAAAACCTTACACATACCTCTAGCAGCTATTGATTTAATACATGGTGGTTCACACTCTGCGAATGATGAGCACGATGAGCACGATGAGCACGATGAGCACGATGAGCACGCACGATGAGCACGATGAGCACGATGAGAATAACAACCTAATCGGTGAGCCAAGTCAAATTACTGCGTTTTTAATGGGATTCGATTCTCCTTTATACACATTGCAAATTAGGCGTAATATCAACCAATACAAAAAAGAGCCACTTCTGGCCATTATGCCCACAGTTACTCTAAAAGAGCTGTGGCAAATGCTCGCCATTGTCGAAAAAGTACTCTTACTGTTTTCAGGCGTTGTTATATTAGTCAGTTTATTGGGCATGTTGACCACGCTACTGGCCAATTTAAATCAACGCCGAAGAGAACTTGCTATATTGCGCTCAGTCGGCGCACGGCCATGGCAGCTATTTACACTAATAAGCATGGAGTCGTTATTTACAACGTTATTAGGCTGCCTAGTTGGCTGTGGTTTGTATTATGGCGTTATGCTTATCAGTAGCAGCTATTTGCAAAGCCATGCAGGCATAAGCGTTAATATTGCCATGCTCTCTTACTATGAACTCACTTTAATAGGCGTTATTATGGCCGCTGGGTTTATAATTGGCTTAATACCAGCTACCCGCGCTTACTTTTATTCGCTTAGCGATGGTATGAGTATAAAAACTTAACTTTAGGAATTTCATGATACTTTTTAAATCCGCGCTTTATTACTGCACGCTAGT
This sequence comes from Pseudoalteromonas sp. P1-11, assembly GCF_001399995.1. Lineage (NCBI taxonomy): Bacteria > Pseudomonadati > Pseudomonadota > Gammaproteobacteria > Alteromonadales > Pseudoalteromonadaceae > Pseudoalteromonas > Pseudoalteromonas sp. P1-11. The sequence goes on from NZ_LJSP01000006.1 coordinate 296,249, forward strand.
AAGCTGCCTACTTATTAGCTTTGTCAGTAGTGCAAACCCGCCGAAAGAAATTTTTTGGGAAGACTTAATCCCACAAGGGCATGTACAAATAGATACCCAAGCACAGGCTAACCACGAAGGCAGTGAACAAAACTGGGTGCAGCCAGAGCTAGATGCGCCTGTGGTTGAAGCATTAAATGGCCAATCAGTGAGCTTACCGGGGTTTGTTGTCCCACTTGAGGGCGACAGTGAAGTCATTACAGAGTTTTTGCTTGTGCCATACTTTGGCGCGTGTATTCACGTACCGCCCCCGCCGCCAAATCAAATCGTTCATGTAACAGTAAAAGGCGGCGTCCCCATAGAGAGCCTATATGATGCGATTGTTGTTACTGGCGTTATCAGTACCGAAACCTGGTCTGGTGAAATAGCCCAAGTGGGCTATAAAATGAAAGCCGTCGGTGTGGCACCGTTTGAGCTATAACACGGCTATTTTTGGCAGTGCTTACAAAACACCGTACTGCGCTGCCCTAGCCTAATTTCTTCAAGTGGCGTTTTACACGTTACGCACGGCTCTCCTTTTCGCCCGTACACTAACAACTGCTGTGCAAAATAACCTGGTTTGCCATCACTTTGGGCAAAGTCTTTAAGGGTTGTACCGCCTTGTGTTATTGCCGCTGCTAGAGTGTCTTTAATAATAGGGATCAGGGTTTGATATCGCTTTAACGATACTTTGCCTGCTTCGCGTTTTGGGTGTATCCTCGCCTTAAATAACGACTCATTGGCATAAATATTACCTACGCCCACCACCACCGCGTTATCCATAATAAATTGCTTCACGGGGACTTTTTTATTTCGCGATTGCTCGTATACACGCTTTGCAAAAAAATCATCCGTAAGCGGCTCAGGGCCAAGTTTTGAGAGTAACTTATGAACATCCCCTGGTGCTTGCCATAAACAGCAACCAAACCGGCGAGGGTCGTTTAATCGCAGCGCCTTGTCATTACTAAGAACAAACTCAACATGATCATGCTTTTTAAGCGGCTCGCGTTTATCTACAACGCGCAAATTACCCGACATTCCCAAATGTAAAATAGCACTCCCTAATTCGCAGTGCAGCAATAAATACTTTGCACGGCGCTCAATTCGCTCTACCTTCAACCCTTCTAACTGATAAACATCATCGGGCACAGGCCATCGCATGCTGGCATTATAAATATTTACCTTCGTCACCACCTGGTTTTCTACATGCGGGGTGATCCCCAGTCTACTTACTTCTACCTCTGGTAATTCAGGCATTAATGCAACTCACTTTTTGAAAAATCAACACTTGGAAATAACTGCTTTGCAGTCGCTAAATCAAGCCCCATCACGCGCTGGCTATTTTTTTCCAACAAATAATACTTACCGTTACCTTTATACAGTAAATAAACCCATGGTAAGCGCTCACCAGCCAACTCAAAGGTGGCCACATACAATGGTGAGTTTGGATTAAATACAACAGACTCATTTACCTGCATCAACGCAGCCGTTTGCCAATGGTTAATTAGCTCAGCTAATTGCTGCTGTGATGCATCCCACCTCACGGGCGTATTTTCTTTTAATGCGGTTGTACGCCAACTTGTACCAATACGTTCAATTTTCTGATCAACAAAGCTCAGTGTTAATACAAAACTTTGTAATGGCAGTACCGGTTGTAATGTAGGCTCGTCTTCGCCCCCTAAAAACTGCTTATGCCAGCCATTTAAAAAGAAGATCATAATCAACATCGAAAAAATAATAACGTTGTTCCAACCTTTGCGGCCCAGTCGCATATTTATACACCCAGTAAATTCAAGATTTTAAAGTGTAACTAAAACTTAATTGCACTGTCTATATGTTAAAGGCCACAGACTTTGGTAGAATATCGGCAAATTTAAAGGAGTTCCGTCAATGTCTATGTATGTAGTGGGCCATAAAATCCCAGATTCAGATTCTATTTGTGGTGCAATTGCACTTGCTTATTTAAAAAACCAAATCGATGAGCCAGCAATTCCAACACGTCTTGGTGAAGTGTCACCAGAAACTCAATTTATCCTAGATAAATTTGGCTTCGAAGCACCTGAGCTTAAATTAAGCTACGCTGGCGAAGATGTATATATTGTTGACCACACAGAAAAAACACAAGCACCAGATGATATCGACCAAGCACGTGTTGTTGGCGTAGTCGATCACCATAAACTAGGCGATTTAACGTCATCTACACCGCTTGAGTGTTGGATCCGTCCGGTAGGCTGTTCAAACACCATTATTAAAATGATGTATGACTTCTACAACGTAGAAATCCCTAAAGATATTGCTGGCATCATGCTATGTGCAATTTTAAGCGATACCGTTATTTTTAAATCGCCGACCTGTACAACGGCTGATATTAAGTGTGTAGAAGCACTAGCAGAAATTGCCGGCATTGAAGACTTTAAAGAACTAGGCATGGACATGTTCCGTGTTAAGTCAGCTGTTGAAGACACCCCTGTGCGTGACTTAGTAATGCGTGACTTCAAAGACTTCAACATGAACGGTCACCTAGTGGGCATTGGCCAGCTAGAGGTTATTGACCTTGCAGTGTTTGACGAAATTAAAGCAGACTTAGAAGCCGATATTGCTAAGCTAAAAATTGAAGGCAACCGCCACTCAGTATTTTTACTGCTTACCGACATCATGAAAGAAGGCTCACAAATGCTGATCGCTTCAGATTATGCAAACCTTGTAGAGCAAGCTTACGGTGAAAAGCCGAGCGAAGATAAAGTATGGCTAGATGGCGTATTAAGCCGTAAAAAGCAAGTAGTACCACCACTACAAGACGTGTTTGCCAAGCTGTAAGCTGTATACTCAGTAATCAAACATACATTATTAAGCACCGCGTTTACAATAAACGCGGTGCTTTTTTATTGGTAGGCGTGAAGCTTGCTCACGCAAAAAGAAAAAGCGTATAGATTTTATATCAACGCGCCAGTAAGCATGGCGCCTACAGGACAAGCATCACGCCCTATCTACATCAAACGCGATGACTTCTTTTATTGTATCTTTAGCGGTGGCTAGCATAACTAACCTGTCTATACCCATGGCAACACCTGCGCATTGCGGTAAGCCGTGCTCAAGAGCGGCGATTAACCGGGTATCCATAAGCACGTGGTTTAACCCATTGGCAACGCGATAAGCGTTATCTTCATCAAAGCGTTTTGCCTGCTCTTTAGCATTAGTTAACTCATTAAAGCCATTCGCTAATTCCATATTTTTATAATAAAGCTCAAAGCGCCCTGCTACGCGGTTATCATGCTCACAAATTTGTGCCAATGCCGCTTGCGATGCCGGAAAGTGATACACAAAACACGGCTTAGTTTGCCCAATAGTTGGCTCTACTTTCATACAAAATAACAGCTGCAGCAAGGTATCTTTATTGGTCTCGTTTTCGGCTATATCGGCAAAGCCGTGATCGCAGGCAAGTGTTTGCAATTGTCTAAGCGTAGCTGTTAATGGGTCAAGCGCTAACACTTGCTCAAATGCTTGTTGGTAAGTAAGACGCTCTGCAGGCTCTACATTTAAAATGAGCTGCATTAGCTCATCCATTTCATCCATTAATGCAAACTCATCAAACCCAGGGCGATACCACTCAAGCATAGTAAATTCGGGGTTATGATGGCGCCCCGCTTCTTCGTTTCTAAATGCCTTACAAAGCTGAAATATGGGCCCTGAGCCTGCTGCTAGCAAACGCTTCATTGCAAATTCAGGCGATGTTTGTAAATAAAGTGGCAAGCCACCAGCGTGGCCTGGGCCTACAAACTGTGTATTAAAACTTGCTAAATGCACATCGGTTACACTGGCACTGCTTAAGCTAGGGGTTTCTACTTCCATTACATTACGCGTATAAAAAAACTCACGAATGGTTCTCAGTATGGCTGCACGCTGCTTAAGGGTGTTTATGCTTGCACTAGGTGCCCAAGGTGTTGCTGACATATTTTCTCCAAAAAAAAATCCCAGCTTAAGCCGGGATTTTATAAACCGTACTCAAGCTTACTTAACACGGCCTACGTATTCACCGCTACGGGTGTCTACTTTAATTACTTCACCAATTTGTACGAATAATGGAACACGTACTACTGCACCAGTGCTAAGCGTTGCAGGTTTACCGCCTGTGCCCGCTGTATCGCCTTTAAGACCCGGATCAGTTTCTGTGATCTCAAGCTCAACAAAGTTAGGTGGAGTAACCGCGATTGGGCTACCGTTCCATAATGTAATAGTACATACATCGTTTTCTACTAACCATTTAACGGCATCGCCAAGTGCTTTTTCGTCAGCGGCAATTTGTTCAAATGTTTCGTTGTTCATGAAATGCCAAAACTCACCGTCTGTGTATAGGTACGCTAAGTCGGTATCCATTACATCGGCGCCTTCAACTGATTCACCCGATTTAAAGGTTTTTTCAAGCACCTTACCAGAGATAAGTTTGCGGATACGAACACGGTTAAACGCTTGGCCTTTACCAGGTTTTACCATTTCATTTTCTAAAATACTGCAAGGTTCGCCGTCCATCATAATTTTTAGGCCGCCCTTGAACTCGTTGGTGCTATAATTCGCCATCGTTTCCTCTATTTAATTTTTTTCGAGTAATCTACGTGCCAATGATACAAAGAAATGAAGCAAATTTGCATAAAAACTGGCAAAAAGAATTAGCAAATGTAGTTACCTGCCCAAAAACCTTGCTTGAAATGGTCGGTTTATCGAGCCAAGCCCATGAAAACGACCTAAAAGCCCGCAGTTTATTTCCGGTACGCGTGCCTGTCCCTTTTATAAAAAAAATACGCAAGGGCGATGCAAACGACCCCTTATTGCTACAAGTTATGCCACGCCATCAAGAGTTTTTAACCAAAACAGGTTTTAATAAAGATCCTCTGCTTGAGCAAGACAACGAACAGCCTGGGCTTTTACATAAATATAAATCCCGTGTTTTAATTATGTTTAAAACTGGCTGTGCAGTAAATTGCCGTTACTGCTTTAGGCGCCACTTCCCGTATCAAGAAAACCAGCTTAATAAAAAAAGCCTGCTTGATGCGCTGAGCTATATAAAATCAGATGCCAACATAAACGAAGTGATTTTAAGTGGTGGCGACCCACTTATGGCCAAAGACGATGCCATTAGCTGGTTTTTAGATGAGCTTGAACAATTACCTCAAATTAAACGCATGCGAATACACAGCCGTTTGCCTGTTGTTATACCTGCGCGTATTACCGATGAGCTGTGCGCGAGGCTAAAGCAATCACCGCTAAAAATTATATTTATTAACCATATAAATCACGCCAACGAAATAGATGACGAGTTTAAAGCCGCCATGCAAAAGCTAAAGCAAGTAGGCGTAACGTTATTAAACCAAGCAGTTATTTTAAAAGAGGTGAACGACACCGTTGAGGCACAAATAAATTTAAGCGAGGCGTTATTTGATGCAGACGTACTGCCTTACTATTTATATTTGCTAGATAAGGTTGAAGGCGCAAGCCACTTTGATATTAACGAAGAGCAAGCAATAGAAATAATGGCAGAACTATTAAAAGCCCTGCCTGGATTTTTAGTGCCTAAATTAGTAAGAGAAATAGGCGGTCAAAAAAGCAAAACACCTATCGACCTTAAGTTAGTTTAAACGTATATATTTACATTGTTACCCAGTGTTGCAGTAACCGACTGAGCCGGTGATTGCGCACTTGTTGGCTGGGCAGCACCTTCAATTAGTGCAAGTGCTGCTGCGCCATCTGCTAATTGCTGCTTTTTAGACAAAGCAGCGGTATATACTTCACCACCTTGGCCAGAGCTAGACATAGCGGGTAGATTTCCACCTGATATATTCATCATTATAAGCCTTAATCAACCTGACATTTAAATGTAATCCAAGTACTATATCGGCAATGCAGTACAAAGCTTTAGGAAAACCATGGATTCTATAATTGAACAACTCAACGCTAACTTAAAAATTGTTTATCGCCAAGCACTTGATGCCGACAAAAAACTAGATGAACTACAGCAACAAGGCCACGGTAAATTTAAAGCCTTGTTCCCCGCTGATGCAGGATTTAGTTTTGAAGCTAAACGCTTTAAGCCATACGTACTTGATGTAGCAGCCGATGTAGAAAGCTTAAGCACAGATGGTTTTGATGAAGAAAAGCTTAAAACAACGGTTATTAAGCTACAACAGTTACTTACCCTGCTCGCTACGTTTAAGTAGCTAAGAATTAAAGTTTAATTTAGTAAACATCAAATACAAAAAATGCCGATAATGTTTATCGGCATTTTTTATTTATTTTGTAACTGTAATTAACTTATATTAGATAAAACTTTTGAATGAAACCAGTTAGTTACTAAGCGTTTTTCATAATAAAATGATCTAGAGGTTGAGCGCTTAATTTTATCTAAATAGCCTCTATCTTTTAATAACACTTCTGTGGCGTGGTTCACAACTTCACCCTGCGGATTAGTTACCGTGTAAGACAGCTTAATTTGTGGGTAATGAAATGGTTGAATTACTCTTATTTTTTTAGCGCCAGAAAACTCAATAGCACCTGCTAAATCAAGATCTGCAACCTCTACATTTAATTTATATCCACTTGGTAATTTTTCAGCTAACTTCGCAAAATGCTTTTCAAAGTTAATAGTAATTTGCTTTTCAAAAGAAGTTGGTGATTGATTTGCTGCACGCACATCGCGGTAATTGTCAAAATCTTGCCATTTAACTGCAGACTCACCAGCTTGTGCAATACCAATAGAACTTAAACCCATTACTAACGTTAGTAATTTTAAACTTTTCATAATCTTCTCCATGTGAACTATCAAAAGTCAACGCAAGTACAGCACATTCAATTTAAAACAATAAACCAGAACACTTACACTGATGACATTAGTTCAAATTAGCAGCAAAAATTTTTAATGTAAAGTTGGGTACATCCCTATATTGATAAAAACACGATCACAAAGTAATTTAATCTCTTAATTGCCAGCTTGAAATGCAAAAGCTAATAACTCTCTTAGTAAGCATAATTAAAATGATAAAAAAGCCTACTTATATTTGAGCTCCGCTTGATAAAACTAATTTTAATAAGGAAAACTATAAATCGCTTTTTTAGTCTGCAACAGTTACTTACTTTAAGTCATTTTGATTTTGTAACTTGCCATTGTTGGTGGCAAGTTTAATTTAATCAATGCTTGCTAAAATTTGCTCGCCAAACCATTCGGTTATTAAGCGTTTTTCATAAAAAAACGGCTCGTCGCGACCCATTTTAATTTTATCCATAAAGCCCATGTCTTTAAGCTCTACATCGTCCTCTTCACTCACTACGCTCCCTTTATTATCGCTTAGCGAGTAATTGAGCTTAATGCGCGGAAAATAAATAGGTTTTACTACGCGTATTTCATCCATACCGCCATAGCGTACATCCCCTGCTAAATCGATATCGGTTATTTCTAAATTTAGCTTGTAGCCTTTTGGCAATTGCTCGGCCAGTTTAGAAAAATGTTTTTCGAACTGAGTAGCAATTTGTTTGTGGTACGACGCTTTACCCTGGCTAGAAGCGCGCACATCGCGGTAGTCTTTAAAATCTTGCCACTTAACTACAGATTCTCCAGCGTGTGCAAATGCAGGTAATGTAATACACATTGCCATAGCCATTGTTTTAACTGAATTCATAGCATTCTCCAAAGGGGCAGTACTAATTATTTAGACTTAGCCCAGTAATAGACCATACAAGTTTAACACTAGTTTATTAACCATTACTTAATTAATCTATTTTAATACGCTTTTAAAATAAAGCATGTAAATAGTAAGAATATGTGATGAAATTAAGATAATTGAAAAAAGGTATCCACGGAGCATTCATGGCAATTTTAGTAACAGGTGGTGCAGGCTACATAGGGTCACACACCGTTTTAGAACTTTTACAGCAAGGCAGCGAAGTTGTTGTTGTTGATAATTTAAGTAACGCATCAAAAGAGTCGCTTGCACGCGTAAAGCAAATCACAGGCAAAGAAGCCACGTTTTACCAAGGCGACATTCTTGATAAAGGCTTTTTAGATGCCATTTTTACAAGGCACACCATAGAGAGCGTGATTCATTTTGCTGGCTTAAAGTCAGTTGGTGAGTCGGTTGCTAAACCTGTTGAGTACTATCAAACAAACGTACAAGGTACCCTAACACTTGTAGATGCCATGCGTGATGCAGGCGTATTTAAATTAGTATTTAGCTCATCAGCCACAGTTTACGGCGACCCTGCAAGCTTACCGATTAAAGAAGACTTCCCGGTAGGTGGCACAACTAATCCTTACGGTACATCAAAACTGATGGCTGAGATGATGCTGCAAGATATTGCTAAATCAGATGAGCGTTTTGCATTTGCTATTTTGCGTTACTTTAATCCAGTGGGCGCACATGAGTCAGGCTTAATTGGCGAAGATCCAAATGGTATTCCTAATAACTTATTACCATTTATTGCCCAAGTTGCAGTAGGTAAATTAAAGCAGCTTGCTGTATTTGGTGATGACTACGACACCGTTGATGGCACTGGTGTGCGCGACTATATTCACGTTGTAGATTTAGCGATGGGGCACTTAAAAGCGCTTGATAAAATTGCCAACAATACCGGCGCACTTGTATATAATCTTGGCACAGGCAATGGTTACTCTGTACTGCAAATGGTTAACGCCTTTATAAAAGCCAGCGGCCAAGACGTTCCTTATCAAGTATCGCCTCGTCGCCCTGGCGATATTGCTGCATGTTACGCCGCGCCAGAAAAGGCACTTAATGAGCTGGGCTGGGAAGCGGTGCGTGGAATAGATGCCATGATGGAAGACACATGGCGTTGGCAGTCAAATAACCCTAATGGTTATAAAAGCTAAGTTAAAAAATACTTTATAGATTTTGCCTGTTTCACAAGCAGGCAAATCACCTGTAAACAATTTTGCTACCGCGCTATTTTTTTAATGTAGATGTAGAGCTTGCTCACGTAGAAGCGAAGCTTCTCATAGCTTTATCAAAGGGGTTTAACACAACGTAAAAGCGCTGCCTTTAAACGCCAGCAAGCTGCGCGTCTTGTATCTCTCGTTGATAAATGATTAGCTATCATTTATCACATCGAA
>NZ_LJSP01000007.1:0-167329 GCF_001399995.1 Pseudoalteromonas sp. P1-11
TACCAACGTTTACGTGCGGTTTTACGCGTTCAAACTTTTCTTTTGCCATGACGGAACCTATCAGTTTTGTGTATCTAGATTACATATGAAAATAATCCACCAGAGGTAGATTAATTTAATTTTTTCAAATTTCAAATAGTTTTTTCTGACAGATAAAGGAAGTATTCAAGGAGATTCATATGACTGGTGCTGATAGGCAGATTTGAACTGCCGACCTCACCCTTACCAAGGGTGCGCTCTACCAACTGAGCTATATCAGCAACACCATAATTGGAGCGGGCAGCGGGAATCGAACCCGCATCATCAGCTTGGAAGGCTGAGGTAATAGCCATTATACGATGCCCGCTTTAGGAACCTGTTCTTAAACTACCTCTAACCGTCAAGAATAAAGTGGTGGAGGGAGCTGGATTCGAACCAGCGAAGGCTGAGCCGTCAGATTTACAGTCTGATCCCTTTGGCCGCTCGGGAACCCCTCCAATGCAACGGCGCTGATAATAGCAAACTGCGTATTTAAGTAAAGAAAAAAGCTAAAGAAATTTGAAATAAAGCCGATAAATATCTACCAGTTATCATAATCGGCTAAAGACTATGCAAATCGATGGTTTGTTAATCACAGAGAGTCAACTAAAGACTAGGCTAAATAAAAGTGTGCATGAAAATCGCAGAGGCGAATTTTCACTTTTATTAGCGATGCTATCGCACGATGCGCTGGATTTTAGTCAATTTCACTTGCCAAAAAGTGAAACGCATAGTGCTTATGTAGGCGAAGAACAGTTAAGGGAGCGCTTTGGTGCTGGACCAAAGCAATTATTAGCTCCCGAAAAATTTGATATGACCATAGGGCAAGAGCACGCGTCGGTGATTGTTCAACAAGGCGAGCAAGCGGGCATGAAAGCAATAAAATTAAGCCACTGCTTAAACCCTGAGCCACTAGCGATTAGAGATGACAAGTTACATATTCCTTTAACAGTAATCGATAATTGTGAACTATCAGTACGCAGGCGCTTAAATGACACGCACACCGCGCTTGCAAGTCCACAAATGGACGCCGCAGCATTTTATGACGATTTAACTAATGAGGCTATACATAAGCCATTGCTTGTTGCTAACGCATAAAAATAATTTAACACTTGTGCGTTTTAAAAGCCTAAAACACCTTATATTTAATAACCGGTTATGCAATAAAATAGAACAATTCTTTTTTTGTTTAAAAAAAGCATCCACAAATTAAATGCAATTGCTATAATGGCTGCAAATGGTATGACTTGAGTGCCATTATCATTAAATCAAGGTAATTAGGAACGTAATGAAGAAAACATTCACGCTAAATCATGAGAAAATCAAATACCCTCGTATGGTTGATGCTGCAAAGCATGAAGTGAAAAAATATTTGAAAAGAGAGCGCAATAAAACGCTACCTGTTGAAGCTGATTACTGGGCGTTTGACTGTAAGTTTGGCACAAGTGCCGATGATGCCGAAGTTGTTCACGTAGCTGAAATTAACAACAAGATCAGCGAAATCGAAAAGCAGGCGCTTACTTCGTTCTATGTTGAGATTTTAGCTAGACCTGCGCAGCGTGAATCGTTCGATCTAGATGATGATGAATAAACCAATAGCAATATTGTAGAAAATGGACCTAGATGGTCCATTTTTTGTTTATGGCAGTTATTAACATGTTTAGTGGTATAGAGTAGCGCTTAAATAAAAAGCTATTTTTATGCTAAGTGTTTAGCTTATTTTATACACTGTGACACTTTTTATATTTTTTACCGCTTGCACATGGGCAGGGGTCGTTTCTGGCAACTTTTATATCGGCGACCGGATTAATAATACCCTCTAAATAACGCCATTCACCGTCCTCTTTTATAAAGTCTGATTTCTCATCCAACTCACAATATAAGTTTTGGTAAAAATAATACGCGTTAAAGGCAACATAACCTCGCTCATCACTTTGCTGCGTATCGCGCACAACTAATTTTACAAAGCGGCAGCTATTGGCAAAGTCAGCAATTTCATTTACTGGGTTTTGTGTTTGTTTTTCTTTGGCGTAAGTTTTAAATACATAAGATGCATTTTTTAATGCATAAGCACTAAAGCGCGAACGCATTAGTTGCTCAGGTGTTGCTGGGGTTTTTATATCAAGATGATAAGGCTGGCAACAGTCACCATAATTAAGCTGACTGTTGCATAAGCAAGCGCTAGTACTGGTTACACTCATAAAATACTAATTAACATAAATTAAAAATGTATTTTACCAAGCTTATTGAGTAAGTGATATTGCTGTAGTGCTGGTTTTTTTAGTAAAGCAAAATAGCTTAGCGCTTCTTTTGTTTAAATTAAGCGATAAATTAACAAGCTGCTGCTCACTTACTATATCGGTCCACGTAATAATGGCTGCAAAGTTACCATTATGAAGTGCTGAATTAAGCACATACTCTAAATTTACTAAATGCTTTTGTCTTATTACAAGCAGTTTGCTGGTATCTATAGAGCAGCTATCTAGCAAGGCTTTACTAGGCACATGGTCGGGCGCAATCAGTAAGGTCCATGCGTTAGAGCTATTGTATTGGTGCAACACTTTTAGCATCTCAAACGTAGCAGAAATTTCATCTTCTACTTTTATTAAGTTTACCGACTCACTTTCATCATGTTGTTGGTAGCTTTTAACGGTTCTTACGGTAATTGGCTGTAGCATAGGTCTCACTCACTGGGTTTATATACAGTACATGTATACAGTAGTTTATACAGTTGTTGTGTGCAAGCGTTTTTTGTTATTTTTTATACAGTTAATGGTTTTAAAAAATAAAGAATAAAAATAACACTTTAAAAACAGTGGGTTATAATTTAAGCCGTGTAAGTGAAAGCTGAGGGTGTTTGCAGTACTGTATAAAGTGTAGCAGCGTTATACAGTACTTAAGGGATGGCTATACAGTTATTTTAGTGTGTTTTACAGTGCTTAGCTGTTAGCTATACAGTAGTTAGTCATTTTTTGGGATTAAGTGGGCAAACTGAATTTGGTGGATTTGCTCATACAAACTGGCTGCATAGCACTGAGCGTCTTTAAGACGTTTGGTGTCGATATATTTTCTTAAATCATCTAAAGCAGCGGTTGCCGGTTCATAGCCTTGGCTGCTGGCTAAACTCAGCCATGCTGCTGCGTGAAATACGCTTTTTGGTACGCCTTGGCCTTTGACAAAAAATAACCCTAAATAAAACTGGGCGCGATGATTTCCGGCCATTGCGGCAAGGCGCATCCACTTAGCTGCCAACGGTGCCTGGTTATGCTTTAAATAATACAGTGCTTTGTTAAGTGTTGTTTGCTCACTTACATCACTATTGTTTTCAGCGCTGTGGTTTGTAGGCTGTGTTACAAAATCTAAAATATTGTTTAATTGCTGCTCTAAGTCTTGTCCGCTAGGCTGAGTCTTATTCATATATTTTCTTTTTTATAGTTTCTACGTCAACAGTTTAGTATATCGCAAGGTAAAATGTCCTGTTTATACTTAATTTTATGGTAAAATCACGTCACTTTTTACTATCACAAGTCTATTATGCTCGAAGCTCTATTTAAACTCCGCGAAAATAACTCCAATGTGCGACGCGAAAGCATTGCTGGAATCACTACTTTCATTACTATGGTTTACATTGTATTTGTAAACCCTGCAATGCTTGCGGAAGCAGGCATGGATCAAGGTGCTGCGTTTGTTGCTACCTGTATTGCGGCTGCTATTGGCTGTTTTATTATGGGATTGTGGGCTAATTACCCTTTAGCACTTGCGCCGGGCATGGGTTTAAACGCATTTTTTACTTACGGTGTTGTACTGGGCATGGGTTATAGCTGGCAAGCTGCATTAGGTGCGGTATTTATGTCTGGTTGTATATTTTTAATATTAAGTTTGTTTAAGGTCAGAGAGTGGATAATTAATGCTATCCCTCTGGTTTTAAAGCAGGCTATTGCCACTGGTATTGGTGCGTTTTTAGCGTTAATTGCGCTTAAAAATGCAGGCATTATTGTTTCAAGCCCAGCTACATTAGTACAGCTTGGCGATATTACTTCGGCAGGTCCTTTATTAGCTATTTTAAGCTTTTTTGTCATTGCTGCTTTGCTTTATCGTGATATAAAAAGCGGCGTACTTATTAGCATTTTGCTAGTAACGGGCATTGCGTTAAGCCTCGACTTAGTTGAGTACCACGGCGTAATGTCAATGCCACCGTCTATTTTACCTACCTTCATGCAACTTGATTTTGCAGCAGCCTTTGAGCTTTCTATGCTGAGTGTAATCTTTGCGTTTTTGTTTGTTGATTTATTTGATACATCAGGCACGTTAGTTGCTGTAACTCAAAAAGCAGGCTTAGCCGATGAAAAAGGCAATATGCCACGTTTAGGGCGTGCTTTAAGTGCCGATAGTACAGCTACTATTGCGGGTGCAATGTTAGGTACTTCTACCACTACTTCTTATATTGAGTCTGTGGCCGGTGTATCGGTTGGTGGGCGTACTGGCTTAACAGCTGTTGTTGTGGGTATATGCTTTTTACTAATGATGTTTTTTGCGCCGCTTGCGCAAATGGTGCCGGCTTATGCAACAGCGGGTGCTATTTTATACGTTGCGGTATTAATGCTGCAAAACCTTAAGTTTGTAAACTGGGATGACATGAGCGATGCAATTCCGGTAAGTGTGGTACTACTTATGACGCCGCTTACATTCTCTATTGCGCACGGTATTGCTCTTGGTTTTATATCGTACACTGCGGTTAAAGTACTGTGTGGTAAACGCGATCAGGTTAGTATTAGCGTGTGGATTTTAACAGCGTTATTTATTATCAAGTTTGCATTTTTATCGTAATAGCTAATACCCATTCTTTTAGCTAAGAGGCTTAGTTTGAGGGTGGGTAAACATTTATTATTTAGTGGCTATCGCTTATGCCACTGCATTGTTATACCTTGCGTATCTATGTTGTGGTAAATGAGCGTTTATAACGTAGTTAGCGCTAGGTAGTGCCTCAAAATACGTTAGTATTTACCCATTGGTAAAAACAGCTTAACAGATACAAAAAAGCCCATACATTATGTATGGGCTTTCTTTTGGGTATTTAAAATTACCATTTCTTTTTAGGTGCAAATAATACGTCTAAGTCATCTTGCTCTGCTTCTGCTTTTTTCTTTAAGGCAGTGGCATTTGATGCTTTTAGTTCGGTGCTTATTTCTTCTAAATAGGCTTCAACTTCTTGGCGTTTTGCGTTTACGTATTCATCAGAATAGGTAACGGCACTAAGTGTGGCATAGGCTTTTTCAAAATATTGCCTAGCAGAGCCCACCATGCTCGCTGAGCGAGCAGATAAACCGCGTTTAATTTGACTTTCTATGTTAATTCTAAGTTGTAACTTTTCAAGGCGTTTATCTTCTGCTGCAAATACTTGGCTATCAACACGGCCTTTACTGTGCTCAGAGCGCATAATAACTCTAAGCTTTTTTATACCCTGAATTAACGAGACTAACTGCTTATCGTTACTTGGTAACGATAAATTGTCGCTGCTATTACCTTGTACTGCACCACTTAGCTTTTCTTTAGCTTCGTTCATTCTGCTTTTTAATGCTTTAGAATTAGGTGAATGGTTCACCATAGCGTTTAGTGCTTCGTAACATCTACGTTGTAAAACGCGTATAATGTTTTCAGAAAGCGGTATATTAGCGCTATTCATAAGTGCTTCTTCGGTTTCTTCAATTATCGCTTTTTGTTTTGTTAATTCTTTGCGACGTTCAATTTCTTGCTTTTCTTTGTGCTGCTGTACAGCGCTTACCCACAGTGCAATCACTATCAGTGCCACTATAAGCACAATTATAATCGAAACGATCATGGCTTAATTCTCGGATTCATAATCTATTTTTTTATATTACATCAAATATATGCTTTGAGGGTAGCTTTGCGCTGATTAACTTAAAAATATGTTAAAAATTAGATATAAGAATAATGTATTATAAGTTGAACCTGAATAAACATCGCTATCTGCAGCGGGTTTATTATGCTAGCCTTAATGCTTAAATAATGAAAATATACGTGCTTACTTTGCCAAGTTTTAACTAAATTAAGCTTGGTTTTGCTTAGTATTACCATCATATAAGCTTAATAATAACGTTAAAAACTGCAACCATGAAATTACAACAACTTAGATACATCGTAGAAGTTCAAAACCATAAGCTAAACGTATCAGCAACTGCTGAGAGTTTATTTACCTCACAGCCTGGTATATCTAAACAAGTGCGCATGCTTGAAGATGAGCTAGGTGTACAAATTTTTGGCCGCAGTGGTAAGCATTTAACGCATGTTACAGGTGCCGGCGAAGAAATAATCAACATTTCTCGCGAAATTTTATCTAAAGTCGAAGGTATAAAAGCGGTTGCTAATGAGCACACGCTGCCTGATCAGGGTAAACTAAATATAGCCACTACACACACGCAAGCACGTTATGCTTTGCCTAGTGTTATTCAGGGCTTTATGAAAAAATACCCAGCTGTTTCGCTGCATATGCATCAAGGTACACCACAACAGATTTCTGATGCGGCAGCGCGCGGTGACGCAGACTTTGCCATTGCAACTGAAGCACTTCATTTATACTCAGATTTAGTTATGCTGCCTTGCTATCATTGGAACCGCAGCATTGTGGTGGCAAAAGATCATCCTCTAGCACAAAAGGCCGACAATTTAACCGTTGCCGATATAGCGCAGTATCCGCTTATTACGTATGTATTTGGGTTTACTGGGCGCTCTGAGCTTGATAAAGCATTTAACGCGCACGGCCTTGAGCCGCACATTGTGTTTACTGCAACCGATGCCGATGTAATTAAAACTTATGTAAGGTTAGGGCTAGGTGTGGGTGTAGTTGCCTCAATGGCTGTTGATCAATTAAGTGACACAGATTTAGTGTGTATTGATGCCAGCCATTTATTTGAAGCTAGCACAACTAAAATTGGCTTTAGAAAGGGCAGTTTTTTACGTACTTATATGTATGACTTTATTGAGCGTTTTGCCCCGCATTTAACTAAAGAGCGAGTAGAGCGAGCCAGCTTATTACGTAATCAAGATGATGTTGATGCGTTATTTGCCGACATAGAACTGCCGGTAAAATAGTAAGACTTTTTAAGTATAAATACTAAAAAACCGCGTATTGCTAAAATACGCGGTTTTTTGTTTTTATACGCTTAACATTCAATAATGTTTACCGCTAATCCACCGCGAGCGGTTTCTTTATATTTGGTTTTCATGTCGTTACCGGTATCGAGCATGGTTTTAATCACTTTATCAAGCGACACCTTTTGCTCGCCACTGCCACGTATTGCTAGGCGAGAGGCATTAATTGCTTTAATGGCGCCCATGGCATTGCGCTCAATACACGGTACTTGTACCAATCCGCCTACAGGGTCGCAGGTTAGGCCTAAATTATGTTCCATGCCTATTTCGGCGGCGTTTTCAACATGTACTACATTACCACCAACAATTTCGGTGAGTGCGCCGGCAGCCATTGAACAGGCAACACCTACTTCACCTTGGCAGCCTACTTCTGCGCCCGAAATAGAGGCATTTTTTTTGTATAAAATACCAATAGCCGCTGCGGTTAATAAATAGCGTGTGGCTATGTCGCGGTCCACTTCTTTAATAAATGTGTGGTAGTACATTAAAACGGCCGGCAATATACCCGCAGCACCATTTGTTGGCGCCGTGACTACGCGCCCACCCGCGGCATTTTCTTCATTTACAGCTAAGGCAAATAAATCCACCCAATCCATTGCTCTGAGTGGGTCATTACTCACTTCTACATTTAGCTTTAAATACAAACTAGGTGCACGGCGTTTAACTTTTAAACCACCTGGTAAAATTCCCTCGGTGCGCATGCCACGTTCAATACAGGCTTTCATTACTTGCCAAATATTAAACAACTCGTCTTTAATATCGTCTTCTTTGCGCAGCGTTTTTTCGTTATGCATCATTAAAGTAGATACACTAAAGCCTGATTCTTTACACAGCTCTAGTAAATCTTTTGCACTTTCGAACGGGTAAGGAGCCGGGTTTTGTTCGCGTATATCAAGGGCTGCTTGTTTTTCGTTTTCAAATTCTTCATCGGTAACAATAAAGCCGCCGCCAATAGAGTAGTACACTTTGCTATATACTTTTTCGCCATTATTTGAGGCAATAATTTCCATGGCATTAGAGTGCTTAGGTAAGGTTTTACGGCGATGAAAAACAATAGCCCCTTGCTTAGGAAAATTCGCTTTATGGGTTTGGTTGAGGTATATCACTTGTTCTTTTTCAATGGTGGCAAGGATATCGTCAACTAAATCGGCATCTATTGTTTCTGGGTCGTAGCCGGCAAGCCCTAATATAACGGCTTTACCAGAGCCATGGCCTACGCCGGTTTGACCCAGTGAGCCATAAAGCTCTACCTTTATATCGGTAACAGAGGTTAAAAGTTGTTGCTCTTGTAGGTCATTAACAAATAAGCGCGAGGCACGCATTGGGCCAACGGTATGTGACGACGATGGGCCAATACCAATGCTAAACATATCAAATGCACTGATCATACTATGGGTCTCTACTTTATTTACTCAGCCCGAAAGCTGTTCTTTGAACGGTCGAGTATCATAACGTTAATTCTATATTATGTAACTATTTGGCCGTAAGTTTTACACTGGTAGGGCAAGCTGTTTTGTAAAGTTTTTTATAATGCTAGCCGTTGCTCCCCACAATAATCCGTGCGGTGTACTAAACCCTTGCAAGGTGATGGTTTTGCCAAAACGTTGAAAAGGAATAGGCTGCCAATTGGCCTCGTTTGAAAGCTGGGTAAGCGACAGTAAAAAGCTAGCTTGCACTTCATTAAAATCGTTCTCCCATACTGTGTGTTCATCAAGTAAACCCACAAATGGGCTAATGCTAAAGCCTGTTAGGGTCGAGTATTGTGGCAGCTGCCCGAGCACTTTAACATTACTTGGCGCTATATTAAGCTCTTCGTGTAGTTCTCGAAGCGCTGTGGTGCGCAGGTGTTTATCGCTTTGCTCAAATTTACCGCCGGGTAAACAAATTTCCCCAGGGTGATGATGTAAATAAGTAGGGCGTTTGCACAATAAAATATGCGCGTGGTTATCAACATCAATAATAGGCAGCATAACCGCACTGGCACGCTTTTTACGGGTATCTTTTATTTGATTTGGCGCGGCAGTAGGGCTTAGCTGAAACCGCGCCATAATATGTTCACTATTCAAAGCGTTCTACTGTTTTAATAAAGGAAGTATTTTATTCACTTTATCGTATGTTTCTTGGTATTCCAATTCGACTTTAGAATCAGCGACAATACCACCACCGGCCCAGCAATAAATGTGTTCGTTATGACAAACCAATGTGCGGATTGTAATACTGGTGTCCATATTACCGCAGGCGCTTAAATACCCTATAGAGCCACAGTAAATACTACGCCTATGAGGCTCTAGCTCTTCAATTATCTCCATAGCTCTAATTTTAGGCGCGCCGGTGATTGACCCTCCGGGAAATGCTGCTTCAAGTTGATCAACACACGTTTTGCTCTCATCCAGTTCTGCCGTTACGGTACTCACTAAGTGATGCACTGCCGGAAAGCTCTCAATAGCAAAAAGTGAGGGCACCTTTACAGAGCCAGGTTTTGCAACCTTACCTAAATCGTTACGCAGTAAATCAACAATCATTACATTTTCTGCGCGGTCTTTGGTTGAGTTTTCAAGGGCTCTGGCTTGCTGTTGGTCGGCGATTGCATCTGCCATGCGTGGCAAAGTGCCTTTGATGGGTTTTGTTTCAACTATATTGTCGTGAACTGCAATAAAGCGCTCTGGCGATATTGATAAAATGGCGCCACGTGGGTGGTTAATAAAGCTAGAAAATGGCGCTTTATTAGCCTCACGTAATACTTTGTAGGCTTGGAAAGGGTCGCCTTTAAAACCGGCACTAAAGCGCTGTGCTAGGTTGATTTGATAGCAATCACCACTTTTTAAATAATCTTGTATTTGCGCAAATTTGTCAGCGTATTCATGCTCACTCATATTTGAGTGCCAATCGCTGGTGAGCGAAAACTGTGCTGGTACTATATCGTTTGCTAAATATTGCTGGTAAAGCGCTAAACGATTCACTTCAGGTTGAGAAACGTAAAACCAGCTTTGCTGGTGTTTATCAAATATCAGCGCATCTAAATAAAGGCCAATGGCCATTTGTGGCAACGTTATATCGTGTTTTGCCGTGCGTGGCATGTACTCAATAATACGCCCTAAATCGTAACCAAAATAACCAAGCCAGCCGCCATTAAAAGGCAGGTTATTAGCGGCTTTTTGCCCGCTAAGTTTACTTAGTTCTTCGTTCATTATTGTAAAGGGGCTACGCGAGTCAAGCTGCTGATTAAATACGCTTTGATTATTGTTTACTTCTAAAATAGCGTGAGGCTTTATCGCAATAATATCAAAGCGACTATTTATGTGCTCGCTATTGGCTGAGTCTAGTAATACGGCATAGGGTAAATGCGCAAAATGCGCGAAAACATCAATGCAGTTTTGTGTTATGGCTAATTTTACACAATTTTTTTCATTGTTTAGCATTTACTGCCCCTTTAAGAACTGGCTCGAAACGGGCTGGGAGGGTATCATAAGTCAAATTTTTTTGGCAGCGTTTAGTATCAAATCTACGTTGTAATTAAAACAGTGCAAACCACCGTCACCGGTTTGGTATAGATTACGCTTAAGCGTAACGCTAACTTAAGGAACCACTATGAGTACAATCCGTCAGCAAGACTTTATTGATAGCATTGAAGATGCGTTGCAATATATCTCTTTTTATCACCCCCTTGATTTTGTTCAAGCGCTAGAAAAAGCCTACAACAAAGAACAAAGCAAGGCTGCAAAAGATGCAATCGCGCAAATTTTAATTAACTCGCGTATGTCGGCTGAAGGCAAGCGTCCATTGTGTCAAGACACGGGTATTATTACCTGTTTTGTAAAAGTAGGGATGGATGTTAAGTGGGATAAAACAGATTTAACCGTACAACAAATGGTTGATGAAGGCACACGTCGCGCATATTTAAATCCAGATAACCCACTACGAGCGTCTATTGTAGCTGACCCTGCTGGCACACGTAAAAACACTAAAGATAATACCCCTTCAGTTGTACACATTGATTTAGTGGCGGGTGGCGAAGTAGAAGTAATGGTTGCAGCGAAAGGCGGCGGCTCAGAGAACAAAAGTAAAATGGTTATGCTAAACCCATCTGACGATGTAGCTGCATGGGTAGAAAAAACGCTACCGACAATGGGCGCTGGTTGGTGCCCGCCAGGCATGCTAGGTATAGGTATTGGCGGAACCGCCGAAAAAGCAGCGGTAATGGCAAAAGAGTCGTTAATGGACCCGGTTGATATTCATGAGCTTATGGAGCGCGGTGCAGAAACAACTGAAGAAAAACTGCGTTTAGAAATTTTTGAACGTGCTAACAAGCTAGGTATTGGCGCGCAAGGTTTAGGTGGTTTAACCACGGTTGTTGATATTAAAGTAAAAACAGCGCCTACGCATGCGGCATCAAAACCTGTTGTGATGATCCCTAACTGTGCAGCTACGCGCCACGTACACTTTACACTAGACGGCTCAGGCCCTGCAGATTTAAAAGCACCTAAGCTAGAAGACTGGCCAGAAGTGACGTTTGAAGTAGGTGAAGGAACTCGCCGTGTTAATTTAGATACGTTAACTAAAGAAGACACCCGCGAGTGGAAAATGGGAGAAACTGTTTTACTCTCAGGCACTATTTTAACAGGCCGTGACGCTGCCCATAAACGCTTACAAGATATGATCAATTCAGGTGAAGGTTTACCTGAGGGCGTTGATTTCGATAATAAGTTTATTTATTACGTTGGCCCAGTTGATGCTGTGGGTGATGAAGCTGTAGGCCCTGCAGGCCCTACAACTGCAACACGTATGGATAAATTTACCGATATGATGCTAGAAAAAACCGGCATTGTAGGCATGATAGGTAAAGCTGAGCGTGGTCCTGCTACAGTTGAGTCGATTAAAGAGCATAAATCGGTTTATTTAATGGCTGTAGGTGGTGCGGCATACTTAGTATCTAAAGCAATTAAAAAAGCACGCGTGGTTGCCTTTGAAGATTTAGGTATGGAAGCAATCTACGAATTTGAAGTAGAAGATATGCCAGTTACGGTTGCCGTAGACAGCGAAGGTGCTAACGCACATACGCAAGGCCCTGCAATTTGGAAAGCTAAAATTGAAGAGCTAGACGGCAAGCTTAAATAAAGGTTTACGTAATCTAATAACAAAGCGAGCTTAGGCTCGCTTTTTTTGTATTTGTTTTATGAAATATTAAAAAAGCGCAAATTGCCCCTTCAAATAAACACCTCAGACCAGTTGTAGTAAATCTGCTTTTTTCTTCATAAACCTATACACTGTGCGCCTTTGCTGGGAGGAGAGCTGTGTAATACAAGGTTTACACTTAGCATTACCTTTACGTTCACGTAAGTGTGGGGGCGCTTTTTAACGGTGTTGTTAGCTTTAAATTTAATTTTATATGCTTTTTGTTGAATTTTATATCCATATTTTGTTGCTATTTAGATTTATTAATTCACAAGGCTCGCTTTTTACGGGTTTAACTTCTCATTATGTGGCACCCTTAAAAATGAAGTGGTAAAGTTTCGTCAATTTCCAGCGCTCATCCCTCTCACGGGTAAACTATTTTGGAGTAATTACAGTGGCTGTGTTTAATCAAGCTGAATTTGATAACCACGAACAAGTGGTTTTTTGTTCTGACGAAGCGTCAGGTTTAAAAGCAATTATTGCCGTACATAATACTAACCTTGGCCCTGCTGTTGGTGGTTGTAGAATGTGGGACTATGCCAACGATGAAGATGCCGTTTACGATGTTTTACGTCTCTCAAAAGGGATGACCTATAAAAATGCGGTTGCTCGCCTACCGTTTGGTGGTGGTAAATCGGTTATTATTGGCAATGCAAAAGAGATTAAATCAGAGCAGTTATTTCGAGCTTTTGGTCGTCAATTAGAGCGATTAAATGGCCGTTACTATTCTGCCGAAGATGTAAACATTACATGTGATGACGTTGCATTAATGAATAAAGAAACGAATTATGTATTGGGCTTGGAAGGGAAAAGCGGTAACCCGTCACCTTTTACAGCTTACGGTACGTTTTTAGGAATTAAAGCGGCATTACAGCACCAACGCGGACATCAAGATTTTGCGGGCATTAAAGTGGCTGTACAAGGTTTAGGTGCAGTCGCCTATGGTTTATGTAAGCATTTAGCCCAAGCTGGTGCAAAGTTATTTGTAACAGATATCAATCAAGATGCTGTAGAGCGCGTAGTAAATGACTTTGGTGCTACGGCGGTGGGTATTGATGAAATTTACGACCTTGATGTTGATGTATACGCACCTTGTGCATTAGGTGCCACCATTAATGATGAAACCATTGCACGTATTAAGGCAACCATTATTGCTGGGTGTGCTAATAATCAGCTAGCGCAGTCTCGTCACGGTGAAGTACTTCGTGAAAAAGGTATTTTGTATGCACCCGATTACGTTATTAACGCTGGTGGCATTATTAATGTGTATTACGAAACTGCACCACAAGGCTACAGTGAGGCGGCGTCTAATAAACATGTCGAAGGTATTTTTGATACCTTAACCGAAATATTCACCCGTAGTGAAAAAGAGCAAAAATCAACGCATTTGATTGCCGATGAGTTAGCGCAAGAGATAATTCAAAACGGCCTGTAAATTTACCCGTTTATTTAAACTAAGGCGTACAGTGGTACGCCTTTTTTGTTTATACTCTATGGCGTGGTAATTTTTGTGGCCAAGACCCTCAAGGCAATGCGGCCTAATCGTTAACGACAAGCTTATGGATATTATGACGGATACAAATGCCTTAATGGAGCCCATCGACCTTGATACATGGCCTCGCCAACAACACTTCGAATTATTTAAAAACTTTACCCAGCCATATTTTAATGTGTGCGTAACACTTAACGCCAAGCCTTTATTTGAATATTGTAAACATAATAAACTGTCTTTTTTTCAAGCATATGTGCATGCCACATTAAAAGCTTGCCACGCTTATAACCCGATTATGCTAAGAATTATTAATGACCGTCCATGGCGATTAAAGCAAGTAAGAGCCAGTGTGGTAGAGCTTGCTAGTGATGATTCGTTTATATTTAGTTACTTTAATTATTCGCCTTGCCTTGAAGAATTTGCTCAGCACGCCACAGCTATAAGCGCCAATGCTAAATCTCAACCGTTATTTTCTCAGGCGTTTAATCAAACCGAAGGGCAGGCCGATTTGATACATATATCGGTTTTACCTTGGCTGAACTTTAGTAGTTTTTCGCATGCCTTTAGTGAAGGGAAAAGCTTAGGTATTCCTAAATTTGTGTTTGGTCAATACGATAAAACCACGGGCCTAATGCCGTTTTCGATTGATGTGCATCATTCGCTAATGGACGGTTTACACGTCGCAGCGTTTATAAACGTATTACAAAACAATATTGACGACTTTTGTAAAGATTAATTGAATTTAGTTAATGCAATGTATTTATTTGCTATGGTAGTATTTTTAGTTAGATAGGCGATATAAGTTAATTTGTAACGATTAGCTGATACGTTTACGACATTAAGTTTTAGCGACTTATTTAAGGTGCTTTTTAGCACGTATTATTAGTTGTTTACGCTATTGTTTAGTTTTAACTAATGCGCTTTTAGCGCTTAAACAAACCCTAGTGTATTCACCCAATGCGTATAGGGATTTTAACGCTTTGTTGGAGCGCACGATTTTAGTGTGCTCAGTGCCAAGTAAATTCTTTCCTACTCCTTTTAAATAACGATAAAACGCTTACACACAAGTAAAAGAATAACTAAGGCAGTTGATGATGAGACAATTAAGCATTATATGTTCTTTTTTCGTCATGTTTTTATGTGAAGCCCAAGAGCAAACCCGTTTACCGTTAAGTGATTATTTTTCTGAAACATGGAATACCCGCTCTGGATTGCCCCACAACAGTATTAATAGCGTTACGCAAACCCAAGATGGCTACTTATGGGTTGCTACATGGGAAGGTTTGGCACGTTTTAATGGCCAAGAGTTTACAATATTAACCCGTGCTCATATTAATAACTTACCCGACTCGGGTTTAAGAGCACTCACTCCCACAAATAGTGGTGGGTTATACATAGCGGGGTCGCGCGGAGGAGTTAGCTTATATCAACATAGGCAGTGGGATACCAAGCGATCAGCATCAACCATGGTTAATCATTTAATTGAAAGTGCTGATCAAAGCCTATGGTTAGCCCTTGAAAACGACGGCGTGTTTTATCGTGAACATAACAGCGATACCGACCTTGCAATTATTAAAAATGTAAGTGCTTATCGCGTTATAGAAGATCACGATGGGGTTATTTGGGCAGCAACCAGTGCAGGCCTTTATAAAATACACAACAAAATACCGACCTTAATGACACCACACTTTGGTTTACCAAATGCACCTGTCTATAACTTATTAATTACCCGTGGTGGCTCGCTTATTGTGGGAAGCGAAAAAGGCGCGTGGATCAAAACCAAGGCGCAGTTTCAGCCAATACATGAAAAGCTTAGCAATGAATCTATTTCCAGCTTATTAGAGGATAACCATGGAGACTTATGGTTTGGCACAATTAATAAAGGGGTATTTAGGTTATCGCCCGATGGCGTGGAGCAGTTAGATGCCAATAACGGATTACCCGCCAACCGTATTTTATCTTTGTTACAAGATAGAGAAAACAGTATTTGGATTGGCACAAACGCCGGATTGTTTCGCCTGCGTGAGTCGCCGTTTTCATCGTGGACCCAAAAAAGAGGTTTAGCGGGGGATTATACCCGCACAGTGCTTTCTCACTCCGATGGCAGTTTATGGGTGGGGGGAAGCTCTGGCTTAAATATAATAAAAAACAACCGCGCTACCTTGGTTTCAGGCTCTAAACAAAGCAGTCCTTATTCTGTACTCAGTTTACACGAAGCACCCGACGGTAGCGTGTGGGCAGGTACGTATACCTCAGGTGTTTTAAAAATAGTTAATAATACCTTTACGCCGTTTATTAATCGTAGCACTGGCCTTGGGAGTAACGAAGTAAGGGCTTTATTATTTGATTCTAAAAACCGTTTGTGGATAGGCTCTGCTATGGGGCTTACGCGCATTAATGAAGATGGCAGCTTAAATCAATTTACAAATAAAAAAGACTTACCAAGTGGGTTTGTACTTGCACTTAGTGAAGATAACGCGGGCAATATTTGGGTAGGTACCGGCAATGGGGTGGTGGTATTTGATATTGTTAGTGAGCAATTTACAACGGTTGAATTCCCTCGTGAGTTTTCTGCTCAATATGCGTTTGGGTTTTATATTGATGATACCTATACCTGGATGGCCACAGATAGAGGCTTAGTGCGCTATGAGCTAACAAGCGGAAAAATGGCCATG
This sequence comes from Pseudoalteromonas sp. P1-11, assembly GCF_001399995.1. Lineage (NCBI taxonomy): Bacteria > Pseudomonadati > Pseudomonadota > Gammaproteobacteria > Alteromonadales > Pseudoalteromonadaceae > Pseudoalteromonas > Pseudoalteromonas sp. P1-11. Next base: position 16,528 of record NZ_LJSP01000007.1, read on the forward strand.
CTTGGCTTAGAGCAAGGTTTACCTATCGATAAACTATTTCAAGTGGTGCCGCACAATGGCTCATTTTGGCTCTCGAGCAACCGCGGGATTATTCAAATCGATAAAAATCATATACAACAAATCCTCGACGCTCCCGCGAGCGCTAAAGCACCCGTGCTCAACTATCAACTGTATGATGAAGGCGATGGGATGTTAAGTGCGCAGGCCAACGGAGGTTCAACCCCTTCGGCTGTAACGCATAACGATGGGAGTATTTGGTTTGCAACCGCAAAGGGGGTGAGTACCGTAAAACCAGCGCGCTTACAAGCATCAACGCAAATTGCGCTGCCGACCATTATTGAAAATATTTTTGTAGATGGTAAGCCTATTGCGCTTCCGCTTGAAGGGGAGTCGGTATTTTTGCCTCCGGGGGTTTCTCGTTTATCGTTTCATTATGCAGGGCTGAGCTTTATTATGCCGCAGCGATTAAATTTTCAAACCCAATTAAAGGGCTTTAACGATAAATGGGTTAATCGCCAACATATGACCGGTGCTGAGTACACTAACTTACCGCCTGGGGAATATACCTTTATTGTACGAGCAAGTTACCCTAACGCACAGTGGCAAGATAATCAGCAAGCTGTAAATATTGTAATTCAGTCATTTTTTTGGCAAAAACCGCAATTTAAGTTTGCAGTATTTGTATTATTTTTAATGGTTATTTTTTCTATATACAAATACCGTTTATACCACTACAAAAAAATAGAAATAGAGCTGACTAATCGCGTAGAAAAACAAACCCAAGACCTACAAACGCAAGCCAATGCGTTTGCATACCAAGCAACGCACGACCAACTTACCGACATGCCTAACAGGCGTGCTTTTGATAGCTGGCTTGCCCATAACTTTGCCACTTACAAACAGCAAAACCGGCCGTTAGCCATAGCTATACTGGATATTGATCACTTTAAGCGGATTAACGATAACTGGTCGCATATTATTGGCGACAAAGTGATTTGTACTATTGCAGAGCTGCTTAAAAATGGCTGCCAAGAAAACCAGCATATAGCACGTTGGGGCGGTGAAGAGTTTACAATTGTTTTTGCAGATAAAACCGCCGGCGAAGCAAAAATCATATGCGAAGCACTGCGTGAGAGCATTGCACAGCATGACTTTTCGGCCATGGGTGAGGGGTTAAGTGTAACAGCCAGTTTTGGCTTGTCTGACTCAACCAACGTCGGTGATTACGACCGCCTTTTATCGCGGGCAGATCAAGCATTATACAAAGCTAAAAATAGCGGACGAAATTGCACAGAAATTATCTGATTGAAAATGAGTGCATGCGCACATATTAATAAGAGACTAACTTATTTTGGATGTCCCCATGATAAACTGGCTACTCATTTTTGCTTTGGCTATTTTTGTTGTAATTTATTGGCGCTGGCAGGCACTACAAAACTGGCTTTGGAATAAAAAATATAAAAACGCGGTTTTAAACTCTCAACAAAAAGAAATACTCCTTCGTTGCATGCCTATCTATAAAAAGATGACGGATAACGACAGAGCCAAGCTTGAGCGCCACATAATATGGTTTTTAAATGAAAAGCGCTTTTTAGGCCGAGACGGACTAAAGCTAACCCCCGCCATGAAGCTGATAGTTGCTGCCGATGCCTGTGTGTTAGTGCTTAATAAACCTTGGCCACTTTATAAAAACGTGAAAGAAATTTTACTCTACCCCAGTGCGTATTATGCGCCGCAATCTACACGAGATAGTGCTGGGCTGGTTAGTTACCACAACGCGGTACGCTTAGGTGAGTCGTGGCCTGGTGGCACGTTAGTTCTAAGTTGGCATGATGTACTTGAAGGCAACCGTTTACCAAGCGATGGCCATAATTTAGTGTTTCATGAATTTGCCCACCAGTTAGACCAAGAAACCGGAAAAACCACTGGCACTCCATTATTAAAAACCCCCAATGCTTATAAAGAGTGGGCCCGAGTGTTTAGCCGTGCCTTTGTGCAGTTAAAAAGTCATGTTGCTTATAACATGCCTCACGTTATTCATAGTTATGGGGCCACCAACGAGGCTGAGTTTTTTGCAGTACTCACAGAGACCTTTTTAGAAAAGCCGGCGCAGCTTAGGCAACACGACCCTGAAATTTATAGAATGCTGGTGGATTACTACCAATTTGACCCCATAGTTTGGCATTAATTTTTGGTACTTGGTCTGATAACGCTGGCAAGTTAGCGCTGTTTTTGTTGCAATCGTGTTAGAGAGTTTAACTGCAATAATAACAAGCGAGAAATGCATGAAAAAAATGCTTCACACTGCACTGGCTTTATCAGTCGCCCTTGCAATAGGTCAGCCGCACGCAAACGAAGAGCAAGAAAAGTGGCAGGTAGACTCACCAAAAGGCGAGTTTGTAGATGCCACCATTAGCACAGAGCAAGGCACATGGATGAACATTGATGTTAGTCCTGATGGCAACACGCTAGTGTTTGACTTACTTGGCGACATTTACACTATGCCTATAAGCGGAGGTGAAGCAACTAAACTCACCTCAGATATTGCTTGGCAAATGCAGCCTCGCTTTAGCCCTGATGGTAAACACATTGCGTTTACCTCAGATCAAGGCGGTGGTGATAATATTTGGGTTATGGACGTTGATGGTAGCAATCAACACGCTGTGACTGACGAAACCTTTAGACTTTTAAACAGCCCCGCATGGAGCCCTGATGGCGATTACCTTGTCGCACGCAAACACTTTACCGCTAGTCGCTCACTAGGGGCTGGAGAAGTGTGGCTTTATCACAAAGCGGGTGGTAAAGGTGTTCAGCTTACTAAACGTGAGAACGACCAAAAAGACTTAGGTGAGCCAATGTTCTCACCAGATGGGCGCTATGTTTATTTTTCTCATGACGCGACGCCAGGTAAAACCTTTCACTACTCTAAAGATTCTGTTGCGGGTATTTATAAAATTAAGCGCTACGATAGAGAAACAGGCGAAATAGAAACCATAATACAAGGCATGGGCGGTGCAATAAGACCCACACCTTCACCTGATGGTAAAAAGCTTGCCTATATAAGACGTGATGACTTTCAAACAAGCTTGTACTTATACGACCTAACCAGTGGTGAGCACACCAAGCTTTATGACAAGCTTGAACGCGATATGCAAGAAACTTGGGCTATTCATGGTGTGTATCCGACCATTGCGTGGACCCCAGATAACGAAGAGCTGGTGTTTTGGGCTTCCGGTTCGATACATAAAATTGCTGTTGATGATAAAGCTGTTGCGCGTGTTCCCTTTAAAGTAAACACCAGTAAAAAAATACAAACCGCGGTACGCTTTACTCAAAATTTAGATACCGATGAGTTTGATGTAAAAATGTTGCGCAACGTGCAGGTTAGCCCCGATGGTGAAACTGCGATTTTTGAAGCATTAGGTTATATTTATAAACGCGATTTAGACTCTGGTAAAATTAAGCGCTTAACCAAACAAACTGATCATTATGAGTTGTTCCCGCAGTACTCCCGCGATGGGAAAAAGATTGTTTACACCACCTGGAGTGATACTAAGCAAGGTACTGTTCGCGTTGTCTCTGCTCGTAGCGGGCGCGGCGAGGCGATAACCCGTGAGCCGGGTAAATACGTTGAGCCTACTTTTAGTCCTGACGGCAAAACAATCGTTTATCGTAAAGCCACCGGCGGAAGTATTTTAAATCCTAAGTGGTCACTTAACCCAGGTATTTATAAAGTAAGCGCAAAAGGGGGAGAGAGCGAGCTTATTTCTAAAAGTGGTTATCAACCTCAGTTTGGTAGCGCCAATGACCGTGTATTTATCATGAGCCCTTGGCCTAAGCCTACCTTAAGTGTTGTGGAGCTTGAAACTAAAAACGTTCGTAAACTTTACGAATCAGAGCATGCGACTGAATTTCGAGTCTCACCAGATGGTAAATACTTAGCGTTTGCTGAGCGCTTTAAAGTATTTGTTACCCCGCTGGTAGAAAGCGGCTCACCTATCACAATAAGCCCTAAAGATAACCAGTTTCCTATTGAGCAGTTATCTGTGCGTGCGGGTGAAAATATAAGTTGGAGTGCTCAAAGTAACACTCTCTACTGGAGCTTAGGGCCCGAGCTATACCATGCAAGCCTTGATGGTATGTTTGCTATTGATAAAGCCGATGATGCCGACTTTAAAGTAAAAAGCGGTGAGAATATTAGCTTTAGTAAAAAAATGGCTGCACCAAAGGGCATGATTGCGCTAAAGGGGGCCAACATTATTACCATGAAGGGTGAGCAAGTCATTGAAAATGGTGTCATCATCACAGACGGTAAACGCATAAAAGCAATAGGTACTGCTGATGAGGTAACGATCCCCAAAGGGGCTGAAATTATCGATGTAGCAGGTAAAACAATTATGCCTGGGATTGTTGATGCGCATGCCCATGGCTCACAAGCCAGCGATGAAATTATTCCTCAGCAAAACTGGAAAAACTATGCCGGTTTAGCGTTAGGTGTCACAACAATTCATGATCCATCAAACGATACCTCTGAAATATTTACCGCCAGTGAAATGCAAAAAGCCGGCATGATTGTCGGGCCACGTATTTTTTCTACCGGCACCATTTTATATGGAGCAAATATGCCTGGTTACACCTCGCATATTGATTCGCTAGATGATGCTAAATTTCATTTAGAGCGTCTTAAAAAGGTTGGCGCGTTTAGTGTTAAATCGTACAACCAGCCACGCCGTGAGCAGCGCCAACAAGTTATTGAAGCAGGGCGTGAGCTTGAGATGATGGTTGTGCCAGAGGGCGGCTCACTGCTACAACATAACTTAAGTATGGTTGTTGATGGGCATACGGGAATTGAACACTCAATTCCGGTTGAGCATATTTACGATGATATAAAACAATTATGGTCGCAAAGTGATGTTGGTTATACCCCAACGCTTGTTGTCGCCTATGGCGGAATTTGGGGAGAAAATTACTGGTACGATAAAACGGACGTGTGGAATCACCCGCGTTTAAGTAAGTTTGTGCCTAAAAATCAGCTGTTGCCACGTGCTATGCGCCGAGTAAAAGCGCCCGATCATCACTATAACCACTTTAATAACGCCCGCGTTGCTAAAGAGCTGCAAGATTTAGGTGTACTGGTAAATTTAGGTGCTCACGGACAACGCGAGGGCTTAGGTGCACATTGGGAAATGTGGATGTTTGCTCAAGGCGGTATGAGTTCACTTGAAGCAATTAGAGCCTCTACGCTTGACCCTGCTAAATACTTGGGGCTTGATAAAAATATAGGCTCGCTAGAAGTAGGTAAGCTTGCCGATTTAATTGTTATTGATGGCGATCCGCTAAAAAATATTCGCGATTCAGATAAGGTCGATTACACCATGATCAATGGGCGCTTATTTGATGCAAGCACAATGAACGAAGTAGGTAAAAAGCAGCGAAAACCACTTTATTTTGAAAAGCTATAATTGTAATACACGTTTAAAAAGCGGCTATTAGCCGCTTTTTTTAGCTCAAAATAAACTATTTAATAAAGCGAATTGATAGAAGGTGATAAACAGGCATAAAAAAACCGCTTAACGCGGCTTTTTTATTAATCACATGTTGTTTAAACAACTCCGCGCGGTAAGCGACAGTCGTGATCTTTACTTGCAAGCTCAACAATCCAAAGCTCTTCAGCTGTGTAGCCGTCTTCGCTTTGTGTTACAACAGTAAACGGCGCTGTTTTTTGTGCTTTAACAGGCGCAGCAGCTTTAGTTTTAGTTTTTTTCGCAGGCGCTTTTTGCTCAGCTTGTGCAGGCGATTTGCCAGAGCTTAATTCTTTCGTTAGCTCTGCTACATCAGCTAGGCGTAAGTTTTTGCCACCATCGATGCTGTACCAGCCAGGTTTTGTAGTAATTTCAGGTTTTTTACCATTGGCAGCTTCATATGCAGCTTCAAAGGCAGATAAAACTTCTGTTTTGTCTAGTTTGCTCATCAGAGACCCTATACGTTGTGAACACAGATAAAGAAGCCGTATTTATACCTATTTTCCAACTGTTTTTCAATTTTTTGCGATTTTCCTTCCATTTTAGCCCCATAAACGCCAAAATTTGCACAAAATTCAGTGCTGAGTAAGGTAATAAGTATGCAACGTAGAGAATTTAACCAACTGTTAAACGACATTTTAAAGCCTCACACAATTAAAGATTTTTGTCCTAACGGGCTGCAAGTCGAAGGTAAAAATGAAATCAGAACGATTGTTACGGGGGTGACTGCAAGCCAAGCACTCATTGATGCAGCGATAGAAAAAAAAGCTGATGCTGTTTTGGTTCACCATGGTTATTTTTGGAAAGGTGAATCGCAACCTATTACGGGCATGAAAAAACGCCGTATAGGGGCTTTGTTAGCGCACGATATTAATTTATTTGCCTATCATTTACCGCTTGATATTCACCCTGTTATAGGTAACAACGCCCAGCTTGCTAATTTGCTCGATATTGAAATAGAGACAGGGCTTGAACCCGTTACTAATAGCGTTGCTATGAAAGGACGGTTAAAAACTCCGCTTACAGGTAGCGAGTTTGCAAATAAAATAGCCAAAGTTTTAAACCGCGAACCTTTAAGTAGTGTTGTACGCGATGAAAAAATTAACACCATTGCCTTGTGTACAGGAGGCGGGCAAGGTTATATCGATTTAGCAGCAGAGCAGGGGATTGATGCATACCTAACGGGTGAAGCCTCAGAGCAAACTATTCACAGCTCGCGAGAGCAAAATATAGACTTTTTTGCAGCAGGGCATCATGCAACCGAGCGTTACGGAATTAAAGCCCTTGGTGAGCTACTTGCCAAAGAACATGGTTTTGATGTGAGCTTTATAGATATAGATAACCCAGTATAAATTTATATACTCTACAGCGCCTCTGGGTTTATCCAGCGGCGCATACTTATCCACGCATTCCCAATCACTTCATGGGCATATTGCGTTACTACACGTAATGCCTCAGCATTTGGTATAAATTGTTTATACAAAGGTAAAGCCGCAAAATTGTGATAATCCGTAGCGGCAGGAATTACCTCAATGCCTTGGGCATTAAACAGGTTTATTGAGCGCGGCATATGTAGCACAGACGTAACCAGTGCAACCTTAAAATCAACGAGCTTAGGCGCGAGTAGTTTGGCTTCTGCGGCTGTATCCATTGCCTGTGGGTTTTGTTTTATACGGTTGTTATTCACCCCTAAATTTATTGCTGTTTGGCTCATTAACGCGCTATTGGTTACTTTGCCATAGCCACCGCCAGATACGATAAGCGTTGCATTAGGGTATTTTTTTGCAAGCTTAACCCCTTCTACCAAGCGAGTAAGCGCACAATTTCCTAGCTGATTATTAGCGCTTAAAGCGGGGTTAGGGTTTATGTCGCAACCCAGTACAACAATTTTATCAAGGGTTGGGTGTTTTAGTGCATTAAAAGCCAATGACGCGGGCTCATTGTTTTTAATCAGTTGATGCGCAGCAAACGGCGTACTTAATACTAAAAGCGCCAATAGACTTAAGCTTGCGATTACTAAAGCAGACTTACGTGCACGAAACGCCAAAACTAGCATTACAAACGCAAGTAAACCAAATAGTGGTAGCGGCATAATTAAGCCACCTAATAATTTTTTTAATTCAAACATAACAAGCAACATAAAACACAATAGGCCTTATGTTACTTATTCGTTTGTGATTTATCGACCGTTATTTTGCTTACAGGTATTTAAAAAATGGCGATAAACGGGGTTGTCTTTCATGTCTTTTTTCATTGCTAGGTACATAGGGCGGGTTAGCCCTAGTGCACCAAGCGGGATAGATTTAATTAAACCTTGGCTTTCGTAAGGTGTTACCAACCAATCAGGCAGCGCTGCTACACCCATTCCTGCACTCACTAGCTGAAAAATTAATAAGCCTTGATCTACATTTTTTAAGGTGCCGTCAAAGCGGGCATTTTGAATAAAGTGTTTAAATATATCTTGTCGCTCGCGCGGAATAGGATACGAAATAATGGTTTCGTTTTTTAAATCAAGCGCCGTTACATATGCTTTTTTAGCTAGGTCGTGATCAGGGGCGACGATAAGCTTTAATTTAAAATCAAATAAGTGAGCGTATTCAAGTTTATCAGGATCGCGTATATCTGAGGTCAATACTAAGTCGAGCTCATCATTGAGTAAATCTGGTATAGCGTCGTAGCTAAAGCCGCGTTCGTAGTCAATTTTAATGTCTGGCCAAAAATTATTAAATTCTTTAATAGTAGGAAGCAGCCAATGAAAACACGCATGGCATTCAACACTTAAGCGCAGTTGGGAAATAGGTTGATTAAGGCTTTCTTTTAAACGGCACTTAGTGGCTTCTACTTTAGGTAAAACTTCGTTGGCAAGTTCGAGTAATAGCATTCCTTGTGGCGTAAAGCGCACAGGCTGCGTTTTTCTTTCAAATAATTGGCAATCTAATTTGTTTTCTAAGTCTTTAATTTGATGAGATAAAGCTGATTGCGTTAAAAATAATTCGCGGGCTGTATTAACTAACGATCCGGTGTCTTTTAATGTCGCAATAGTTTTAAGGTGTTTTATATCAATCATCTTTAATAATTCTCAAGGGAAAAGTGAGTTTGGCTCAGATTGACTACATACTACGCCTTTACAAAAAACGTTTCAACGTCTAGATGGCTAAAAAAATCTATTAATTACTAAAATAATCCCTTAAAGTTAAATTAACTAATGTGGGTGCTTTAGTTACTACTGGTTTGATGAGTTTGGCATGAGTTTAGCTCAAGTTGTTTTGTTGGGTTATACAGCGGCTGTTTAAAGCAGCGTTATGGGCAGGGCAGCTTAATAAAAGGCACTGGTTTTTAAGAGGGATAAGGAATTATCACAACGCGTAATAACAGGTCTGTTTTTAATGGGCTAAAGCTTAAACAGTAATAATATGTTTTTATTGCTTTAAAACTGAGCGCTTAAATAAACGAATGGGTATTACGGGGCTTACTTTTTACACCTTTTTGGTTGTGAAAAAGTAAGCCTTTGGATAACAGCTACTACAGGGGTTTGTGGATAAGCTTAATGGCGTGTTGTGCTGTAACCGGTTTTGACTTTAAAAAGCCTTGACCGTAATTACATTGAGTGGCTTGTAAAATATTTAGTTGCTCTTGGGTTTCGATTCCCTCAGCCACAACTTCAAAGTTTAGTGACTGCGCTAATGAGAGAATGGCCTCTACTAACGGGTTATTGGTTTTGTTGAGGTGATCGATAAAGCTTTTATCTATTTTTAAAATATGAATAGGTAATTGGTGTAAGTAACCAAGTGCTGAGTATCCAGTACCAAAGTCATCTAAGCATAACTTCACTTTAAGTGGGGCAAGCCCTTCTATTATTTGGGTTGCTAAATCAAGGTTAGCAATAAGCCCTGATTCAGTGATTTCTAAACACAATGACCCTAAAGGCAGTTGGTATTTGTTATACAATGCGTGAACTTGGGCAACAAAGTCGAGGCTGGCAAAATGACGCGATGACACATTGACCGTTACTTTTAAAAAGCGATGCCCTAATGTGTGCCAGTGCGCAATATGTTGTGCAGCGAGGTCAAGCAAGTGCAAATCGAGGTTAATAATTTGCCCGGTGGTTTCGGCTATCGGAATAAACTCATTTGGTGGCACAAACCCTTTTTTAGGATGGTGCCATCTTACTAGTGCCTCAAAGCCGACAACTTCGCTTGTCGCTATAGTAAAAATAGGCTGAAAATAAAGCTCAAATTCGTTGTGTTCAATGCCGTGTTGTAAGTCGTTTTCTATATCGGCATGTGTTTTGAGCTTTTTACGCATGGTGTTATTAAAAAACTTAACTTGGCCACGCCCGCTTGATTTAGCTTCGTACATAGCGGCATCGGCTTGCTGTAATAGCAAATAGGCTTTATCGTCGCTGCTTTCACTAAAGGCGATGCCAATGCTGGTTGATGCTTGCAATAAATGACTATCCACATTAAGTGGCTTAGCAAGGGCTGTGTTTATTCGTTTTAGCGCTTCGCTAACCTGGTTTCGGTGCGTGATGTTTTCCATAAAAATAGCAAATTCGTCGCCACCCAGGCGTGCAAACGTATCGGTGTTTCTGACGGTGCCTTTTATGAGCTCACAAATTTTAATTAAAAAATGATCGCCAACCTCATGCCCAAGCGAATCATTTATACTTTTAAATCGATCAAAATCTAAATATAGCAAGGCATGGCTCGTGCCTTTTTTAACACGCGATAAACGCAAAATTGCATGTTTAATACGCTCAATGAGTAACGAGCGATTAGCGAGGCCTGTTAGCTCATCATGCAATGCTTTGTGTTCAAGCTCTTGCCTTGCAAGCTGCCTATCTATGGCCATACTAATTTGCCTACTTACGTAGGTTAAAAGGGCGCTGTCGTGTTCGTTGTAATGCAGCTTTTTATCGTAACTTTGAACAACAATTACACCGCTTATTCTATCATTTGCTTTAAAAGGCACACCTAGCCAGGATTCAGAAAGACGGCCAACAAGTTTAAAGTCGCCGTTATTTATATGTTGCTGATAATCGTTTTGATTTAATAGCAGTACACGGTCTGATTTCAGTAGGTAATACGAAGCTGTGTCTTTTAATTGCTCTTTTGATATTTTTTTGTGTGCGTGCGTTTGAATGCCTTCTTCAACGATGTAAACCAAATCGAGTATGTCTACTTGCTTATCGTAAAGGGCAATAAAAAAGTTATCTGCAGGAAGTAAGCTATTTATTATGCTGTGAAGAGCTTCAAAAAAGGTATCTAGGTTACTGGCTTTATACGTTAAATTAGCGATTTGCAGTAAGCTGTTTTCAAGCTTTTGGGCATCATTTAACTGTTTTACTGTGTGCGTTAAGCTATTGACCGTGTTTACTTGGTTTAGCTTAGCACTTAATAAATGCGCAACCGTGGTTAATATTTCTAGATGGGCGTTTGTGAAGTAGTTTTTTATTGGATGTTCACAATCAATAACACCTAAAACATGATCCTTGTATATAAGTGGCACACATAACTCTGATTGAGCAGGGCGCTCATCAGCAATGTAGCGAGGGTCTTGCGTAACATCGCCAATAATAATAGCTGTGCCTGTACGGGCGACATAACCGGTTATACCTTCGTTAAAGCCAATAATTTTACGCTCTGCTTGGTATTCGTCTCTGGCGTGGGTTATGCCCATAGAAGCGACTTGATTTAGCTGTAAACGTGTTTCATCAGCCAGGTAAATAACACAATCAACAAACCCAAGGCGGTTTACTACTTGAGTGGTTACATACTCAAATAACTCTTCTAGGGTATCGAGTTGTAATAAGCTTGAGGAAAACTGATTTATTATGCTCAGTTGTTCAGTTTTAACTTCGAGCGCTTTATAGGTATCGATATGATTCGACATAGGGTAATTTTATTCTTTTTATTTATGTTAGCACTGTTAAGTTAACCCAAATTTAAAGCATGTTCAAAATAAAACGCTTAAACGGGTGTAATCGTCGTTAAACTTAAACCCAATAGTATTTTGCAGCACTCATAGAGGTCAATAGTTTAGATAACACTTTACTAGGTCTTTCCATATGCCTATGATCGGATAAATTCAGCCGTGGAAAAAAGTAATGAGCATTAATACCGATTCAAAAAACACATTAACCATAACTCGTCCTGATGATTGGCATGTCCATTTACGTGATGGTGAGCAACTTAAAGATACAGTACGTGATATTAGCCGCTACATGGGCCGCGCCATCATAATGCCAAACCTTGTACCGCCAGCAACGAGCACTGATTTAGCGCTAGCTTATCGAGAGCGAATTATGGCAGCGGGGCCGCAGGGCAACTTTGAACCCTTAATGGTGCTTTACCTAACAGATAAAACCACACCTGAAGAAATTAAAAAAGCCAAAGCAACGGGTAAAATTGTTGCTGCCAAGTTGTACCCAGCAGGGGCAACCACTAACTCAGATTCAGGGGTTACATCAGTAAAGAATATTTACCCTGTATTAGAAGCGATGCAAGACGTGGGCATGCTGTTATTAGTACATGGTGAGGTGACTGATTCATCAATAGATATTTTTGACCGTGAAAAAGTATTTTTAGAGACGATTTTAGGCGATGTTGTCGCTGATTTTCCAAATCTGAAAATAGTGCTAGAACACATTACGACAAAAGACGCCGTTGATTTTGTAACAGCCGCGCCGCAAAATGTGGCGGCAACCATTACCGCGCATCACTTATTGTACAACCGTAATCACATGTTAGCTGGTGGCATACGTCCGCATTATTACTGTTTACCTATTTTAAAGCGCAATATTCACCAACAAGCGTTAATGGCGGCAGCTATAAGTGGAAATAAAAAGTTCTTTTTAGGGACTGACTCAGCACCACATTATAAAGATAAAAAGGAAGCGGCATGTGGTTGTGCCGGCGCCTATACAGCACATGCTGCGATTGAACTTTACGCCGAAGCCTTTGAAGAGGCAGGCGCACTGGATAAACTTGAGGGCTTTGCAAGCCATTTTGGGCCTGACTTTTACGGCCTTGCCCGTAACACCGATACAATTACCCTAGAGAAAAGGCCTTGGCAAGTCCCCGCAAATTACACGCTTGGTGACTCACAAGTTGTGCCTATTAAAGCAGAAGCTACGATTGACTGGCAGGTTAAGTAAACTGCTTTAAATTAGCATTGTATTAAAGCCGTATAGCTTGCTGTACGGCTTTTTATTTGCTTGAAATTCAATCTTTACGCGAGTTTTAACGCTCTTTACGAGGTACTTTATTTGTTAAGCTAAGCTGTTATACATGAATTGTTACAATTACGAGTAAAAAAGCTGTCGTTTTTTGTTCAATTTTAGCTTTAAAAATAAACACTTACATATAATGCTTTATTTATTTTTGTTCTGAGTAAATAAATCTTAATTAATAGAGCCAAAAAAAAAATAATGTGTTAACCTTAACTTGCTTTGAGTTTTTGCGTATTGAATTTACGGATATTGTGCTGCGTTTAAGGTTACCGGTTAGGTTAAAACTTGTTCCTGTACTATACCTCCAGAATTTTGGGCACTGACTCAGGGAGGATATAGCCATAATAATATGGCTGAATTTTAATTATTGACTTACAGGAAAATTTAGTATGTCGGTTACTGGTAAAGTAAAATTTTTCAACGAAGCTAAAGGCTTTGGTTTCATTGAACAAGAAAATGGTCCTGACGTGTTTGTACATTTCAGCGCAATCACTGGTTCTGGTTTTCGCACTCTTAGCGAAGGTCAAGCAGTGACTTTCAGCATCAAACAAGGTCAAAAAGGCCCTGAAGCTGAGAACGTAGAAGTAGCATAATTTTAATTATGTGAACCTTAGTTCATCTTGGTGAAGCAGTTTTCTGTTTCACCATAATTCCTCAAAATCTTCCCCCATTGTTTACACATTCCCTAATATTGTTTTTACACACCCTAATACCGTTTCTACACTCCTTAATACAGTCAAACGTTTAAATTTTACTTCTTGCTATAGCTTCAAACACGTTTAACATATTTGCCATTTAAATAGTTAATAAACCCTATTTAATAGCAACGCCGCTTCAATACACTAACAGCTCATAATCTGTATACTTTCACTAAGCTTAAGCAATATATTTACCACACGCATAGTGTGTATTAAAAAACCGTGTAATTAACTGAGTGTTTTACAGGCTTTAATAAGGCTTAACTTGGGCTTAGCAAAGTGAAAGCCATTAACTTAAATGCAGTAATATTTATACATCATCTCAAAACCACTTTCGAATTGTTGTATTTTTATACGATGAAGCGCAGGATTTGCAAGTTAAGATGTGTTTTTAACCTAATTTAACCAAATCTAGTTCATCAAATTGTCACATTTTTATTATTTTTGTTTTTTTTTAAGGTGCAATTCAGTTTTGTTTAGATGTTGCATTTTTGTTTCATGTAAGTGTCTAATTTTTAACTAGTGTTTAATTTTAAAGGGGCTATATAATGCTAAAACGGCTTAATGCTAGTTGCATTTATGTTAACAGTATTTTTTTTAATACTTTAGTTTTAGCTTTTTCAAGGTATTTATTTACTTAGAATAGCTAACATCAAGTTGACAGGGCGTATTGCATTTAGCATTATTGGAGGGTTGATATCTATTAAAAGATATCAGGGTTGTCATCCTTAATAAGGTTGATAATTAAATTATAAAAGTAACATTACTTAATTGGTTGGGAACTATGTCTGTTAAAATCAGAAAGAGTCTTGTAGCATCTGCGTTGGTTGGCGCTTTTGCATTTGCAAGCAGCAATGTGATTGCAGATCCTTTGAATGACGTGCAAAAAGCAGGTCAGCAAATTCAAAAGGCTGCTGTTAAGTCTCAAACTAAAATTGACAACGTATACGGTCAAACTCAAGAGCTAATCGCTGAGTACCGTAGTATTGTTGATGAGACTGAACTTATGAAAGTGTACAACGATCACGTAGCACGTTTGGTCGCTGACCAAAATGCGTCAATCGAATCGTTTGACCGTCAAATCGCTACTATCGACAACACTAAACAAAACGTTGTGCCTTTGATGTATCGCATGATCGATACGCTTGAGCAATTCATCAAAGCGGACGTTCCGTTCAATCTTGATTCTCGTCTTGCTCGTGTAGAAAGACTTCGTGAAATCATGGCTTCTGCGTCTGTAACGACGTCTGAGAAATTCCGCCAAGTTCTTGAAGCATACACAGTTGAAACTGCTTACAGCTCGGCTGTAACTGCTTCTCAAGGTACTTTAGAAGTTGATGGTAAAAACATTAACGTTGATATCGGTCGTTTAGGTCGTATCACTTACGTAGCACAATCTTTTGACTTAAAACACGCTTGGGTGTGGGACAACAACACTAAAGAGTGGAAAGAATTAGGTGAAGAATACCTAAAACCAGTTAAAGAAGTGATTCGTATGGCGCGTAAGCAAGCGACACTAGAACTTGTTAAACTACCAATCTTTGGCGCGGAGTAATCGAATAATGAAGAAACTATTTAAAGGTTTTGCTGTTGCAGCAGTACTATCTGTTTCTGCAGGTACCGCGCTTAATGCACATGCAAATACTGATGCTTTAGATAAAATTCTTGAGCAAGTAAAGCAAGAACGTATCTCTGAAGGTAAAATCAATAAGCAACGTGAGCAAGAGTTCTTATCAGAACGTGCTGACAAGCAAGCATTACTTAACAAAGCAAAAAGCCAATTAGCGTCTGAAAAAGCACGCGGTGACAGCTTAGCTAAGCAATATGCACAAAACGAAAATACATTAGCTGAAAAAGAGCAAGCGCTTCAAAACGCACAAGGTACTCTTGGTGAAATGTTTGGTGTTGTACGTCGTGCAGCGCAAGACGCTATCGGTTCTATCGAAGCTTCACTAGTAAGTGCTGAAAAGCCAGGCCGTGCAGAAGTACTTCGTTCATTAGCAGCTGCTAAAGAGCTTCCAACAGTTCGTGAACTTGAAGAACTTTGGATTGCACTTCAAACAGAAATGACTGAGTCAGCAAAAGTTTCTACTTTTGAAACTGAAGTATCAGGTCTTGACGGCAACTCTACAGTTAAGCAAGTAACACGTATTGGTAACTTTAACTTAGTTACTGACGAAGGTTACTTAATCTACTCGCCAGAGACAAAATCTATTCAGCCTTTAGGTAAACAACCTGATAGCTACATTTTAGATGGTATCTCTGCTCTTGAAGGTACTTCTTCTGACAATTACGCTGGCGTATACATTGACCCGACTCGTGGTGCAATCTTACGTATCAACACGCAGAAGAAAACGCTTATGGAATACTACGAGCAAGGTGCTGAAGTTGGTTACATCATCACAGTTTTATTAGCTGTTGGTCTACTAATCTTCTTAGTACGTTTCGTTGACTTAGCGCTTACTACTTCTAAGATCAAGTCTCAGCTTAAAAACTTGTCTACACCGAATACAAACAACCCACTGGGTCGTATTCTTAAAGTGTACCATGACAACAAGAGCCAAGACGTTGAAAACCTTGAGCTTAAACTTGATGAAGCTATCTTACGTGAAACGCCACGTGTTGAAGCTGGTATTAACATCATCAAGATTCTTGCTGCAATCGCACCGTTACTTGGTCTACTAGGTACAGTAATCGGTATGATCTTAACGTTCCAAACAATCACATTGTTCGGTACGGGCGATCCGAAGATCATGGCTGGTAACATCTCTCTAGCTCTTGTAACTACAGCGCTAGGTCTAATTGCTGCACTACCACTTATCCTACTTCATTCAATTGTTGCAGGTCGTAGTAAGTCAGTATTACATATCCTTGATGAGCAAAGCGCGGGTATCGTTGCTACTCACGCGGAGAAGGAGAAAGCCTAATGCTAGTCCTGATGGAGATATGGGAATCTATCAGGGATTTTGTTGGCACAGGCGGCCAGGTATTATACGTGGTCGCGATAGCACTCTTTCTTATGTGGGTTTTAATGATTGAGCGCTATTGGTTCCTACTTGCTGAATTTCCTCGTTTAACGAAGGATATTGTAGCAAAGTGGGATGCCCGCCAAGACACTACGTCTTGGTACGCACACAGAATCCGTGAAGCATGGATTTCTGAAGCGTCTGAAAAATTAGATCAGCGTATGTTGTTGATTAAAACATTAGTAGCTGTTTGTCCTTTAATAGGCTTACTTGGAACTGTAACGGGTATGATCGCGGTTTTCGAAACCATGGCAACCCAAGGTACTGGTAATGCACGTTTAATGGCATCAGGTATTTCAATGGCAACAATCCCAACAATGGCTGGAATGGTTGCGGCACTATCTGGAGTTTTCTTTAGCTCACGCCTTGAGGCAAGAGCGAGAATGGTGAAAGCCAAACTTGTAGATAGCATGCCTCATCACTAGAGAGAGAATTAAATATGGCACGTAAACAACGTTTTCGTGAAGAAGAAGAAGCAGCGGTAGATATGACGCCAATGCTTGACATCGTATTTATCATGCTTATTTTCTTTATCGTAACTACATCGTTCGTTAAAGAGGCTGGTATCGAGGTCAATAAACCTAAAGCGGCCCAAGCTACGAAGCAAAAAAATGCTAACATTTTTGTTGCTATTCGCAGTGATGGTGCTATCTGGATTGATAAACAGCAAGTTGATGTTGAACGTGTTTCAGCAAAAATCGAAAGTTTATTAGCAGAACAACCTACTGATGTTGTGATTTTGCAAGCTGATAAAGAAGCAAAGCACGGCGTAGTGGTTAAAGTTATGGACCAGATCAAAGCGACAGGTGACAACCTGAGAATTTCAATAGCTGGAGATCAGTAATGATTCGTTTTCTGTTTTCACTGATTGCAGGTGGGGCAGTTACTTTCGGCTTGTTCTACTTCATGGCTTACCTCATCTCTGGTGGGGCTGACCGTAATACTGAACAAAAAGAGCAGATCATAGTCGAAATAATGACGAATCCGCCTGAATCTAAGGTGCAGGAGAGGAAGCGTGTTCCGCCTCCGCCTCCGCCACCGCCAAAGCAGCCGCCTAAACCGCAGCCGCCACAGCCGGAGAATAACAATCCTAACCCTGGTGCTATGTCATTTAACATGGGTAGCATTGATGTAGGAAGTTCGGCTGGTGGACTAAGTGGTCCAGGTGCATTTGGACGAGATGGTGATGCGACACCTATCGTTCGTATTGAACCAAAATATCCAACGCAAGCAGCGCGTGATGGTAAAGAAGGTTGGGTACAACTTTCGTTCACAATTGATGAGTTAGGTGGTGTGACTGACGTTCAAGTTATTGACGCAGAACCAAAACGTATCTTTGACCGTGAAGCTAAACGTGCATTACGCAAGTGGAAATACCGTCCTAAAATTATTGACGGTAAACCACAGAAACAAGTTGGTTTACAAGTTCAACTAGACTTTAAACTTAACCAAGGCTAAGGAGGCGAGTAATGAGAAATTTATCTAAAGTAACTGCTCTTGCAATTCTTATGTCTGTGTCAGGTGCAGCTATAACTGCACCTGTATTAGCAGCGCCGGATTACGCTAAAATTGAAGAGCGTAAAAAAGCCAAGACTAAAATCATGGGCGAGCGTACTGGTAAAAAGGTAATTAAAGCGTTTGACTTGTACAATGAAGACAAAATTGATGAAGCAATTGCCTTGTTAAAAGAGATTGACGCATCTAACGACTTCGATAAAGCGACTGTAAATCGTTACTTAGGTAGCATGTACGCGCAAAAAGAGAAGTACGATGAAGCGATTAAATACTCTAGACAAGCTGTTGCCCCTGATATTTTAAACTTCGCAGATCACGAGCAAACTTTAAAGCTATTAGGTGATTTATACGCAGGTACTGAAAAGTTCCAAGAAGCCAAAAAAGCTTATACAGCTTGGATGGACTTCACCGGCGAAGAAGACCCTAAAGTGTATACTCGTATCGCGCAAGCTAACTATCAGTTAGGTCAGTTTCGTGATGTTTTTAAACCTGCCGACAAGGCAATCTCTTTACAAAAGGAGCCTAACAAGGCCCCTTACCAATTAAAATTAGGTTCTTACTTTGAACTTAAAGACTACGCCAACATGGTGAAAATTGGTGAAGAGATTGTACGAGTTTGGCCAGATGACAAAAAAGCCTGGGTTAGTTTAGGTAAATACTACCTACAAACCGAAGACTACTCTAAAGGTCTAGCGACCATGGAAGTAGCATTCAAAAATGGCTATTTTGAAGCGGAAGTAGATTACAAAGTACTTTCTAACTTTTACTCTTTAAACGAAATTCCATTTAAAGCGGCTAAAACCCTTGAAAATGCGATTAAAGAAGACAAAGTTAAGCGTACTAAGCAAAATGTTAACGCAATTGCTAGTAACTACCACCGTTCTAAAGACATCGAAAAAGCTGCTAAGTACTACGAAGAAGCTGCTAAATTTGACGACGATGCAGAGCTTTACCGCAAAGCAGGATCGTTACTTTTACAATCTGAGAACTTTAGTGCTGCTGTTGTTCGTTTGAACAAAGCGTTAGAGCTTGGCTCTGACAAAAAAGGCACCATTTATTCAGATTTAGCTGAAGCGTACTACTACCAAGCTAAATACAAGCAAGCTTATGCTGCTATTACTAAAGCAATGGACGACCCACGCACACGTAAGTTTGCTAAAGGTTGGTCTACATTTATTAAAGATAAAGCCGCTCGCAACGGTGTTAAAATTTAACTTTAATTTGTTTTAGCAATTATATAAAAAGCCCCTTTGGGGCTTTTTTTATTGGAATTTATAATGAATAAAACGCATCTTTTGTCTGTCCTATTTAGTCTGTTTTTGGTTGCTTGTTCAAAACAACCACTGCCTTTTGAATCTTATGATGCTGCGCAGCAGAGTATTAAAAGTTTAAACACGGCGCTTAAGCCTGCGGACACTGCAAGTGTATCCACTGAACAAGTACTGCCTTTTTCCTCAGCGTATTTATCGCTTCGTCATCAGATGTATCAGCGCCTACAAACAATGACTCTTTCAAATGCGCAAACACAGCAGCTAAATTACTTAATTATTGCTGAGCGCTTTCCTGAGCGCTTTTTCAGCTGGCCTGCACAGGTCAATGTGTTAGAGAACCTATTATCAGCGCAAATGCAAAATACTAAGGCTAACGAGGTAATTGAGTGGCTTAAGTTCACTCAAGATCAATTAGATAGTGCGCTGCAAAGCAATTTGAGATTAAACAAGGTTGAATTAAACCTCCTGCAGGGCTACTTACAAACGCCACTATTAAAACAATCTAGCGCAAACGATTTAAAAGCCCAGATTGCAGAGTTTAATGATTACTTGGCCCAATACAAACCAAGGGGAAGCATTGGCTTACGTGGACTTGCTAATGGCAGTGAATGGTATCAAAGTAAACTAAATTACTTCAGTGGGGCAGTTAAGTCGCCTTTGCAATGGGTTGATACTATTAATCAGCATCTTCAAATGAACTCGCACACTGCACCTAATTTGAGCTATAACGAGCATCATAGTACTTCGTTTATTAGCCAATATTTAAGCCAGGCGCCAAAAGTAAAAGGGATTGATTGGCAAACTGATTACATGCTGTTGCCAGCTATGGCTAAAAACAGCCAGCTGAGCCCAGAAGATAAAAGGCTAATGCTTGCGCTAATGGAAACTGATGTAGGTATACACTACCATGCATGGACTTTATCTCAGGCAAAAGTGAACTTAGTAAAACGATTAGCTATTTCACAGCGCGATGCGCAGTATTTAGTTGAAGATAGTGTGCTTTACCCAGGCCACGCTTTTAGTTTTGCCGAGCAACTATTAACACTTTAAACGCTTATGTGCGCTTAGCGCACATTTCACAGCGCTGTGTTGCAGGGTCTTTTTTAAGTAACCGCTCAGAAATTGCTTCTTCACAATCGCAGCAATAGCCGTATTGACCAATATCAATTTGGCTTATTGCCGCTTCTAATTCTGTCAGCCTATTAACTAAAGTTTGATATTCAGGACCTAAGTGGTAGGTGGCAGTGTCAAGCCATTCGTTATGCTGGCTAGTTAATATAACGTCACGTAGCTTAAGATGGGCAGGGTGTGCTGATTGGCTCAGCATCGCTAATATTACTGATTTAACGTGTGCTATTTCACTGTGCAGTTGTTGCTGATAAAGCATATTGGTATAACCTTCATTTAGCGTTTCGTTATACCAGTATTATCTGAGCTGCGCTGCTTATACGCTATGATTTGAATCAAGTTGCGGAGACTTAGCGTATTTTTTTAAAACTTGGGCTACATCACCTTTTACTTTAAGACGTCTTATTTCATCAAATAGTGCATTAGCTTGTGGGTATTGGCGTTTTAGATAACCCAGCCACTGTTTAGTACGAGAGGCAAAATATTTTTCATCTTGTGTGGGGTCTTGATGAATAGCAGAGTGAATCAAATGATAAATTATATGTTCCCACTCTAGGCCATTATATTGTTCATTATTAACATGAGCTTTAATTTTTTTCGCTAAATCAGGGTGAGAAAGCGCACCGCGCCCTAGCATTAAATCGCTACACTGGCTTCGGGATTGGCAAAGTAGGGCATCTTCCACTTGCCAAATTTCACCGTTGGCAACCACGGCTATGTTTTTACCTTTTATTAGCGGGGGGATTTTTTCCCAGTATGCAGGTGGGTTATAACCATCACGCTTAGTACGGGCATGTATTGCAATACTATCTGCACCTGCGCTTACAACGGCATCTACAATTTCTTGGCTATTGCTATCATCATCAAAGCCCAAGCGTATTTTAGCGCTTACTTGATGTTTAGTATCTACCGCATCCCTTACTGCTTTGATTATGTCATACATATGATCAGGGTCTTTTAGCAGTACAGCGCCCCCGCGGCTTTTATTTACCGTTTTTGCAGGGCAGCCAAAATTAAGATCTATACCGTGGGAGCCTAATTCGATAGCTCTAACCGCATTTTCTGCTAATACGTCGGCCACTTGCCCTAATAACTGTACGCGCACAGGAGTACCGGCTTTGGTTAAACCGTTATTATTGAGCTCAGGGCAATAGCGATGAAACACTTTAGCCGGTAAACATTTATCAATTACTCTAACAAATTCTGTTACGCATAGGTCAAAGCCACCAATATTGGTAAGAAGTTGGCGCATTTTAAAATCAACAACACCTTCCATAGGCGCTAAAACAAGTTTCATAGAGTATTTTTATTGAAAAAACGGGTGCGTAGTGTACCTGCAAAGTATGGTTTGATAAAACTTAAATTACTGCCCATATTTGTTTGTATAAATTTAAAAGTAAAAAAAATGAAAATAAATGAAAGTTTTTATTTGATAGCGGGTCTATTTAATTATACAAGCAACGCATAATTGACAATAATTAGTTTGCGTTATCTTAATACACACTTATATAAGAGAGTCATACAATGAATACAGTAAAGAAAAACTCAATCGCGTTAACCTTAGGTGCAGTAGTTGTTGGCTCTGCAAGTTTTGCCTCTGCAGATGCACAAGCAAACCCATTTGAATTTCAACAGCTAGTAAGCGGATACCAGCTTGATGCGGCAGAAGGTAAGTGCGGTGAAGGCAAATGTGGCGGCGACGCAAAAGGTAAAAAAGAAGGTAAGTGCGGCGAAGGGCAAGTGCGGCGAAGGCAAATGTGGCGGCGACGCAAAAGGCAAAAAAGAAGGTAAATGTGGCGAAGGTAAATGTGGTGGCGACGCAAAAGGCAAAAAAGAAGGTAAGTGCGGCGAAGGTAAATGTGGTGGCGACGCAAAAGGTAAAAAAGAAGGTAAATGCGGCGAAGGCAAATGTGGCGGCCAATAACAGGCTGATTTAAGTACCTGATTTACTCAGATATACGTTATGCTAAAAGGGCCAAAAGGCCCTTTTTGTTTTAGGAGATAATGATGAGAGCAACACAAAACTCAGCATTTGGGATGGTGGGCTTAGGTCTTCGTCGAGAGATGCTTGATGAACTACTAGCGCATACACCAAAGCAAATTGATTTTATGGAAGTAGCGCCTGAAAACTGGCTTAAGCTGGGAGGGCGCTTTAAAAAACAATTTAAAACCTTAACTGACGCCAATAATTTTGTTTGCCATGGTTTATCGCTTTCTATCGGCTCGCCTGAACCTCTTGATATTGAATTTGTTAAATCGCTAAAAACGTTTTTTGATCAGCACAACATTAAACTATTCAGTGAGCACCTAAGCTACTGCTCTGGCAAAGGGCATATGTACGATTTAATGCCAATCCCTTTTACTGAAGATGCCATTGCACACGTTGTACCTCGCATCAAACAAGTGCAAGATATTTTAGAGCGCCAAATAGCCATCGAAAATGTCTCTTATTATGCGGCGCCTGGCCAGCAGTTATCTGAGCTTGAATTTACAAACACGATTTTAGAGCAAGCTGATTGTAAGCTACTGCTTGATGTAAATAATATTTATGTTAATTCAATTAATCATGGTTACAACGCCGAAGCGTTTTTATTAGGGTTACCTTCAAAACGCATTGCATATGGGCACGTAGCTGGGCACTACAATGAAGCCGATGATTTAATTGTTGATACCCACGGCGCGGATGTTATTGACCCCGTATGGGACTTGCTTGATAAAGCGTACCAAGCGCATGGGGTGTTTCCTACCTTATTAGAGCGTGATTTTAATATTCCAAGTATAAATACACTAACAAAAGAGCTTGATATTATTCACGATTTACAAAATAAGCAGTTATGCGCATCGCCTACTCAGCAATTAGCATAAAGGAATAAATATGAGCTTTATTGACAGCCAAAATGAGTTTATGGCGCACATACGTGAGCCTGAGCATAACCCAAAGCCTAACGATATTGAAGATAGACGCATGGCGATTTACCGTGACTTATTTTTTAATAATATTGCAGGGTTCATCTCATCTGGTTTTCCGGTGCTTAAAACTTTATATACACAGCAGCAATGGCAAAAATTAATAAGGGCTTTTTTTAGTGAGCATGACTGTAAGTCGCCTTACTTTTTAGACATAGCAGGGGAGTTTATTAATTACTTATCGAGCAGCTATACCCTGCAAGAGTACGATTATGCATTTATGCTGGAGCTGGCACATTATGAGTGGATAGAGCTTGATGTTTCCGTGGCTAATGAAGATACCAACGAGCAACGCTTAAAAAGCACTGAACTAACCAGTTCTGCACTTTACTTATCGAGTGTAGCGCGTAATTTAAGCTACCAATATGCGGTGCAAAATATCAGCACAGAATATAAACCCAGCACGCCATCTGAGCAGCCTAATTACTTTGTTGTATACAGAGATGATAACGACGACGTACAGTTTTTAGCCACAAATGCAATGACCGCCTTGCTACTTTCAATAATAGAATCCAATGCGGGCATTGAGTTTGAAAGTGTATGCCAGCAGGTTTTAGTCCACGCGCCTAATTTTAGCGAACAACAAATTGCGCATGGTGCGTTAAGTACGCTTAATGCAATGTGCGAGCGCGGTATTATCGTGACAAAAAATCAACATTAAGGTCTTTATAGATGTTTTTACTTCGTCTATCATGGCAGCCTTATTTGTCGTGCTTAAAAAAAGGTTATACCAATGTCAGATGATAAAGACTTTAAAGATCCGTTTAACGCTACTTACTTTATTGCTTTTTTAGCAGTTTTTGTGGGTATTGGCTGTTTAAATGCGATTTTGGGCTGGATCACAAGCCTAACTTAAAGCTCCTTGCTCTATAAAGGCTGTTGTTTATATCAGCCTTAAGCTTCTTTTCTTCCTCCACCCTTATAATTTTCAAACCACCTCGGTATTAATAACAGCAAACTCGCATTTTAACGTCAGTTAAGGTTATAATCAGCTGCTTTGAAATATAAACTATTGAGCAATTAAACTTATGACTCAAGTAACACCCGCTATTATTAAAAACAGTATCGCAACCATTGCCGACTATCCTAAACCAGGCATTATGTTTCGTGATGTAACAACACTAATGGCAAATCCAGAAGCCTTTAAAGCAACAATCGATGCTTTTATAAACGAATATAAAAACCAAGGCTTTACAAAAATTATTGGTACAGAATCTCGCGGCTTTATTTTTGGTGCACCGCTATCTTACGCGTTAGGGATCCCTTTTATTCCTGTTCGTAAGCCAGGCAAGCTACCACGCGAAGTGATTCGCCAAGATTACCTACTTGAATACGGTGAAGACACATTAGAGCTTCATGTTGATGCTATTGTCCCAGGCGACAAAGTATTATTAGTTGACGATTTATTAGCTACCGGTGGCACAATTGAAGCCACAGCAAAGCTAGTTGCAAAATTAGGCGGCACAGCCACTGATGCAGCGTTTGTTGTTTCATTACCAGAGCTTGGTGGTGAGCAGCGTATAGAAAAAATGGGTATTAAAATCTTAAAACTGGTTGAGTTTGAAGGCGAGTAATTGATGAGTTATCAGGTTCTAGCGAGAAAATGGCGTCCGCAAACCTTTCATGAATTGGTTGGCCAGTCTCATGTAAAGCAAGCGCTTGTTAATGCGCTAACGCAAAATAGACTGCATCACGCTTATTTATTCACTGGAACCCGTGGTGTGGGTAAAACGACCATTGCGCGTATTTTTGCTAAAAGCTTAAATTGTGATGAGGGTATATCGGCATCTCCATGTGGGCAATGTAGCAGTTGTACTGATATAGAAGCAGGGCGATACATTGACTTACTTGAAATCGATGCCGCTTCTCGCACCAAAGTAGAAGATACTCGTGAAATTCTTGATAACGTTCAATATGCACCCACGCGTGGACGTTACAAAGTATACCTAATAGATGAAGTACACATGCTCTCTAAGCATAGCTTTAACGCGTTATTAAAAACGTTAGAAGAGCCGCCAGAGCATGTGAAATTTTTACTAGCAACCACTGATCCGCAAAAGTTACCTGTTACCATTTTATCGCGCTGTTTACAGTTTAACTTAAATGCACTTTCGCAAAGCGAAATTAAAACTCAGCTTGAGCATGTCCTTACTCAAGAGGAATTAAATTTTGATAAAGATGCGCTAAGTATTATTGCAAAAGCCGCCGATGGCAGTATGCGTGACGCGTTGAGCTTAACAGATCAAGCTATTGCGCAAACCAACGGCGACATAAACAATCAAGCCGTACAAGCTATGCTTGGTTTAATGGACACCCATTACAGCCAAAGTTTGCTTGCTGCTTTGTTAGCACAAGATGGTGGCGCACTGATGGACGAAATAGCCCAAGTAGCGAGCCGTAATCCTAACTATATTGCACTACTTGATGATTTAATTGCATTAACTCACCTTATTCAATTAACTCAGCTTGTCCCGCAAGCAGCGCAACTTGATGATAAAAACGCCGATTATGTTAGTCATGTTGCACAGCACACCCAGGCTCAACAAATACAGGTTTATTACCAGTTACTATTAAACGGTAAAAAAGACTTACAATGGGCGCCAGAGCCTCGTTTAGGCTTTGAAATGATAATGCTGCGTTTATTAGCATTTGAATCTGCAGGTACAACGCTTGCTCAATCGCTTCCTGAGCCTAGTGTCACACCAAGTGCAGCCACGTCTGCGCCTACCAGTAGTAAAGGCCGTGCCGATGCGCTGCGTGATATATTAAATAAAAATAAAACACCATCGCAAGACGAAATCCCTGCTCCGCAAGCAATGGTTGAGAAAAGCCAAAACCAAAGCACTGCGCAAAGCCAAACAATTGATGAACCAGTAGAGCAACCGCCCACAGAGCAGCTAACACGCTCGCCAAGTGAGCAACACAGCAACAGCGTATCACCTGCGGCTCAAAGCCCGCAAAACGATATACCGAGCCCTGTGCAGCAAAGTGAGCACTTTACTAAGAGTGACGATGCTGCTGAGCGCCAAAGTGAAGACGATGCTTATCTGCAACACAGTAATATGGAGCAAAGCTTAGCTGCACAATTTGATGATGTTATGAGCAGTGCGGTGGATCAAGGTTATAACCCTGCACCTGTAGCGCAACACACACAACCCGCGCCTGAAAACGCCGATGCTAAAGATAGCAGTGTGCGTGAACAAGAAGCTCAAGCACAATCAGCAATTGCGCGAATTTTGCGGGATAGAAATATATCGGGGGCAGGCAGGCTTTCAGGGGGGAGTGTAAATACCCCTGAGCAAGCGCAAACACCAAAAACACCTGCCCAAGCTACGCCTAACAGCAAAGCAAAGCCACATAATACAAGCCCGCAAGCGAGTGAGTCACAAAACGATTCACCGCCATGGCATGACCATGCGCAAGGCGATAGCGAAAAAAAGCCAACGCTCCCAGTAACAGGGAGCCAAACGCCAGCTGAGCCAGTAACGCAAAGCCAGCCAGCGCGTAAGGTTGATTTTAAAGAAAAGCATCAAACAATTACTGAAAACTTAGCGCCTGAGCTGCTTGAGCAAATTAACCCGCAAAAAAAGCCTGAGGTAATAGAGCAAGAGCCCGCTATACCGGTCCCAGATGATTTTCAAAGCCCAATTAGCGAGATTAAATTTGCGCATCAGCAAGATGAGTGGGCTTATTTAATTAAGCGTATGGGGCTTGGTGGGCGAATGCGCCAATTTGCATTACACTCGATTTTTACCAAGCAAGGCGACAGTTTACATATTGACGTGGATGAATCGCAAAAACACTTAGATACGCCCATGCTTAGGCAAAAGCTCGATGCGGCGTTATCAAGCATTTACGGGCATAACGTATCGCTGAGTATTAACTTTGCAAAAGGGGTGATTGACTCGCCTTATTTAATTCAGCAAAAAATAGATGCAGGGCGACACCAGCAAGCAATAGATGTGATCACATCTGATGAAAACATAGTACAATTTCAGCAGCTATTTAGCGCCGAAATAGACGAAAACAGTATTCAGGCATTGTAATTAAATACAATCGCCCTTATCTTCATGACAACTAGAGTTTAAAAGAAAGAGAGAAAATTATGTTTAAAGGTGGAATGGGTAACATGATGAAGCAAGCGCAGCAAATGCAAGAGCGCATGCAAAAAGCCCAAGACGAAATCGCGACAATGGAAGTTGTTGGCGAAGCCGGCGCAGGCCTTGTAAAAGTAACCATGCTTGGTAATCATAACGTGCGTCGTGTTGAGCTTGATGAAAGCCTTATGGAAGACGACAAAGACATGATTGAAGATTTACTTGCTGCAGCATGTAACGATGCTGTTCGCCGCGTTGCTGACGAAACGCAAGAGCGTATGGGCAAAGTAACTGGCGGTATGCAATTACCACCAGGTATGAAAATGCCGTTTTAAGCAAATATGCAACTTTCAGATAGTTTAACGCAGCTTATAGAAGCGCTACGTTGCCAACCGGGTATTGGTCCTAAATCGGCTCAGCGCATTGCGTTTCATTTATTAGAGCGCGATCGTAAAGGCGGTACTCAACTTGGTAACGCATTGACCAAAGCCATGGGCGCGGTTGGGCATTGTCAGTCGTGCCGCACTTTTACTGAGCAAGCGCAGTGTGATATTTGCTTAAGTACAAAACGCCAAGACAGTGGTGTGCTGTGTGTTGTTGAATCGCCTACCGATGTGTTGGCAATAGAGCAAACAGGCCAATACCTTGGTTTATATTTTGTACTTATGGGGCATTTATCGCCAATTGACGGTATTGGCCCTAAAGAAATAGGCCTTGATATACTTGAACAAAAGCTCTCGCACGGCGGTATTAACGAAGTGATTTTAGCTACCAACCCCACGGTTGAGGGCGAAACCACTGCACATTATATTGCCCAGCTTTGCCATAAATATAAAGTAGGGGCCTCGCGTATAGCGCATGGTATACCTGTTGGTGGCGAGCTTGATTTAGTAGATGGCACAACGTTAATGCATGCATTTAGTGGCCGCCGAGCGGTTATGCAGGACTAACACAACTATCTGAAATCGTTTTAAAAGCCTACATAGTAAAATATGTGGGCTTTTTTGTGTTTGCTATTTAATTACCGTATAACGTGTGTGGGTTTGCCGGTAATCATATTAAATTAATAAATGAGTTAAACTTGGCGACGTTGTGTTATAAATTATTGACTAACAACAACTAGATAACGTGATAGTTGCACGGCTCACGCGCCTTAAAAATATCGCTCAAGTTGCTATAAAAACATCAGGAATTTATCTGATTAGTAAGGAGTACTATGCAAAATAATAAACACGACAATAAAGGCGGTTTACTCAGCAGTAAGCGCTTTTTACCGCTATTTGTAACGCAGTTTTTGTCGGCTATGAATGATAATGTGTATAAGCAATCCGTGCTTATATTGTTAGTGTTTCAAGCTGCAACCCTTGGCGATGGTGCGCTGTATTCAAACCTTGCAGCGGGCTTATTTATATTACCGTTTTTTTTATTCTCAGGAATGGCGGGGCAATTAGCCGAAAAAACAGAAAAATCAAAGCTGATCCGGCTTGTTAAATTTTGCGAAATACCGATTATGGTTATTGGCGCAGCCTCTATTTTTACGCAATATGTGTGGCTAATGCTGACCACCGTGTTTTTTATGGGCTTGCAAAGTACTTTTTTTGGCCCGCTTAAGTATTCAATATTACCGCAGCATGTGGCACCTAACGAATTAACAAAAGCCAATGGTTTGGTTGAGTCTGCCACTTTTGTAGCTATTTTAATTGGTACTATTTTTGGCACCTATTACATTACTCAAACAACAGGTCCAACAATTATTAGTATTGCCGTGCTGATACTTGCGGTACTTGGCTTTTTCAGTAGCCGCTTTATTCCTATAAGCCAAGCCAATAATCCTAATTTGCACTTTACCTATAATATTTTTTCATCCACTAAAAATGTATTTAAAGCGCTTAATGCTCAAACAGAATCGGTTGGTAAATCGGTGTTGGGTATAAGCTGGTTTTGGCTAATAGGCGCGGTTATTTTAACGGCATTACCTAATTACGTTAAGCATGTAATGGGTGGCGATGAACTCGTGGTAACCAGTGCGCTGGTGGTGTTTTCGCTAAGCATTGCCGTGGGGTCTTTGTTGTGCGAAAAGCTCTCGCGCTCACGTATTGAGCTGGGCATTGTACCTTTTGGCGCTATTTTAATTACGCTATTTTTGTATTTATTAAGCCAAGAGCCGGCTATTAGTGAATATATCGTGCCCACTGAAAATTTATTAACGCTTAAACAAGTACTCAATACAGGCGACATGGTATGGCATTTTGTTTGGATGGTAGGTATTGGTATTGCATCCGGTTTTTATACTGTGCCGCTGTATGCGCTTATTCAACAGCGTACCGAGGAGGCAAGTCGTTCACGGGTGATTGCTGCTAATAATGTGCTTAATGCGCTCTTTATGGTTGGCAGTGCCATATTAAGTATTGTAACGCTCTCTGTTTTAGAGTGGCATATTTCGTCGTTACTATTGCTTTTGGCGGGGCTTAATTTGCTTATTTCTATTTATATTTACACTAAGGTACCGGAATTTTTCTTGCGCTTTGTTATCTATATTTTAGCCATATGCATGTATCGCGTGCACACAAAAGGGCATGAAAATATTCCAAGCGAAGGCGCAGCCGTTATTGTAGCTAACCATGTAAGCTTTGTAGATTGGATGTTTATTTTAGCCACTTCGCCTAGGCCTATACGCTTTATGGTGTTTGCTCCCATTTATTACTCAAAAGCGCTGCATTGGCTATTTAAAATGGCAAAAGCTATTCCAATTGATAGCGAAAAAGCCAACCCAAAGGCGTTTGCAAAAGCATTTGATGAGGTTGCCGCAGCGCTTGAACGCGGTGAGTTAGTTGGTATTTTTCCTGAAGGAAAACTAACAAGTAATGGTGAAATGGACATGTTTAGGCGGGGCATTGAGCGCATTATAGCGCGCACACCTGTGCCTGTTGTGCCCGTTCACTTAGGTGGCTTGTGGGGCAGTATGTTTAGCCGTAAAGCCAAGTGGCAACTACCACGCCTTAAATGGTCTTTAGTATCGGTGAGTGTGGGAGAGCCGATTGAAGCTGAGCAGGTAAGTGCTAATTATTTACACGAACAAGTCAGCGCTTTAAAAGCCCAGCACGCTAAAAATACACCGTAGTTTAACCCTAAAAGCCACATTTTTATGTGGCTTTTTATTTATGTCAGCGCAAAAGCTGCTTTTTTAAATTTTTCCCTTGAAGTTATTCCACCTCACCCCATATTAAGTGCATAACGCAGACACTTTGCTAATTGGAGATACATAAATGACTGCAGCACAAAAAGAAACATTAGGCTTTCAAACAGAAGTAAAACAACTATTAAACTTAATGATTCATTCGTTATATTCGAATAAAGAAATATTTTTACGTGAGCTTGTATCAAATGCATCAGATGCCGCCGATAAGCTACGCTTTTTAGCGCTTTCTGATGGCGACCTTTACCAAGGTGATGCCGATTTACGTGTACGTATCAGCGCAGATAAAGAAGCGAACACAATTACCATTTCTGACAATGGTATTGGTATGACGCGTGAAGAAGTGATTAGCTCTTTAGGAACTATTGCTAAGTCGGGTACTGCTGAGTTTTTCAAAAACTTAACCGGTGACCAAAGTAAAGACTCGCAATTAATTGGTCAATTTGGTGTTGGTTTTTACTCGGCATTTATTGTGGCTGATGAAGTGACAGTGCGCACGCGTAAAGCGGGTGAAACACAAGCGTACGAGTGGCAATCACAAGGTGAAGGTGAGTACACGTTACAAGAAATTGAAAAAGAAGGCCGTGGTACGGATATCATTTTACACCTGCGTGAAGAAGAAAAAGAATACGCGGATGAATACCGTTTACGTAGCATCGTTACTAAATACTCAGATCATATTTCTACGCCTGTACAAATGTATAAAGCAGAAGTGCCTGAGTCTGAAGGCGAAGACGGCGAAAAAATCCCAGCAGTTCCAGGTGAATGGGAAAGCATTAACCGTGCAACCGCTTTATGGACACGTGATAAGTCAGAGGTTTCTGATGAAGAATACAAAGAGTTTTACAAGCATGTAAGCCATGATTGGGAAGAGCCGCTAAACTGGGCGCACAATAAAGTAGAAGGTAAAACTGAGTACACAAGCTTATTGTATATCCCTAAAAAAGCGCCGTTCGATTTATGGAACCGTGAGCGCCAAAGTGGCTTAAAACTGTATGTTCAACGTGTCT
This sequence comes from Pseudoalteromonas sp. P1-11, assembly GCF_001399995.1. Lineage (NCBI taxonomy): Bacteria > Pseudomonadati > Pseudomonadota > Gammaproteobacteria > Alteromonadales > Pseudoalteromonadaceae > Pseudoalteromonas > Pseudoalteromonas sp. P1-11. The sequence goes on from NZ_LJSP01000007.1 coordinate 48,189, forward strand.
TTATTATGGATGACGCTGAGCAATTTATGCCAAGCTATCTGCGCTTTGTAAAAGGCTTACTTGATTCAAACGATTTACCGCTAAATGTATCGCGCGAAATTTTACAAGATAACAAAGTAACGCAAGCGATTCGTAAAGGGTGTACGTCTCGTATCTTAAAAATGCTAGAGCGTATGGCTAAAAACAAAGCCGAAGACTACCAAACATTTTGGAACGAGTTTGGCCAAGTAATCAAAGAAGGCCCAGCAGAAGATACAGCGAATAAAGAAGCCATTGCTAAATTGTTACGCTTCTCATCTACGCATACCGACTCAGAAACACAAGATGTATCGCTGGAGCAATACATTGAGCGTATGAACGATGAGCAAGATAAAATTTACTACGTAGTTGCTGATTCGTTTACAGCGGCTAAAAACTCGCCGCACTTAGAAATCTTCCGCAAAAAAGGCATCGAAGTATTATTACTAAGTGACCGTGTTGATGAGTGGATGATGAGCCACTTAACTGAGTTTAACGAAAAATCATTCCAGTCAATTACCCGTGGCGACCTTGATTTAGGTAAGCTTGACGACGAAGAAACAAAAAAAGCGCAAGAAGAGTCTGAAAAAGAAGTAGAAGGCTTAATTGAGCGCATTAAAACAGCGCTAGGCGAAGAAGTTAAAGAAGTACGCTTTACGCATCGCTTAACAGACTCTCCTGCCTGTGTTGTTAGCGATGAGAACGACATGAGCTCGCAAATGCAAAAGCTTATGGAGTCAGTAGGGCAACCTGTACCAGAGGCTAAGCCAGTGTTTGAGCTTAACCCTGAGCATCAGTTAGTTAAGCACTTAAACGATGAGCAAGACGAAGATAAGTTTGCACAGTGGTCTCATGTATTACTAGACCAAGCTTTACTTGCTGAACGCGGTACATTAAAAGATCCTACCGGGTTCGTAACACGTTTAAACAAGTTAATGCTTGATTTAAATAAGTAAGGCTAACAGGCTATTTTAATTGCTAAAAGAGCCTAAAATATAACCATAATTATAAAGGAAGCGTATGCTTCCTTTTTTTATGCGCTCTAAAGTAGGCAATTAGTATAAGTTGCTTGAGTATCTGCAGCGCTTGTGGAAGAATTCAGGCTTTAAAATAAATATCCATACTAGGGGACAATGATATGCGCATTATTCTTTTGGGCGCGCCAGGTGCTGGTAAAGGTACTCAAGCTCAGTTTTTAATGGACAAATACGGTATTCCACAAATTTCTACCGGTGATATGCTTCGTGCAGCCATTAAAGAAGGTACACCACTTGGCTTAGAAGCGAAAAAAGTAATGGATGCAGGTCAGTTAATTTCTGACGATATCATCATTGGTTTAGTGAAAGAGCGTATTGCTAAACCAGACTGCGAACAAGGCTTTTTACTTGATGGCTTCCCACGTACTATTCCACAAGCAGATGCTATGAAAGAAAATGGCGTTGTGGTTGATCACGTTATTGAGTTTGACGTTGCTGATGAAGTAATTGTTGAGCGTATGGGTGGACGTCGCGTACATCCTGGCTCTGGCCGTGTTTATCACGTTGTTTACAACCCACCAAAAGTGGAAGGTAAAGACGATGAAACAGGCGAAGAGCTTATTATTCGTGCAGATGACACGGAAGAAACAGTTCGTAAACGTTTAGCTATTTACCATGAGCAAACTATGCCATTGGTTGATTACTACCAAGCTGAAGCGCAAGCAGGTAACACGCAGTACCATAAAATTGATGGTACGCAAGCTGTTGAAACAGTAAGCCAGCAACTAGCAGAGCTTTTAGGTTAATATAATCTAAACACAGCTTAGGTATTAAAAAACCGCCCTTGGGCGGTTTTTTTGTATTTAGTAGCTTTTAACACTTTAAAATTAAACCACCAAAGGTCAACACGCCCTGTTACCTACAACGTTTTTAGCTTTTCTATTACTGGGTCGTAGTTTGGCTCGGTAGATAAATTAGACACGAGCTGTTTGTATATCACTGTATGGCTTTTATCTAAAATAAGCACAGCGCGAGTTAGTAGCCCCATATCTTTTATAATTAAGCCATATTTTTGGCCAAAGTCTCGCCATACAGAGTCAGAAAGGGCTGTTACTTTGTCGATGTTTTCAGCATTACAGAAGCGTTTTTGAGCAAAAGGTAAATCAGCACTGATGGTCAGTATTGCGATAGCAGGAAATTGCGTCGCTACTTTTTCATTAAAATGTTTAGTTTGTAAGCTACAAATGCCTGTATCTAAACTCGGCACCACGCTGATTAATACAGCTTGCCCTTTATAATCATTAAGATTTACAGGTGCAAAACCACCATCAACCACTTTAAAATTTGGCGCATTATCACCTACACTTACACCTTTACCTAACAAAGTGACAGGCTTACCCTGAGCAGAGACCTTACCCGCATCAAGCGTGTTTTCTGGGTACTGTGATGCGTGCCCAACTGAGCTTAAAGCCAGTGTGCTTAGTGCAAAAATAAGAGAGCGTACCATAGGTTATTTCCTTTTAAATTAACGCAATAGGTTTGAGTGTATTATACTCAATATCACTGACCAAGCGATTAAATATCACTGTAAAAGTAATAATAAGTTCTGTGATATATAAATTGTAAACTGCATGAACTTTTATTAACATGTAGTTACAAAATGTATCTTTAATAAAGTCATAAGGCCTATTGACAACATTGGGTTAAATAATAGAGAGATAGTATGTCAACATCCGTATTAATATGTGACGACTCAAAATTAGCGAGGCGCCAGCTAGCCCGCTCTTTACCAGATGACTGGGATATTAAAGTAGAGTTTGCTCAAGATGGTGTTGATTGCATCAAAAAACTAAAAATAATCGAGCCTGAAATCCTTTTTCTTGATTTAAACATGCCTGAAATGGACGGTTACGAAGTCCTTATGGCCATGAAAGAGCAAGGCCTTAATATTCTAACCGTGGTTGTATCTGGCGATATTCAGCCAAATGCGCACCAACGCGTACTTGAATTAGGCGCCATTGATTTTATCCAAAAACCTTGCTCACCTGAAAAACTTGCCGATATTATCGAGCATCATGGCATTAAAGATAAAGCCATGCGCGAGCGTCTTGCTCATTCTTTAGGTGAACAAGTAGACCCAGATGTGCGCGATATATACCAAGAGCTTACAAATGTCGCTATGGGTCAAGCAGGCGATTTGCTTGCACGGCTTTTGAATGTGTTTGTAGAGCTGCCAATTCCGAATGTGAATGTGCTTGAAGTTAATGAACTGGATATGGCGCTGCAGTCAATTGACAATAATGCTGCCACATCAGGGGTGTGCCAAGGCTTTATTGGCGGTGGCGTATCGGGCGAGGCATTACTTTTATTAAACGACTCAAGCTTTAAAGAAATTGCATCACTAATGAATTACGACGGTGAGCTGAACGACAAAGTTGAGCTTGAGCTACTTATGGATATTAGTAATATTTTAATAGGCTCAATTTTAACGGGGCTTTCTAAACAGTTAGATATGTCTTTTAGCCAAGGTCATCCCATTGTACTTGGCCAACATCGCGACGTATCTGAATTGGTTAAATCAAATAAATCTCGTTGGCAAAGAACCTTAGCGATAGAAATAAGCTACGGCATCGAAAACCACGATATTAACTGCGATCTTATGCTGTTATTTACCGAAGATTCACTTAAAACTTTGAAATACAAAGTTGCTTACCTATTAGAAGACTAAGTTATGGCCGCTGATTTAGAAATGAATGAGATCCATTGGTTAATGGATATGTTTAACACGGTTGATGTGGGCCTGGTTGTACTGGATAGAAATTATAAAGTGTGTGTGTGGAATGGCTTTATGGAAAACCATTCTGGGCTATTGCCAAGTGCTGTAAAAGACAAAGACCTATTTGATTTATTCCCATCAATTGATGAAAAATGGTTTAGAAGTAAATCAGAGTCTGTATTTGTACTTAAAAACCGCTCTTTTACTATCTGGGAGCAGCAACCTTACATTTTTCGTTTTAAAAACTACCGTCCCATTACCGGTAAAGCGGATTACATGTACCAAAATGCGACCTTTATTCCACTTACCAACACACTGGGTGAGGTAAGTCATATTTGTATCATTATTTATGATGTTACCGATGTGGCAGTCAATAAAAAAGAATTAGAAGATTTAAATAAACGTTTAGAGCAAGTAAGCCAAACCGACAGCTTAACGCAACTGTTTAACCGTGGGCATTGGGAAAGCACACTGCAGCAAGAGTTTTTACGTGTTAAGCGCAGTGGTGGCAGCAGCACATTATTGATGTTTGATATCGATCATTTTAAAAAAATTAATGATGAGCATGGCCATAGCTGTGGCGATGAAGCGCTACGCCACCTTTCAGAACTGCTACGAACGACGCTTCGCGAAACCGATATAGCAGGGCGCTATGGTGGGGAGGAGTTTGTTGTTACTTTACTCGATACCGACAAGCAAGGCGCAGCAATATTTGCCGAGCGCATAAGAGCGTTAATAGAAGCCAACCCTTTTGTTTATAAAAACACAAAAATAGAGATGACTGTGAGTGTTGGCTTTGCAGGAAATAGCCCTGACTTTGCAAAACATGAACGGTGGATTGAAGCCGCTGACAAAGCCCTGTATCACTCAAAAGAGCATGGCCGTAACAGAGTAACCGATTTTGAGGATATAAAATTAAGGCAGCGGTAATATTACTGCTAAATTAAAGTAACCAAGGATGCACCTAATTGCGCTGCAAGCTTTGGCAGTCAATACTTAACAAGGGCTTGGTTAAAGTGCCGTTTTTATCAGCCGTTTTATTTACTCTGTAGTATGGCGAGTATCATCTGCTGGGCATTGGCCAAGAGTAGACACATCGCCTGTACTGGTCTCTTGCTCTAATTGAACCTTGAATCCCCATAACCTGTAAAGGTGTTTTAGCACTTCTTTATGCGAGTCAGCAAGGGGGATATTATTGTGAGGAACATAACGCAACGTTAAAGAACGATCGCCTCTAACATCAACATTATATACTTGAATGTTAGGTTCGTGATTACTCAAATTATATTGCGCTGAAAGCGCTTCGCGTACAGCCTGATAACCGCTATCATCATGTATTGCGCCTACCTCTAGATGTGGATTACGGCTGTGATCGACAATAGTAAATAGCTTAAAATCACGAATTAACTTAGGTGATAAAAATTGGCTTATGAAGCTTTCATCTTTAAAGTTTTCCATCGCAAAATGCAGTGTGTCTAGCCAATTAGTGCCTGCATATTCAGGAAACCAGCGTCTATCCTCATCTGTTGGGTTTTCGCAAATACGGCGAATATCCACCATCATATTAAAACCCAGTGCATACGGGTTTATACCTGAATAGTAATTGCTGTTATAAGGTGGCTGATAAACCACGTTGGTATGGCTTTGCAAAAACTCCATCATAAAGGAGTCGGTTAATTTACCTTCATCATATAAGTGGTTCAAAATGGTATAGTGCCAAAAGGTGGCCCAGCCTTCGTTCATCACTTGGGTTTGTTTTTGCGGATAAAAATATTGCGATATCTTTCGCACAATACGTATTATTTCTCGCTGCCAAGACTCTAATAAAGGCGCGTTTTTCTCAATAAAGTATAAAATGTTTTCTTGCGGCTCTTGCGGAAAATGCCTCTCTTGCTTTTTAGCTTCCTGCTGTTGAGCGGGGATAGTGCGCCATAGCTCGTTTACTTGAGATTGCATGTAGTCTTCACGCTCTTTTTGGCGTTTTTGCTCTTCAAAAAGGGAAATTTGCTGCGGGCGTTTATATCTATCTACGCCGTAATTCATCAATGCGTGGCACGAATCAATTAAGCTTTCTACTTGTGTAATACCGTATTTTTCTTCGCAGCGGCTAATGTAATTTTTAGCAAACACTAAGTAATCTATGATGGAGTCGGCGTCAGTCCATGTTTTAAATAAGTAGTTTCCTTTAAAAAATGAGTTATGGCCATAACAGGCATGCGCCATAACCAGTGCCTGCATAGGGAGTGTGTTTTCTTCCATTAAATAAGCAATACAGGGGTTTGAATTAATCACAATTTCGTAAGCTAGCCCCATTTGCCCACGCTTATAATTTTGTTCGGTTTGTATAAATTTTTTACCATATGACCAATGGCTGTAGCCTATAGGCATGCCAACGCTTGAATAAGCATCCATCATTTGCTCAGCTGTTATTACCTCAATTTGGTTAGGGTAGGTGTCTAAGCGATAATGCGCTGCAACACGGGCTATTTCAGTTTGGTATTGCTCAAGCAGCTCAAAGGTCCAATCTGGGCCATCGCTAATTCGTTCAGTGCTCATAGTAAACCTCGCTTAGGCTAAGCAGCCCCTTGTTGTTGACGATTTTTTTTAAATAGCTCCCTAAACATAGGGTAAATGTCTTCAACACTTTGAATATGTTGTATTGCAAAGTTGCTATGGGTTTGGGTTATGTTTTGATATTCGCGCCACAAGCTTTGGTGCGCACGCGTGGTAATTTCTATATAGGCAAAGTAGCGTACCGCATTAAGTAGCTTATTACGTAATATTTCACCGCAGTGTGGGGTGTCGTCTGCCCAGTTATCGCCATCAGATGCTTGCGCTGCGTATATATTCCATTGCTCTGAATCATAGCGCTCTTTTATTATTTCGTTCATTAATTTAAGGGCACTGGAGACAATAGTGCCGCCAGTTTCTTGAGAATAAAAAAACTCTTGTTCGTCGACCTCTTTAGCTTGTGTGTGGTGGCGTATATACACCACCTCAATGTCTTTATAACTTCGAGTCAAAAATTGATAGAGCAAAATATAAAAACGCTTTGCCATGTCTTTTGTGGCCTGATCCATCGAGCCTGATACATCCATAATACAAAACATAACGGCTTTGCTGGTGGGGTGGGGGCGTTTTTCATAATTACGAAAACGTAAGTCGTAATTATCAATAAATGGTACGGCTTTTATTTGCTGTTTAAGTTGCTCAATTTCCTCTTGTAATAATGCAATAATGGCTTGGTCGCTGTCGGTTTGCTCACACTCCATCGCAAGTTGACCTTCAAGCTCTGCTAGGCGTCTTTTTTTACCCGCACTCATGGCGACTCTTCTGGCGAGTGAGCCCTGTAATGAGCGTACTATATCAATATTACTGGGCATACCATCGCTACAAAAACCAGCCCGATGAGTTTTCATTTGTACAAGCTTATCTAGCTGGTTTTCTTGTAAGTTGGGCAGCTCTAGGTCTTCAAAGAGTAAATCAAGGTATTCATCTTTAGAAATAGAAAACACAAAGTCATCTTGGCCTTCGCCTGAATCACTTGCATCGCCATCGCCTGCGCCACCACCTTGGCCGCCTTTAGGGCGCTCAATTTTGTCACCTGTTGAAAATTGATCGTTACCAGGGTGAATTTGTTCTCTGTCGCCCCCTTTTCCTTGGTGAAAAATGGGCTCGCTAATATCTCGTTGCGGGATAGATATACTCTCCCCTGAACTTGAGTCGGTAACGCTGCGTTTATTAACCGCATCAGACACTGCTTCTTTTATTTGCTTTTTATAGCGCCTAATAAAGCGTTGACGATTAAGCGTGCTTTTGTTTTTACCATTTAAGCGTCTATCTATAAAATGCGCCATACTGTTCCCCCTAAACTACATGAAGGTTACTGCGATTTTCTAACCCGTAAATACCACTCAGAAAGTAAACGCACTTGTTTTTGCGTGTAGCCTTTTTCAACCATGCGGTTAACAAAGTCCTCGTGTTTTTGTTGATCCTCAGCGGAGGTTTTTGTATTAAAGGAAATAACAGGGAGTAGATCTTCGGTATTTGAGAACATTTTTTTCTCAATCACAGTGCGTAGTTTTTCGTAGCTTGTCCATAACGGGTTTTTACCATTATTGTGAGCGCGTGCACGTAATACAAAGTTAACTATTTCGTTCCTAAAATCTTTGGGATTAGAAATGCCGGCGGGTTTTTCTATTTTTTCAAGTTCTGCATTTAACGAGGCGCGGTCAAATAACTGTCCTGTATCTGGGTCTCTGTATTCTTGATCTTGTATCCAAAAATCAGCATAAATCACATAGCGGTCAAAAATATTTTGGCCATATTCAGAGTATGACTCTAAATACGCGGTTTGTAGTTCTTTACCAATAAACTCAACATATTGCGGAATTAAATAGCCTTTTAAAAAACTTAAATAGCGCTCTTCCACTTCGGCGCTAAATTGTTCACGCTCTATTTGTTGCTCCAAAACATAAAATAAATGCACCGGATTAGCTGCAACCTCGGTAGTATCAAAATTAAATACGCGCGACAAAATCTTAAAAGCAAAACGAGTGGAAAGGCCGGTCATGCCTTCATCTACCCCTGCGTAATCACGATACTCCTGATAAGATTTTGCTTTAGGGTCGGTATCTTTTAGGGTTTCACCATCATAGACCCGCATTTTTGAGTAAATACTAGAGTTTTCAGGCTCCATTAATCGAGATAAGGTAGTAAATTGCGCTAACGCTTTAAGCGTACCTGGTGCACACGGTGCGCTGGCAAGTTCACTATGTTGAATAAGTTTGTCGTAAATTTTTATTTCTTCGGTCACGCGCAGGCAATAAGGGACCTTTACAATATAAACACGATCTAAAAACGCTTCATTGTTTTTATTATTTTTGAATGTTTGCCATTCTGATTCATTTGAGTGGGCTAAAATCATGCCGTTAAAGGGCAGAGCGCTAATACCTTCGGTACCGTTGTAGTTACCCTCTTGCGTTGCGGTAAGGAGTGGATGCAGCACCTTGATAGGGGCTTTAAACATTTCTACAAACTCCATTAAACCTTGGTTTGCTAAACATAAAGAGCCTGAGTAAGCGTAGGCATCGGGGTCGTTTTGAGCAAAGTGCTCAAGCTGGCGAATATCTACTTTGCCCACCAATGCAGAAATATCTTGATTATTTTCATCACCGGGTTCGGTTTTGGCTATACCTATTTGATTTAAAATAGAGGGGTAGCGTTTGACGACTCTAAATTGGCTAATATCGCCGTTAAATTCTTTTAATCGTTTACCAGCCCATGGCGACATAATCGTTTTTAAATAACGTGGTTTAATACCGTATTCTTTTTCGAGAACGCTGGCATCTTCTACTGGGTCAAACAAACTGAGAGGGTGATCGTTTACCGGAGAGCCTTTAATTGAATAGATAGGCACTTGTTGCATTAAATATTTTAGTTTTTCTGCAATTGAAGATTTACCTCCCCCAACAGGGCCGAGCAAATAAAGGACTTGTTTGCATTCTTCTAGACCTTGAGCCGCATGCTTTAGGTAGGAGACAATTTGTTCTATGGCATCTTCCATGCCGTAAAAGTCTGCAAAGGCAGGGTAGCGTGCAACCACTCTATTAGAAAATAACCGGCTTAAACGTGCATCGGTTGCAGTATCAACCATTTGCGGCTCGCCTATTGCCATAAGTAAACGCTCAGGGGCGCTGGCATAAGCTGATTTGTCATTTTTACAAATTTCTAGAAATTCGCTAATGCTGTATTCTTCTTCTTGTGCTGCTTCGTATCGTGCTTGGTAGTGCTCAAAAATAGTCATAATAACCTCCGAAACCCGCTTTAAAAAGGTGCTTACTTTTTAAAGTTTAGTCAGAGATTGATATTTTTGTGCAATAAAATTAAAAATTTAAGTGAAAAAAGATCATGTGGCTAAATTAGCAATTTCGCGCGTATAAAGGCGGTTTGAATTTTATAAAGGCATAAAAAAAGACGCCGAGGCGTCTTTTTAAATCAGCGTATAATAGCTAATTAAGCGAAGTTAGCGTTCGCGAATTCCCAGTTAACAAGCGCCCAAAAACCTTTAAGGTAATCAGGACGAACGTTACGGTAATCAATGTAGTAAGCGTGTTCCCATAAATCCACAGTTAGGATTGGTGTAACACCTTCGTCTGTAAGCGGCGTTGCTGCGTTAGACGTGTTTACGATATCTAATGAACCGTCAGCTAGTTTAACTAACCATGTCCAGCTAGAACCAAAGTTATTAACCGCTTTGTCGTTTAATGCATCTTTAAACGCGTCAAAAGAGCCCCATTTAGCGTTAATAGCGTCAGCGATAGCACCTGTTGGCTCGCCGCCGCCATTTGGAGATAGACAGTTCCAGTAGAAAGTGTGGTTCCAAATTTGTGCAGCGTTGTTAAATACGCCACCTTCAGATGAACAAACAATCTCTTCTAAAGATTTGTTTTCAAATTCAGTACCTGGAATTAGACCGTTTAATTTAACAACGTAAGTGTTGTGGTGCTTACCGTGGTGATACTCAAGAGTTTCTTGTGAAATATGAGGCTCAAGTGCATCAATTGCATATGGTAGTGACGGTAGTTCAAATGCCATTTTTTTATCTCCATCTTCTTTTGGTTGATAACTCGCTTGATAGTACGTAATGCCTGATAGAACAGACCACTTACCTATACCAAACGAAAATATAGTGTTACTATAATTGTTGAGTATTTTACTCAAGTTTAAGCAAACAGCAATGCTATTGCTAAAGACTATTTCAATTGCGGCTTTATTTGCCCATTTTAAGTTATATATCTGTGGCCACAATGATTTATTTTCAAGCCCTAGGTATATCAAGCTATCGTCATTTTGAGGTTGTAGATGGAAACCATTGATAAAATTAAACAGCAGATTTCAGAAAACCCAATTATCCTTTACATGAAAGGGTCGCCTAAATTACCAAATTGTGGTTTTTCTTCACAAGCGTCACAAGCTCTAATGTCATGTGGCGAACCATTTGCCTATGTTGATATTTTACTTAATCCAGATATTCGCGCTGAGTTACCAGCATACGCAAATTGGCCTACTTTCCCACAGCTTTGGGTTGAGGGCGAATTAGTAGGTGGTTGTGACATTATCATTGAAATGTTTCAACGTGGTGAATTACAGCCACTGATCACTGAAACTGCAGCTAAGTATAAAGAAGCTGACGCAGAGTAATTGCTACTTTGCTAGATTATTAAAGCCACGTTTTACGTGGCTTTTTTGTGCCTATATATAACTTTATTACGTCTTAATCTCTTGAACAGCCCATCAGTGGGTGATTATAACCATTAATTTGTGCTCAATAGTTAGCAAACTCAGCCCTTGCTCCTTGTTTAGGTGCACCTAGTCAGGATAAGTAAGCAACAAAGCTACTTAATATAAGCGCGAATTTTAATTAAAATATGAGTTTTATATCAATGCGCAATAAGACGTAATCATTTTGCGGGGCTAAACGTGTCGCTATCTGCGTTAAGTAATTCTTTTTTAGAACAACTAAATAGCGAGTTTTTTGCCCAGCTATCAACACGTTTTTCCAGCTTTACAATAGTTCGCTCAATCAAGCGAATTGGCATTAAATAAAAATTCACTACATCTGCACTAAAAACGATACCACAATTAATAACTATACTAATGAACGCTAAAAAAGCGTGATCCTAAACCTCTAATTTATTTAAAACGCATTAAACTATCTAAATGTTAACTGAACCTGTGGGAAATTAGTGAATATTTATTCATTGCTTTGGTGCTTTACGTTTACGTAAAGGGTATTGCTTTAACGCCTTTGTTTTTACAAAATGTTAAAATTGACACCAGTGTCATGAAAAAATAACGCGCAAATAAGCGCTAAATGTTAAAACTTATGGGTGAAAAAGAAATCTTGCCTTGAAGTGAGAAATATTCAAGAATGTGAATATGTATTCAAAATAATATTGACTCTATTTACTATAGAGGCTAGTTTTGTGCGTCTGTTAGCAAATCGTCGAGCAGTTCATTCACGTTAACAGTGCAGCAAGGGAGGGGTCTATGTTATACGACTCAACATTAGAAAAAGATAATTGTGGCTTTGGCTTAATAGCCCAAGTAAATGGTCAAGCTAGTCATCGGCTTATTCGTACAGCTATTACTGGACTTGATCGCATGCAGCACCGCGGTGGTATTTCTGCCGATGGTAAAACAGGTGACGGCTGTGGTTTATTACTACAAAAACCTGACAGTTTTTTCCGTGCTATTGCAAGTGAGCATAATTGGCACTTAGGTAAAAATTACGCCGTAGGCATGGTTTTCTTAAATTCAGATCCCGTTTTAGCACAAGCTGCAAAACAGGTTTTATGTGAAGAATTAGAACAAGAAACACTTAAAATACTCGGTTGGCGTGAAGTGCCTACTGACCCTTCAATGCTAGGGCCAATTGCGACACAGCAATTACCTGGTTTTGAGCAAATTTTTGTTAGTGCGCCTGAAGGTTGGCGTTCTAAAGATTTAGAGCGACGTTTATATGTAGCACGTCGCCGTGCAGAAAAGCGTTTAGCAGAGGATGAGTCGTTTTATATTGCGAGTTTATCGGGGTTAGTGACTATCTATAAAGGCCTTATGATGCCTGCAGATTTGCCTAACTTTTATTTAGACTTAGCTGATATTCGTATGACCAGCGCTATTTGTGTATTCCATCAGCGTTTTTCTACTAATACTCAGCCGCGTTGGCCTTTAGCACAACCATTTAGGTATTTAGCGCATAATGGTGAAATTAATACCATTGAAGGTAACCGCCAATGGGCTCGTGCACGTTCGTATAAGTTTTCATCGCCACTTATTCCTGATTTACAAAGTGCAGCGCCGTTTGTAAACGAAACTGGCTCTGACTCTTCAAGCTTAGATAACATGCTGGAGCTGTTTTTAGCGGGTGGCATGGATTTATTCCGTGCTATGCGTATGCTTGTGCCACCTGCATGGCAGAAAAACCGTGCTATGGATGATGACTTACGCGCATTTTACGACTTTAACTCTATGCACATGGAGCCGTGGGATGGCCCTGCGGGCATTGTTATGTCTGATGGGCGTTTTGCAGCCTGTAACCTTGACAGAAATGGCCTGCGTCCAGCGCGCTATGTTATTACTCAAGATGGCTTTATTACACTTGCCTCTGAGGTAGGGATTTGGGATTACACTGCAGATGAAGTGGTTGAAAAAGGCCGTGTAGGACCAGGTGAGCTGTTAGTAATTGATACTAAATTAGGCAAAATTTGGCACTCAGACGAAATCGACCAAGATTTAAAATCGCGTCATCCTTATAAGTCATGGCTTGAAGAAAACGTTAAACGTTTAACCCCGTTTGAAGAGCTTACCGAGCAAGATGCGGGTAATCGCTCATTTGATGACGAAACACTTGTTAAATACCAAAAAATGTTTGGTTACACTAACGAAGAGCTCGATAGTGTTATTCGCGTAATGGGTGAAAACGGCCAAGAAGCAACAGGCTCTATGGGTGATGACACGCCATTTGCAGTACTAAGCGAAGGGCATCGTTCATTGTACGATTACTTCCGCCAAAAGTTTGCGCAAGTGACTAACCCGCCAATCGATCCGCTGCGTGAAAACCACGTAATGTCACTGGCAACGTGTATTGGTAGTGAGCAAAACGTATTTAATGAAACCACAGGCCACGCTAAGCGCCTACAGTTTGATACGCCAATTTTAATGTATGCAGACATGCAGCAGCTACTTAATGCCGATGACGAGCATTACAGCTACTGTAAAATTGATATTACATACACAGCAGAGGAAGGTTTAGAAAAAGCGGTTGCACGTATTTGCGACGCTGCACAAGAAAAAGCAGCAGCCGGCTGTGTAATGCTTATTTTATCTGACCGTAACTTTAGCGAAACCCAATTACCAATTCCTGCTGCTATGGCGGTAGGTGCTGTACAAAAACGTTTAGTAGATAATAACTTACGTTGTGAGTCTAATATTATTATTGAAACGGGTAGCGTACGCGATGCGCACCAATTTGCCGTATTACTTGGTTTTGGTGCAACCGCAATTTACCCATACCTTGCATACGAGTCACTGGTTGCGATGAGCGACAGTAAAGTGATTGATAAGTCGTACTGCGAAGTGACGCTTTCGTACCGAAAAGCCATTAATAAAGGTTTGTACAAAATTATGTCTAAAATGGGCATAAGTACAATTGCATCGTACCGTTGTTCAATGCTTTTTGAAGCGGTTGGTCTATCTGATGCTATGGTAGACATGTGCTTTAAAGGTGTGGCAAGTCGTATTAAAGGCGCCTGTTTTAGCGATTTTGATATTGATCAGCAAAAGCTACATAAACTTGCTTTTAGTAAGCGTAAATTACTGAGCCATGGCGGTTTATTAAAATACGTTCACGGTGGTGAATACCACGCTTACAACCCAGATGTTATTCAAACGCTACAAAAGGCCGTACGTTCAGGCGATTATAAAGACTACGCAGCCTATGCTGATTTAGTTAATAACCGTCCTATTGCAACGCTGCGCGATATGTTAGCGCTTAAATTACCTGAAAAAGGCATTAGCATTGATGATGTTGAGCCGGCTGAATTTTTATACCAGCGCTTTGACTCTGCAGCTATGAGTATTGGTGCACTTTCGCCTGAGGCGCATGAAGCGCTTGCCATTGCAATGAACCGCTTAGGCGGGTGTTCAAATTCTGGTGAAGGCGGCGAAGATAAGCTGCGCTACAACACCGAGAAAAACTCACGTATTAAACAAGTTGCCTCGGGTCGTTTTGGTGTAACGCCACACTACCTTCGTAATGCGGATGTAATTCAAATTAAAGTGGCGCAGGGTGCTAAACCTGGCGAAGGCGGGCAGTTACCAGGCGAAAAAGTAACGCCGTATATTGCAAAGCTTCGTTATTCGGTACCCGGTGTAACATTAATTTCACCACCACCGCATCACGATATTTACTCAATTGAAGATTTAGCCCAGCTAATATTCGATTTAAAACAAGTAAACCCAGAAGCGATGATATCGGTGAAGTTAGTATCTGAGCCGGGTGTAGGCACAATTGCCACAGGTGTAGCTAAAGCGTACGCCGACTTAATTACTATCTCAGGTTACGATGGTGGTACCGGTGCAAGCCCATTAACGTCAGTTAAATACGCGGGTAGCCCATGGGAGCTTGGCCTTGCAGAAACCCAGCAAGCGCTTGTTGAAAATGGTCTTCGTCACCGTATTCGCCTGCAAACAGATGGTGGTTTAAAAACAGGTTTAGATATCATTAAAGCCGCTATTTTAGGTGCAGAGAGCTTTGGCTTTGGCACAGGCCCAATGGTGGCGCTGGGTTGTAAATACTTACGTATTTGTCATTTAAATAACTGTGCGACCGGTGTTGCAACGCAAGATGAAACACTTCGTCAAAAGCATTACCACGGCTTACCAGAAATGGCGATGAACTACTTTAAGTTTATAGCCCAAGAAGCACGTGAAATTATGGCAAGCTTAGGTATTGCTAATCTAACTGACTTAATTGGCCGTTTAGACTTATTAGAAGCGATTGAAGGTAAAACAGCGAAGCAAAAGAAAATAGATTTATCGTCTGTAATTGCTCAGCCAAATAACCCAACGGGCGAAACCTTATTTTGCAGCGCACCAAATAGCTCGCATTATTTAGGTGAACTTAACGAAACGTTACTAGGTAAAGCGCAACAAGCGATTGATACCTCATCGGGTATTTCGCTCGTGAGCCGCATATGTAATACAGACCGTTCAGTGGGCGCAATGCTGTCGGGTTACATAGCTTCTAAGCACGGCAATCAAGGTATGGCTGCAGATCCAGTATCTATTGAGCTACATGGTACAGCAGGGCAATCATTTGGTGTTTGGAATGCCGGTGGCCTAGAGATGACCCTTATTGGCGATGCAAACGACTACGTGGGTAAAGGCATGGCAGGCGGTAAGCTTGTTATACGTCCACCACTGGGGTCATCGTTTGAAAGTCATAAAGCGACTATTGCTGGTAACACATGTTTGTACGGTGCTACGGGTGGTAAGTTATTTGCCGCAGGCTGTGCTGGTGAGCGTTTTGCAGTGCGTAACTCTGGCGTGCAAGCCGTTGTTGAAGGCGTAGGTGATAACGGCTGTGAATACATGACTGGCGGCGTTGTATGTGTGCTAGGTAATGTAGGCGTTAACTTTGGTGCGGGTATGACAGGTGGTTTTGCTTATATTTTAGATGAGCGAAGTGACTTTGAAAAACGCATTAATCCAGAGCTTGTAGAAGTAGTAACACTTGATGATTTAAGTTCGCACCAAGAGCATCTGCGTGGCCTAATTGCCGAGCATTTAGAGCTAACGGGTTCATGTCGAGCAGAAACCATTTTAGCTAATTTTGAACTGTACTTACCTATGTTCAAACTAGTTAAACCAAAATCAAGTGATGTAAAAAGTTTACTCGGGCACCGCGCTCGCAGTAGCGCAGAACTTCGTGTTCAAGCGCAATAAGGGGGCAGTATGAGCGAAAATGTATATCAATTTATAGACGTGCAGCGTGTTGATCCGCGCAAAAAACCAATCTCGTCGCGTAAAAAATCTTTCGTGGAAATTTACGAACCCTTTTCTGAGAATCAGGTAAATTCACAAGCTGACCGTTGTTTAGATTGTGGTAACCCTTACTGTGAATGGAAATGCCCAGTGCATAACTACATTCCGCAGTGGTTAAAATTAATTAGAACTGGCCGTATTTTAGAAGCGGCTGAGCTTTCTCATCGTACAAACAGTTTACCTGAAGTGTGTGGACGCGTATGTCCACAAGACAGGCTGTGTGAAGGTTCATGTACGCTTGATGAAGAGTTTGGCGCAGTAACGATAGGTAATATTGAAAAATACATTACCGATACCGCATTTAAAATGGGCTGGAAACCAGACATGTCATACGTGACATGGACGGATAAAAAAGTAGCTATTATTGGTGCGGGTCCGGCTGGTTTAGGGTGCGCAGATATTTTAGTGCGTAACGGTGTAAAGCCAGTGGTTTTTGACCGTCACCCAGAAATTGGTGGATTACTTACTTTTGGTATCCCTTCTTTTAAACTTGAAAAAGAAGTAATGCAAAAGCGCCGTGAAATTTTCACCGAAATGGGTGTGGAATTTAAGCTAAACGTTGAAGTGGGTGTAGATATCACTATGGACGAAATTTTAGCTGACTACGACGCGGTATTTTTAGGTGTAGGTACGTATCAGAGTATGCGTGCTGGTCTTGAAAACGAAGACGCGCCAGGCGTACACGACGCACTGCCATTTTTAATTGGTAACACAAATCGCGTTATGGGTTACGATGAAAAAAACCAAGCGTGCATTGATATGGCCAATCAAAAGGTTGTGGTACTTGGCGGTGGTGATACCGCGATGGACTGTGTGCGAACGTCTATTCGCCAAAACGCAGCTAAAGTAACTTGTGCTTATCGTCGTGATGAAGAAAATATGCCTGGCTCTAAGCGTGAAGTTAAAAACGCTAAAGAAGAAGGTGTAAACTTTACCTTTAATGTACAGCCAACGGGTATTGTACTTGATGATAATGGCCATGTTGCAGGCGTTAAAATGGTTAAAACACAACTGGGTGAGCCTGATGAAAACGGCCGTAGCCGAGCAGAAGTTGTACCAGGCTCTGAGCACGTACTTGAGGCAGACCAGGTTATTATGGCGTTTGGCTTTAAACCACACAAAATGGACTGGTTAGAAAAGTATGATGTAGAAATTAACCACTGGGGCGGCATTAACGCACCAGAGCAAGGTGAATTTACTCATCAAACAACTAATCCGAAAATATTTGCAGGTGGCGATATAGTGCGAGGCTCTGATTTAGTGGTAACGGCTATTTTTGAAGGGCGTAACGCTGCTGAAGGTATTATGGATTATTTAGAGGTTTAATTATTTGTTCTTCTAAATAATTTTAAAAGCAAGCCAAGTGGCTTGCTTTTTTGTTTGTTTTATTCGAATGTTATGTCAACGTAATTAGTAACGAACGGTACTATATTAATATCACCAACTGCGTAACTTTCTTTTGCGACGCCTTCGGTTTTTACTTTCATGTAGTAATTACCAGAAGGAACTACCTTGTCGTAATGATTTGATCTTGTTTCGAGCCAAATACGGTTGTTTTGAGCGTCAACTACCCAGCCTTCAGGGCTAATTTCATGCATGTATGCTGAACATTTCACTTGTCCCACGCGTGGGTGTAAACATTTATTGATTGCGACTCTAGTTTGTTTGTTTGGGTTAGCTGCCGTTTTTATTACTTGGATTTGGCCATAGTCTCTAGACTCTTTAGTTGCTTCATGGGGGTAAACTTTTGTTTGGGTAGTGGTATAAGAGCTTTGATTAGATGATGTTATTGATTGGTTTGTAGAACTTGATACACCATTTACAGCGCCGTTAATGCCATCTTTTACAGCTCGGGTAATATCATTACTTTTGCATCCTGTTAGCACTATTAGTGCAGGAATAATAAGAGTAAACTTATTCATTTTTAATCCTTAAAGTTATTGTTCTATCCTATGTTTCATTATTTTCAATGAAGCGTGTAATTACCATGGAATCCTACAATACAATAACCGTACTCATCCCTGATTAAGGTAAATAATGACCAAAAAATCTTCTTTTATCAAGCCTAAATAGTTAAACTTAAAGTTAATTTAATTTCAAAATTGTTTTATCAGAACATAAAAAATACATTTATTCTTTTGTTCTATGAGCGATAATTGATCATCAATTTAAGCGCTGTATTAAAGCTCGTTCTGTTCAAAAATTGAGTTTGCAAGAATAAAGATTGTCCAACTCAAGGGAGGGTGAATCATGATGCCCTCTAATCTAATAGCCTAAATAACTGCTCCGATATTATTTTATGCTATAGTGCTAAATACTTGCTTTTTATTACATATTATCAAATAAAAAAGTATTAAAGCTTTACTGTTAATCAATAATTAACGTGTAAATCTTGCTTAAAGTACTATTTCAGTACAAACTTGCTGCTAACTTCTTTTTTAAATCCTCGGAAAATGAGCTTTTAAAGCTCGCTTGCAAATAAAAAATAATAATATGAATGCATACTCAGACAACAGAGAAAGAAAGCTAATTGTTCGCTTTTTTTCGACCATCGGATTTATAGCTACCTTCGCTATGGCGTGTAATGCATTGTCTAATGCTGATGTAGTGCTTGGTATTATGCTGCTAGTTTCAGCTGGTTTTTATGCGTGGGCTTTTAGCCTTTACCGCGCAGTCGAAAAATCAGCGACCACCATTTTATATAACCTTTACTGTTTAATGCTGTATTTAGTGATCTCGGGCGGAGCTGAAGGTACTGGGCCAATTTGGATATTTATTGTATCACCGGTGACTTACTCTATTAGAGGCCTTAAAAAAGGAACATTTGATATTGTTGCCTTTTTATTTGCCGTGATCGCCGGCTTTATTATTACAGATAACTTTAATATTTATGATTATCAGCCTGAAGCACTCCCACTAAGGGTGGTCATTTCTTTTATTATTGTTGCTTTATTAAGTGGTTTTTATGAGCGCTCACGCGAAAAATACAACGAAAAAATAGTCGCGCTGAGTCAAAAAAATGAGCGCCTTGCCACAATAGATCACTTAACTGATTTACCTAACAGACGTTTTATGATGAAAGAACTTGCTGAGCTTAAACATCTTCATAAAAAAACTAAGCAGCCGTATGTAATTTTGCTAGCTGATGTTGATAATTTCAAAAACATTAATGATAACTACGGCCACGACTTTGGTGATGAAGCGTTAACCCAACTTGCCAATATTTTAAAAAAGAGCATGCCAAAGCAAGGTATTGCTTCTCGGTGGGGCGGTGAAGAGTTTTTTATTGCACTACCAAACAGCGACAAAGATCAGGGGCAAAGTATTGCAGAAAAAATTCATGCAGAATTACAAAAAAATCCAGTGCGCATGAATGGAAAATCGGTGGTATTAACTATAAGTATGGGGCTTGTGCAAAGCCAGTTAGATACAACCATAGCCCAAGAAATAAAGCTTGCCGACGAGCGATTATACAAAGCAAAAGAGCAAGGTAAAAATAGAACTTGCTCTTAACGCTTGTGTTAGTTAATCCATAGAAAAACTATCAAGGTTGGGGCGGCTTTTACTTTTTCGCCGCTGTAAACTTAAATAGCACATTGCACTGCACAGTATCTGTGCTAATAAAAGTAACCATTGGTTATTAGCCACTATGTTGCCAATAATAAACCACTGCCAAACACTCACCGTTACTTGATAAACCAATATAAGTTTTAAAAAGCTAAAGAGTTTTAGCTTAAATTCTGCGTGCTTAAACTTACTAAACCCAATAAGCAAAAAGCTCAAAACAACAAGTAGCCACCCAGTAACATGGCAAAAATTTATCAGCATGCTTTGCATTTAAAACGTCTCTCCACTGTTGTAGAAAAAGTATAACTTAGGCGTGCGCCATAATAAGCTCTTTAGCATTTGCTTTAGCGGTTTTACTTATATTATCGCCACCAAGTAAGCGTGCAATTTCATTAATACGGCCGTCTTTATTTAGGCTGAGCATTTGAGTAAAGGTCTCGCCTTGTGCTATTTCTTTTGCTACAAAAAACTGCTGATGCGCACTACTTGCAACTTGGGGTAAATGGGTTACACAAATAACCTGTGTTGATTTTCCTAGTTGGCGTAGTAACTTCCCTACAGAGGAGGCGGTAGGACCTGATATACCTACATCCACTTCGTCAAAAATAAGCGTTGGCGTTGTCACTTTTTGGGCAATGATCACCTGTATGGCAAGGCTAATACGCGACAGCTCACCACCTGAGGCCACTTTAGCTAAAGGTTGTAATGGCTGCCCAGGATTAGTAGAGACCAAAAACGAGACGCTATCAAAACCTAATGCATTGGGTTGGCGCTCAGCTTCTTGGGTAAGCTGAATTTCAAAGACCCCATTTTCCATCGATAAATTAGCCATGCTTTCACTAATTAATTGATTTAATGTATTAGCATATTTATGGCGACTTTCGCTTAGCTGATCACTGGCGTGCTGGTATGCACTTAGCGCATTAGTTATTTCATCGTCTAATTGCGCCAAACGTGAGCTATTGTTACTAATTGATTCTAGTTCTTGTGTTAAACCTTGATGAAACTCAACCAGCTCTTGAGGCTTTATATGATGCTTACGGGCTAAGTCCATCGCGCCACTTAAGCGTGCTTCTACTTCTGTTAATCTAGCAGGGTCTAAGTCGGCTTGCTCTGCGTAGTTTCTTACTTCTCTGCTTGCTTCTTCAACTTGCACTGCGGCTTCATCTAATAATGCAGCTACACTTGCTAAGCTTTCGTCATAATTTGCAAGCTCGGCAAATTGTTGAGCGCTGTGTTGCAGCATTGAACAGGCATTTTGCTCATCACTTTCGTATAAATGCTGAAGTTCGCGCTGGCAGGCTTCTAAAATGGTTTGACTGTTACTTAGCTTGTAATGTTCGGCTTCTATTTGTTCAAACTCGCCGTCTTGTAAGGCAAACTCATCTAATTCGGCAACTTGGTATTCGAGTAATTGTTTTTGAGCGGCTTGTTGTAATTGCTGTTGCTCAAGCTGTTTAAATTCTTTTTGCAGGTTTGCATATAATTTAAAGCTTTGGCTAACCGCTTTTACTAGCTGATTATGGCCTGCGTAGGCGTCTAGCAGTTGCAGCTGGTGTTCAGCTTTTAAAAGGTGCTGATGAGCATGCTGTCCGTGTATAGAAATTAAATACTGTCCCAGCTCTTTAAGTTGAGCTGCTGTAACAGCGCTGCCATTAATATAGCTTTTGCTGCGGCCATTTTTACATACAACGCGTCTAAGTAGGCATTCGTTGTCGTTACTCGTTAGCATGTGTTGTTCTAAAAATGCTTTAGCAAGAGGAAGGGCAGTTAAATCAAATTGTGCGCACACTTCTGCTTTATCTGTGCCAGGGCGAACCGCCGACGCTTCAGCGCGCTCGCCTAAACACAGTGAAAGTGCATCAATGGCAATCGATTTACCCGCGCCGGTTTCACCCGTGATCGCCGTCATGCCGTTATGCCACTCAGTGCTTAAGTTACTTACAATTGCAAAATTTTTAATTTCTAAACCAATTAACATACTGTTCATCCATCCAGTGAATTAACTGTTAATTTATACAGTGTTTAGGTTTTTTGCAAATTAATTTTTTACTTTTTAAGCAACGCTCGCATTTAGAGAAAACTGACTATCAGAGTAAGTACTTTCATCAGAAGGGGTTTCGTCAGTATTTTCAAGGCTTTCGCTTGGGTTTACAGGTGTGTCAGTTTTAATTTGTACAATCAATGAGGGTAAAATTTCGTGATAAAACGCTTTATTATATAGTATGCCTTGTTGGGGTAACTCACTCACAAAGTACTGTATATTATCTTGTAGCGCTTGGGCGTTTTCACTTTGCAGTGCTTTTTGAAACTCTATCGAAAGCGTGCTCACTAAGCTGTCGCTAATATCTTCTAAATGTTGCAGGTTTTCATCAGTATGGGGCTGAACCACAAAAAAATTGGTCACAATTGCCTGTATTTGCGCTACATACTTAGGTCTTATTATTTTAGCTTCTAATAAGCTATTAAGCTTGGCTTTTAGGCGAGTGCTTACTTGGGCAACACGTTCGTTAAATTGTTTTTTCTTGATTTCTAATGCTTTTTTTCTATTGTTTTCAATTCTAATATAAACGCCAAGCAATGTGATAAGTAGTAACAAAGCAAAGATAACAACGTAAGTCATTGCTAGATATTCCTAGTTTAATTAATTTTTATTTGTCTTGTATTTTGCGCTAAAGCACTACGCTTGGCAATAAAATTAGTATAAACGGCTGCCCCAATTAAGTTTAGTACGTAAAACGTTGTAGTAAGAGTAGTTTTTTGGGTGAATTAAGCGCAGTTTTCTGTCGGCTTTTTTAATAACCACTTCATCGCCGGGTAAAACGGCAAGCACTACATGGCTGTCGCAACTGACTTGTAAGCTGTCGGTGTTCTCAAGGCTTAACTTTAAGCGTACTTCGTTATCGGCATCAACCACTAAGGGTCTACTTGATAATGTATGCGGAAACATAGGCACTAACGAAATTGCATTAAGCTCAGGTGTTAAAATGGGCCCGCCACCCGATAAAGAATAAGCTGTAGAGCCGGTAGGGGTTGATACAATTAAGCCATCAGAGCGCTGAGAAAACACAAAGTCATTATTAATAAAAGCTTCAAACTCAATCATGTGGGCAACTTTGTCGGCGTGTAGAACCGCTTCGTTAACGGCTGAATTCGCACTTTTAAGTTCGTTATGGCGGTATACTTCTACCTCGAGCAAAAAGCGTTTTTCTTCTAAATATTCACCGCTTAACACTTGCTCTAGGCTACCTTCAAAGCCCTCTGGGTTTAAGTCGGTTAAAAACCCTAAATTACCTCTGTTTACGCCTATTACAGCTACGTCAAAGCGTGCCAGTACGCGAGCAGCACCAAGCATATTGCCATCACCCCCTACAACAATAGCAAGGTCGGCTTGCTCGCCTAAGCTAACAAGGTCAACTTGATGAGTATCAGGGACATCCGATAACTGCCCACCGGTGCGCTTTTCTACAATCACGGTAAAGCCAAGAGCCGATAAAAAAGTATGTAAACGCTGTAACGTAGCCGCAGCTTTAGGGTGGTTTGGTTTACCTATAAGGCCAATAGTTTTAAACGGTGAGTGCATAACGGCTGCAATAAAAAGTAATAATATTTTTGTAGGGTAACTCAAAACAGAAGTGTTTGAAAACACAGATTTACCAATATGATAATGATTCAATTACGCCTGTATATTGCCAAGCTCACCTAAGAGCTGATTATTGGCTCAACAGATTAAATTACCCCTTTAATTTTTGTATTTAATGCTTAAAAATAGTTGCAGCAGTGTTTTATTGTAATGCATGCAACAACATATTCACTTAAAGCGTGCTTTAGGCTTGAATTTGTTTTAACTGCCCCGATATCTCTTTCATGCAACAAGATGTAGATAACATGAATATAAACCCGCGAGATCAACAAATTTTTTCAGCAGTGATGAGCCTTTATTGTAATGGTGAAGGGTTACCCGTTCCATCAACAAAAATAGCGAAGCAAAAAGGCATGGCGGTTTGTTCTGCCACGGTACGAAATGCTATGGCGCGACTTGAAAAAGTAGGCTTGTTATATTCCCCTCATACATCGGCAGGGCGTGTGCCTACAAACCAAGGATTTGATTATTGGTTTGATGAGTTTTTTCCGTTAGCTGAAATAGCTAATTACTGGCAGCCAAAACAAGCACAACTTGTGGAGCTGGCCCATGGATTAAGTAAAAAGTATCAAGTATGTTGTTGTGTAGGCTTACCCCAAGCAAGCTCACAACAAGTGTTTAGAGTAGAAGTACTTGAGTTTGATTCTAACGATTGGCTTGTACTGCTAATAGATAGAGCAGGGCAAAGCCACAATATTTGTATCAACAAACCTGATGATTCCTCAGATGCTGTGCGTTATCAATTTGCAACTTGGTTAAACACAGTATTTAGCCAACAAACCTTAATGGAAGGTTTGTACAGAATGCAAGCAATGGCAAACACCGCACCGCGTAATTGCCATGACTCACTGACACAGTGGACGCGCCAGCTTAGTCATAAGCTTGGATCAGATAACAGTATTGTAGTAGGCGAAAACTATTTATATAAAAAGGTCGATTGCGAGCAAAGCTTAAATATTGGCGTTTCATTTTTAAATTTTGTCGAAGATAAACTCGCATTTAAAAACGGTGTATCAGTTTTAAACACTGAAAATTTACCGTTTACAGAGTGCAATGAGCTGATAGTAATTAGTGTGCCGTACTTTCAAAATCAAGAGTATCAAAGCCGTTTTTGCGTAATTTGCCCTAAATCGGCGCAAATTGAACAATTAATCCAAGAATTTAAATTATTAGAGCCATCTAACTCTTGAATCTTTTTATTCAATCCCCATAATTACCGCAGTTGTAAAGAATTGGAGCACGTATTTTATGTCTGAGCAGACACAAAACCCAGAGCAAGAAGTAGAACTAAACGAAGAAGTAGCTCAAATGGAAGCTGATGTTGAAGCAGCAGTAGAAGCCGCAGAGCAACACGAAGCAGACCAAGAGCAAAGCCCTGAAGCTGAAATTGCAATGCTATACGCAGAGCTTGAAACCGCAAAGCAAACCATTGCGGATCAAAAAGACAGCGTTGTACGCGCCGCCGCAGATGTAGATAACATTCGTCGTCGTGCTGCACAAGATGTAGAAAAAGCACATAAATTTGCACTGGAAAAGTTTGCTAACGAATTACTTCCAGTAATCGATAACCTCGAGCGTGCTATTGAGTTTTCTGATAAAGAAAACGAAACCCTAAAGCCATTGCTTGAAGGTATTGATATGACAGTTAAAAGCTTTAACGATGCGGTTGCAAAGTTTGGCGTTGAAATTGTTAACCCACAAGGTGAGCAATTTAATCCAGAATTCCACCAAGCAATGTCTATCCAACCAAGTAACGATGTCTCACCAAACACGGTACTTGCAGTAATGCAAAAAGGATACACATTAAATGGTCGTTTATTACGCCCTGCAATGGTTATGGTATCTAAAGCAGCAGACGCTTAATTAGTCACTGTTTATAAAAAATGCCTCATTATGAGGCATTTTTTTTGTCTATTTTATAGTGGATTAACTGCGCCAGCATAGTTAATAGCACGGCGCTAAACATTAAGCTTGAAAACGGCACAGCACTTTTTGCATGCACCACCGCAAGCAATGGGCCAACGAGCGCGCCACTGCCAAAGCGCAGCGTTCCAATAACAGCGGTGGCGGTACCGGTGTTTTTTTCAAACTTCATTAATATTAATGAATCAGCATTGCTTGCTGTTACCCCTAGGCTCATCATTAAAGGCGCAATGGCCGCTACAATGTAATATAAAGAAAGCTGCAACAAGCTAAACGTAAGCAGTGCCAGCCCAGAGGCAAAGCCACATACAAGCCCTATGTACAGCATTTTTCGAGAGCCAATTCTTGGTACAATTCGGGTATTTAAAAAGTTACCACACATAAGTGCCATGACATTAAATGCGAATAAAATACCAAATAATTGCTCAGATACATTATATAAATCTAGGTATACAAAAGGCACTGAGGTTAAAAAGCAAAAAAAGCCAAACGAGACAAACATAGAGCTTAATATGTCTGCACGTGCATCTTTATTACTAAGTACCGTTTTATAGCTGTCGAAAAACAAGGCTAGGCCTTTTTTCTCATTTTTATGAATGGGGATATCAATTAAATACACTTGTACAAACGCCAAAATTAAAAAGCTATAGGCAGCAAGAACCAAAAATATGGTTGACCATACCGAGAACCCTAAAATAAACGACCCCACAGAGGGGGCAACTAAGGGCGCTACCATCATAATCATAGATACATACGACATGCCCTTAGCGGTGTTTTTTGATAAATATGCCTAATTACGCCAGGCACAACCACCGTGGCTGCCGCGCCGGTAAATGCTTGCACGGCTCTAAGTACCCAAAAGGTGTGTATTTCGGTGGTAAAAGCCAGCGCAAATGAGCTTGCACCAAATAAGGTTAAGCCAATTCGGGCTAGTTTTCGTCGTCCGAGTTGATCGGCAATAGGGCCAAAAAATAACATGCCTAGCGAGTAGCCAGCCAAATAAATACTTAGCGAAATTTGTACATTTGGCATAGTGGTTTGTAAATCGTTCGCAATAACCAACATGGCCGGTAAGTACATGTCTATAGCCAGCGGCGTAATAGCAACAATACTGGCTAACAAGGGTAACAAAATTCGGGTATTAAAAGACGAGGCCGAGGCGTCCATGTAGTCACTCAACATTCACTAAAAACAAGGCTTATAGTGTAACAGGGCTATGCAAGGGTATAAACTTAGTTTGTCTGGCAAGGTCATTTATTTATTAAAAATAAAAAGCGGCGTAATACAGAGCAAAGATTCTAAACTGGCACCGTGTTTGCTATTCTACAACTAATAAAAATTAAAGACTTGAAGGAAACACCATGAAAAAACTAGCCCTTGCCTTACTCGCAACTGCAGTTTTAGCCGGCTGTAAAACATCGCCTACTGGGCGTACTCAAATTGCGCTGTATTCAGATCAACAAATGAGTGAAATGGGCACCGCAAGTTTTGCTCAAATGAAGGAATCACAGTCAATCAATAAAGATGCAAAAACCAATGCGTATGTAAATTGTATTGCTGAAAAGGTCGTGGCTGTTCTACCAAAAGAATACGCCTCACAAAATTGGGAAGTCGTAGTATTTGAAGATGAGTCGGCAAATGCTTTTGCATTACCTGGTGGCTACATAGGTGTTCATACGGGGTTATTAAAAATAGCCACCAATCAAGATCAGCTTGCAACCGTACTAGGGCACGAAGTGGGCCACGTTATAGCAGAGCATTCAAATGAGCGTGTATCGCAAAGCTCAATTTTAGATACCGGTATGCAATTAGGCAGCGCAGCGCTTGAAATGGGCAACGTACAATACCGCAACGAAATTATGCAAGGTTTAGGCTTAGGGGCGCAGTACGGCGTAGTTTTACCATTTAGCCGTTCACACGAATCAGAGGCCGATACCATTGGCTTAGATTTAATGGCGCAGGCTGGCTTTAACCCACAAGAGTCGGTCACGCTTTGGCAAAATATGAGCGCAGCAGGCAGTGGTAGCACACCTGAGTTTTTATCTACTCACCCTGCACCGAGCAATCGAATTAATAATTTACAAGCACAAATGAGCGAAGCTCTTAGCGAGCAAAGTACGGCTAAATCGCAGGGTAAAAACCCGCAATGTACGCTGTAAATTAGTTTTTATATAAAAAGCCCCTGTAAGCGGTTTACTTACAGGGGCTTTATTTTATTAAGCGTCAAGCTATTACTCACTTAGTGCTTGTTTAAACACTGCCTTAAATCGCTCAAAATCTTCTACTTGCGGTAAATGACCTAAATTATCAAGTTCAAACAGTTGCGCATCAGGAATGAGCGCAGCAGCGTGTTTTCCTAATTTGTCGTAACGTCCCAGCTGATAATCTATCCCGTCTTTTTTCCAGTTTCGGCCAGGACCTGTTCTGTCACGCGTACCAATAATTAATTTAACGGGCACGGTTAAGTCTTTAAATTCAGTGATCACCGGTTGGGTAAAAATCATATCGTAGGTTTTAGCGTTAACCCAGGCAATTTGCTCTTTATCTGGGCCTTGTATTTGCCCTGTAATAAAGTCGGTTAATGCTGAATACTGAGCATTCCATTGACCGTCGTAATAGTTTTTTTGCTGGTACTTTTTAACACCTTCGGGCGTTTTGTTAAGCTCATTTTTATAAAAAAAGTTGGTGTCTTTGTATTTTACATAGTGTAAGTAGTTTTCAAGCCCTATTGGATTAAGCAAAATCAGTTTAGTGGTTGTATCTGGGTACATTAATGCAAAACGGCTCGCTAGCATTCCCCCCATAGAGTGGCCAACAACAATCGACTTTTCAAGCTTTAGCGAGTCCATTAATGCATGTGTATGATGCGCAAGCGCCGCAAATGAATATTGATAGTTAGCGGGCTTTGAAGACTTACCAAAACCAATTTGATCGGGGATCAGCACCCCAAACCCAAGCGACTGTAAGTAACGGGCTGTGGGGCTCCAGTAGTCGGCATTAAAGTTTTTACCGTGCATTAGCGTCACTGTTGGCATATTTTTTTGTGTGGGTTTTAAATAAATATACGCCATTTTTAGCGATTGCTTTTGTGATGCAATATCAAAATAATTTACTTTAAAATCATACTGGTAATTTGTTAAAAGTGCATCGTAAGAGAGGGTTTTAGAGGGTTTTGTAATACTGGAAAATGCATTATTAGTAAAGGCTAATAATGCAGACAAACAAATAACTTTAATCGCTGGCATTTCCTTACTCCTATTAAAGGCAAGCACACGGCTTTAATTAAAGTAAGACAATAACTAAGTATTAAAGGCTGTTCAATTAAATAGTTTTCATGGCAAAAAAAAGAGCACTGTTTAAGTGCTCCGTTTAAAAGTAATGTTGACTCTGTTTTACACTGTCTGGGCTTAAAAAGTCCACTCAACGTGTATTTGTGGAACCGATTCAGTGACCTCAGTGCCTAGCTTGTTATGCCAGTATTGCAGTTCCATACCCAGTAATAGGGTGTTTTCTTTCATTTCTAACGCGTGGCCCATATCCCATACTAAAATAGGCTGTGCAAGTATCCACGCTTCTACGTCGTTACCAAACTCATCTTCGCGCTCTGCAATGTATTCAGCGTGTCCTTTAAAGCTAAATTTTTGCGAGCCTAGGGTAAACGGGTATTCAAAGGCTACATCAAACATCCAGCTGTTAGTTTCAATAGGGGCACCGCCTTTTGCTACGCCTTCACTGTCATCAATATAGGCAGTGACAAGTGTTTGAAAAAAGTTGAACCCAGGTACATCCCAGCTTAATTTAACACCCGGTAGGTATTTCATCATTTTGGCATCGCCGGCAACGTTAATTCCGCCAGTAAGGCCTACATCTAGTAATGCACCAGCGCCAATTTTCTCACCGCTAATAGCCGATAAGCTTAGCGTTGAATACCATTCGCCGTAAAAGTCGCTATCTTGGTAGCCGTCGGTTGTATCGTCTTTGCTGTAATCAATAAAGAAAAAGTTATCACCGTAATCATAGCCCGATGCATGTTGCAGCGAGTAAACAGTAGTGTCTGATTCTTGCTTAGTAAATGGGTTTTTTTGGTCGCCATTATTAACATGTAATGCGGTACTGCTCCAATTAGCAGCAAGGGCAGAAGATGATAAAGCGATTGACGTAAGGGTAACGAGGGGAAGTATTTTTTTAAATTTCATAATCTGTATTTAACTATAATTTTAGTGACACGCGAAAGCGCGCATTATAGCACAAGGTATTGATTTGTAGATTATTATTTTAACATATGTTGCAGCTTATTTATTAAGCTGCAACATAAGATTTTGCACAAAATTTAGGCTTTATTGCGGCGCAAACAAATAACGGCAATGGCAGTAAAGGCTAAAATAAAGCAGTAGTAAGATGACGTTGATACTTCCCACGGGCTAATTTTAAACGTAGCACCTAACAGTAATGCTTGAGCACCATAGGGCAGTGAGCCTTGCGTAACACAAGCAAAAATATCAAGTAAACTTGCAGAGCGTTTACCACTTATTTCGCCATCATCAGCAAGTTTTTTAGCAATAGGACCTGCAACAATAATTGATACCGTGTTATTGGCTATACACACGTTGCTGGTTAATACCAATGCAGCTATACCAAGCTGATCAGCTACTTTGCGGTGCCACTTGGCAATCACTTTTGTAATGGCTTGAATTTTTTGTGCCAGAAAATCAAGGCCGCCGTTAATACGAATAAATTCAGATAAGCCACCAATAAACATAGAAAGTAAAAATATTTCCTGCATATCGGTAAAACCTTTGTAAATATCTTTTACAAAACTTGCGCCTTCGTAGCTGCCGGTAAAGCCCATTAGCGCAGCAAATACAATACCGCTAAATAGCACGACAAACACGTTCATACCGGCTACAGCCAATACTAAAATAAAGGCATAAGGCAGCACTAATAACAAATCAAAATCTTTTGTTTCTACTGCTTGTGGAGCAGGTGTTAAATAAAGCAGCAAAGCAATGGTTAATACGGCAGCAGGAACCGCTATTTTTAAGTTTTCTTTAAACTTGTCTTTCATTTCACAGCCTTGCGTACGCGTTGCCGCAATGGTTGTGTCTGAAATAATAGAAAGGTTATCACCAAACATTGCGCCCGATACTATAGTACCGGCCATTAGGGCAGGGTCGATGCCTGTTTTAACCGATACCGCATAGGCAATTGGCCCTATAGCACCAATGGTACCCATTGATGTGCCCATTGCAGTAGAGACAACCGCAGCAATTAAAAATAGCCCAGGTAATAACAGCGACGGGGGAATAAGTGACAAGCCAGCGTTTACAACCGCATCCACGCCACCGGTGGCACTTGCTACTGCCGAAAATGCACCGGCAAGTAAGTAAATTAAACACATGGTAATAATGTTGTTGTGTCCTGCGCCTTTAATAAAGGTTTCAACACATTGGTTTACAGTGCCTTTGTTTAAAATAAAGGCAAGCATAATAGCGGGTAGTATAGCAACCGGTGCTGGGAGCTGGTAAAAAGCGTAATCAACCCCTTGCGATTGTAAATATAAACCTGAGCCTAAAAAAAGGGCTACAAAGGTAAGAAGGGGAAGCAAAGATAGAATTGCTTTGTTTTTATTAAATGTTGGCTGCATTGTATTCCTCATAACCAGTTAGTATAACCACAGCCAAAACTCCTCTTTTAGCTGAATTTAGTAGATCACTCTTTAATAAAAAAGTAGATGACCACAGCGCCCGCAAGCCAAAGACCAAATCGACGCGAAAGGGAAGTTTAAATGTATAGATGGCTAAAGTAAACTGGTATTGTTATTATTATTTAATTAAGGGCTTACCTGACTATTGCACGACTTTTAGATAATATCTACCGGTGTGCGATTATATGCGGCTAATAATTGCTCGAAGCAAATTTAGGGCGGCAAATTAGTCAGGGTACGCAACAACAGATCCAACTAAATCAGATTAAGGCAATAACAATGAATCGAATAGGTGTTTTTGGTGCTAACGGCAGAATGGGCTTAGCCCTATTAGAAGCCGCGACAATTAAAGAGCAAGCACAACTTGGTGGTGCGTATGTTCGCAGCAGCTCATCGTTATTGGGTATTAATGTAAATCAAGTAAACAGTTCAGCCGACAAATCCATTAGCTTTAGCGACGAGAGCAAGGTTGCTGATGTTGATGTACTTATCGATTTCACGTTACCAGCAGGTATGCGCAATCACTTAAAAACAGCGCTCGATAAAAAACTGCCTATGGTTATAGGCACCACAGGTTTAACTAGCGAAGACATGGCATTATTAGAAAATGCTGCTAAACATATTCCTATTGTGTTTGCGCGTAACTACAGCGTTGGCGTTAATGTGCTACTTAACCTAGTGCAAACAGCGGCCACTAAGTTTGGTGACGACCTAGATATAGAAGTTTTTGAAGCGCATCATCGTCATAAAATAGATGCGCCCTCGGGCACAGCATTAGCCATTGGTGAATCTATTGCACAGGCTAAAGGGTGGGATCACGATGAAGTAGCGGTATACGACCGCAGCCAAGTAGAAACCGCAAAATCACAAAATGAAATTGGCTATTCAGTACTAAGAGGCGGGGACATAGTAGGTGAACACACCGCCTATTTCGCAACTATGGGCGAAAGGCTTGAATTAACCCACAAAGCAAGTTCGCGAATGACCTTTGCATTAGGAGCTATAAGGGCTGCGCAGTGGTTACAAAATAAACCAGCAGGACTTTATGATATGCAAGATGTGCTAGATCTGAAGTAGTTTAGTTACTTTTTTAGCTGTTTGGGTCTATTTTTGCCTAAAGCGACTTATTTGTAGTATTTATCTAAATAACGTTAGACCTAAATAGCATCTTCATGTAGAATGCAGCCAATTTGCCAAAAATTACTAAATGCGTGTTTCCAATTATACCCAAGTGGCTAGTAAAACCAGGGGTTTCAGTGGGAATGAAAAGAGTTTTAGGCAAGAAAAATGATTGAAGGTTTAGCGTTTTATATCGGCATCATTTAAGACTGCGTAAAACAATTTAAGCTCACAAAAAAATCTGGTTTTGACGATCCCTCTGGGTATTGGCGGGGTGTTAAGCATTTGCTTACTCCCGTTTTTTACTGTTAGGAGGTTTAACTTGACTAAATCCGCTCTGTTAGTCCTAGAAGACGGCACAGTGTTTCGCGGTACTGCAATCGGCGCTGACGGCATGTCAGTCGGTGAAGTAGTATTCAATACGTCTATGACTGGTTATCAAGAAATTTTGACTGATCCATCATACGCGGAACAAATCGTAACTTTGACGTACCCACATATCGGCAATACGGGTACCAACAGCGAAGACGAAGAAGCGAATCAAATTTGGGCTAAAGGCCTAGTGATCCGTGATTTGCCACTGCTAGCAAGTAACTTTCGTAACGAGCAATCGTTAGATGATTACTTAAAACAACGTAATATTTTAGGTATTGCGGACATCGACACCAGAAAGCTTACCCGTATTTTGCGCGACAAAGGCGCACAAAACGGCTGTATTATTGCCGGTGACGAGTTAGACGAAAACAAAGCGTTACAAGCCGCGCAAACCTTCCCAGGTTTAAAAGGTATGGATTTAGCAAAAGTTGTCTCAACCAAGGAAAATTTTGAGTGGCGCGAATCAAGCTGGACATTAGGCCAAGGATTTAAAACCCTTAGCAGCGATGATGAAAAGTTTCATGTAGTAGCCTACGACTTCGGTGTTAAACGTAATATTTTACGTATGCTAGTTGATCGCGGTTGTAAATTAACCGTTGTACCAGCGCAAACCTCAGCCGCCGATGTACTTGCTTTAAACCCAGATGGTATCTTCTTATCTAATGGTCCTGGCGATCCAGAGCCATGTACTTACGCTATTGATGCAATTAAAACCTTTTTAGAAACCGATACACCAATTTTTGGTATTTGTTTAGGGCATCAATTATTAGCACTGGCCTCAGGTGCTAAAACAGTAAAAATGAAATTTGGCCACCACGGTGGTAACCACCCAGTAAAAGACTTAGACCGCGATGTAGTAATGATCACCGCACAAAACCACGGTTTTGCTGCCGATGAAGACACACTACCAAGTAACTTACGTGCCACGCACAAATCGTTATTTGATGGAACACTACAAGGTATTCATCGTACTGATAAGCCAGCGTTTAGCTTCCAAGGTCACCCAGAAGCAAGCCCAGGCCCGCACGATGCAGCCCCATTATTTGACCACTTCATCGACCTGATGCAAGCGCGTAATAACTAATTTAACTGGAGTAATAATGCCAAAACGTACCGATTTAAAAAGCATTCTTATCTTAGGCGCAGGCCCAATTGTAATTGGTCAAGCTTGTGAATTTGATTACTCTGGTGCTCAAGCGTGTAAAGCACTTAGAGAAGAAGGCTTTAGAGTTATATTAGTT
Organism: Pseudoalteromonas sp. P1-11; assembly: GCF_001399995.1. Lineage (NCBI taxonomy): Bacteria > Pseudomonadati > Pseudomonadota > Gammaproteobacteria > Alteromonadales > Pseudoalteromonadaceae > Pseudoalteromonas > Pseudoalteromonas sp. P1-11. The sequence continues at coordinate 82,141 of NZ_LJSP01000007.1, forward strand.
AACTCAAACCCAGCAACTATCATGACCGACCCAGAAATGGCCGATGCAACGTACATCGAACCTATTCATTGGGAAGTGGTAGAAAAAATTATTGAAAAAGAAAAGCCAGATGCAGTACTACCAACAATGGGTGGTCAAACGGCATTAAACTGTGCACTTGATTTAGATAAGCACGGTGTACTGGCTAAACACGGCGTTGAGCTAATTGGCGCAACCGCCGATGCAATCGACAAAGCAGAGAACCGTGAACGTTTTGACGTAGCCATGAAAAACATTGGCCTTGAATGTCCACGTGCTGAAATTGCTCACTCTATGGATGAAGCACACGATACGCTAACACGTATTGGTTTTCCGTGTATTATTCGTCCTTCTTTCACTATGGGTGGCACCGGTGGCGGTGTGGCTTACAACATGGAAGAATTTAACGAAATCTGTGAGCGCGGCCTAGATTTATCACCAACAAGTGAGTTGTTGATTGATGAATCACTGATTGGCTGGAAAGAATATGAAATGGAAGTTGTTCGCGACAAAAAAGACAACTGTATCATTGTATGTTCTATCGAAAACTTTGATCCAATGGGTGTACACACTGGTGATTCAATCACCGTTGCACCAGCACAAACTCTAACCGACAAAGAATACCAATTAATGCGTAATGCCTCTATGGCGGTACTGCGTGAAATTGGTGTTGAAACCGGTGGTTCAAACGTACAGTTTGGTGTAAACCCTGATGATGGCCGTATGGTTATCATTGAGATGAACCCACGTGTATCTCGCTCATCAGCACTGGCATCTAAAGCAACGGGTTTCCCTATTGCTAAAATTGCCGCTAAGTTAGCAATTGGTTACACGTTAGATGAACTTCAAAACGACATCACGGGTGGTAAAACACCAGCGTCATTTGAGCCATCAATCGACTACGTAGTAACAAAAATTCCTCGCTTTAACTTTGAAAAATTTGCCGGCGCGAACGACCGCTTAACAACGCAAATGAAATCAGTGGGCGAAGTAATGGCGATTGGTCGTAACCAGCAAGAATCGTTACACAAAGCATTACGCGGTCTTGAAGTAGGCGCAACGGGCTTTAACCCAATTGTGGCACTTGATGACCCGAAAGCGCGCGAAAAAATCATTCGTGAACTACGCGAGCCAGGCGCTGAGCGTATTTGGTACATTGCCGATGCAATGCGCCACGGTATGAGCGTAGAAGAAGTATTTGAACTTACCAAAGTTGACCCTTGGTACTTAGTACAAATAGAAGACATTTTAAAAGACGAAGCTAAAATTGCTGAAGGTGGCATGGCCGGCTTAAATGCAGAGTTTTTACGTAAACTTAAGCGTAAAGGCTTCGCCGACCCACGTATTGCTGAAATTGCTGGTGTATCTGAAGCCGAAATTCGCAAAAAGCGTCATCAGTTAAACATTGTACCTGTGTACAAGCGTGTTGATACCTGTGCTGCTGAATTTAGCTCAGACACAGCTTACATGTACTCAACGTACGATGAAGAGTGTGAAGCGAACCCGTCAGACAAAGACAAAATCATGGTTATTGGCGGCGGTCCTAACCGTATCGGCCAAGGCATTGAGTTTGACTACTGTTGTGTTCACGCAGCCCTTGCGCTACGCGAAGACGGCTATGAGACCATCATGGTTAACTGTAACCCTGAAACGGTTTCTACCGATTACGATACTTCTGACCGTCTATTCTTTGAACCAATTACACTTGAAGACGTATTAGAAATTGTACGTGTTGAAAAACCAAAAGGTGTGATTGTACAGTACGGTGGCCAAACACCACTTAAACTAGCACGTGAACTTGAAGCGAATGGTGTGCCAGTAATTGGTACTTCACCAGATGCGATTGACCGCGCAGAAGACCGTGAGCGTTTCCAACAGTTAGTAGAGCGTCTTGATTTACTACAACCAGAAAACGCAACAGTTACATCAACTGAAGAAGCATTACTTAAATCAGGTGAGATTGGCTTCCCACTGGTTGTGCGTCCATCGTACGTACTGGGTGGCCGTGCAATGGAAATTGTTTACGATGAGCAAGACTTACGTCGTTACATGACCGAAGCGGTACAAGCTTCAAATGAAGCGCCAGTACTACTTGATCACTTCTTAGATAATGCAATCGAAGTGGACGTTGATGCAATTTGTGACGGCGAGCAAGTAATTATTGGCGGTATAATGGAGCACATTGAGCAAGCGGGTGTTCACTCGGGTGACTCAGCATGTTCATTACCTGCACACTCTTTATCACAAGAAGTGCAAGATGTTATGCGCAAACAAGTAACCGATATGGCACTTGAGCTTGGCGTAGTGGGCTTAATGAATACACAATTTGCTGTAAAAGATGGCAAAGTGTACTTAATTGAAGTGAATCCACGTGCGGCGCGTACTGTACCGTTTGTATCTAAAGCGACCGGTATTGCACTTGCAAAAGTAGCCGCGCGTTGTATGGCGGGTCAGTCTTTAGCAAGCCAAGGCATTACTAAAGAAGTAATTCCACCGTATTACAGCGTTAAAGAAGTTGTTTTACCGTTTGCTAAGTTCCAAGGTGTGGATCCTATCCGTGGCCCAGAGATGCGTTCTACAGGTGAAGTGATGGGTGTTGGCGATACTTTCGCCGAAGCGTTCGCAAAAGCACAATTAGGTGCAAGCAACACTTTACCACGCGGTGGTCGCGCGTTACTATCTGTACGTAACAGCGATAAGTCTCGTGTTGTAGAACTTGCTAAAACCATGACAGACCTTGGTTTTGAAATTGATGCAACAGGTGGCACAGCAGAGGCTTTAAAAGAGGCCGGTATTGAAGTACGCCGTGTAAACAAAGTATATGAAGGCCGCCCGCATATTCTTGATAACATCAAGAATAAAGAGTACAGCTATATCGTAAATACCACAGAAGGTCGCCAAGCGATCGAAGATTCGAAGGTGTTGCGTCGTGGTGCATTGCAAAACAAAACCAACTACACGACAACCTTGAACGCGGCATTTGCTAACTGTACTGCTAACCAAGCGGACGACCGTAGTAAAGTGACGTCAGTTCAAGAGCTACACCAGCGATTGAACTAAGGAAATGTACCAAGGCCACTAGGCCTTGGTGTTAAGTGAGAAAAGTATGCAATCAATTCCGATGACAGTTCGTGGCGCAGAGTTACTGCGCGAAGAGCTTAACGAATTAAAAACAGTTACCCGTCCTAAAATCGTAAATGATATTGCGATTGCACGTGAACATGGTGACTTAAAAGAAAACGCTGAATACCACGCAGCGCGTGAGCAACAGGGTTTTTGTGAAGGCCGTATTCAAGAAATTGAAGCTAAGCTTTCAAATGTGCAAATTATTGACGTAACTAAAATGCCTAATACAGGTAAAGTTATTTTTGGTACTACTGTCACTATTGTAAATGTAGAAACAGATGCCGAAGTAACCTACCGTATTGTGGGTGATGACGAAGCAGATATTAAAAATAACTTAATTTCTGTTAACTCACCGATTGCGCGCGGTTTAATTGGTAAACAAACAGATGATGCTGTGACCATTAAAACGCCTAAAGGCGACGTTGAGTACGAAATCATTGACGTTGAGTATCTTTAATATTTAGCTCACAGTAATGTACAAGCAAAAACCGATGCAATTGCATCGGTTTTTTTATACCTAAAAATTAGCTAATAGCAACTTACCCCCATAAACCCCATATATAACACCCCCCCCTCAAAATAAAGAGCTGAGTTAAACCGATTGGCATAAGTAGATCGCTATAAAAAGCGCGTGCCATTACCCGTTAAAAAATTTAGAAATAAAATGGTGACTGCATAAGTGCTAAACACACTCTACGCTTATTCATATTGCATAAAGAGTGTGCGTGTTGATATAGGTACATTCATATAGGTAATGTGTAAATGCATAACGGCTTTTACACAGTGGAATCACTTTATTAAAAGGAACATTCATGGCTAATATACTTTATCCAGCGCCTTTAAAAGTAGGCTCTAAAATTGCTATTTGCTCGCTTTCGTCGGGCTTAAAAGAAAAATACCATGCACGATTAGATAGAGTGATAGACGGTTTAAAACACCGTGGTTACGAGGTAGTAGAAGGGGAGTTTTTACGCCAAAATAAACCCCGCGATGAATTAGATGCAAAAGCGCATGCCAAGCAATTAATGGGCTTTTTGCTAGACGATGAGGTTGCCGCCATTATGCCACCAATGGGCGGAGAGCTGGCAATGGAAATTTTGCCACTACTGGATTATAACGCCATAAAAGAGGCCAAACCTAAATGGCTGGTGGGTTTTTCTGATGTGAGCACAATTGCTTGTGCACTTACGGCTAAGTGCCAATGGGCAACACTTCATAGTGCCAACCTAATGCAGCTTCACCCAGATGAAACAAACCCCTACAGCTTACAAATTTTTGAAACCATTACCTACGAGTCGGGAAGTAAATTTGAGCAAGGACCTTCTGCTTATTATCAAAAAAATAAACCCAATTACGCACAAAACCCCGATGAGCTGCTAGCGCCAAGCGAGCCTACCCAGTGGCAGTGCCTAAATTACACTGATGAGCGCACAATAGAGATGTCTGGGCGCTTATTTGGCGGCTGCCTTGATACCGTAGGGTTATTGCTGGATTCGCCATTTTTAGCATTGCATGACTTTAAAAAACACAGTGCGAACGAAGGGCTAATTTTATACCTAGAAAATTCAGAGCTTACCCCTACCACCGTGGCGCGATTTTTACTGTCGCTCAAACTTGCCGGTGTATTTGATGATATTAACGGCCTTATTTTAGGGCGCAGTGAAATAACACAAAGTCATCACGATGCATTTGATTACCGCCATGCGCTAGATGTGGCATTGGGTGGGTGTTTATTCCCGGTAATAATAGACGCTGATATTGGCCATGCGCAGCCAAATTTAAACTTAGTTAATGGCGCAAAATGCTCACTCACGGCCGATATTAACCAAGGTAAAGTACTCAATGCCTCACTAAATACTGAGCTTATTTAACGTTTATTTTTGAATAACGTATAAATACACGCGTATAATGCGCAGGCCGTGAACAGATAAGTTCACGGTACATTCTCAGGGCGGGGTGAAATTCCCCACCGGCGGTATGTTTTACTCATTAGCTTTTGAATAAAACGAGCCCGCGAGCGCTTTATTTAATAATCGTTTTTTTAATGTATTAAATAAAGGTCAAGCAGATCTGGTGAGATGCCAGAGCCGACGGTTATAGTCCGGATGAAAGAGAATATAGCTTGTAGCGTATGCAAACACGTGGCCTGTGGCTGCGTGTTTAATACCAATTCGCAATAATACTTAATTATTTTGAGTGACACGTTTTTCTAACCTCAAAATAAATCACTTAATTAAGCGGATTGGTATAAGCTGTTTAGTGGCAAAAAGTGCGCAATTTAGTTTGTGTGTTTTGCCATGCCTTTCAGTGTCCTGAATCTATTTATTTTTATGTGGAATATAATAATGATTCAGTCTTTACTTAGCCAATTTGGCGAAAGCCACACCCGTGTAGAAAACGCCATTGCTGCTTTGCAGCAAGGCCAAGGCGTACTTGTTGTTGATGACGAGAACCGCGAAAACGAAGGTGATTTTGTTTTTTCTGCCGAGCATTTAACCACCCAACAAATGGCGGAAATGATCCGCGAAGGCAGCGGTATTGTGTGCCTGTGTATGGGCGATGAGCGTATTAAGCAGCTCGAGCTACCGCAAATGGTAACTCACAACACCAGCCAAAATAATACAGCCTACACAGTTACAATAGAGGCTAAACACGGTGTTACAACCGGCGTATCGGCAGCCGATCGAGTAACAACGATTAAAGCCGCCACAGCCGATAACGCCAAACCCAGTGATTTATCGCGCCCAGGCCATGTATTTGGCTTAAAAGCACAAACAGGTGGGGTTTTAGTTCGCCGCGGCCACACCGAGGCATCTGTTGATTTAATGCAGCTGGCTGGTTTAAAACCGTTTGGGGTTATTTGTGAACTCACTAATCCTGATGGCACCATGGCGCGTTTACCACAGGTAAGTGATTATGCTAATAAACACAGCATGACAGTGGTAACGATTGAAGACTTAGTACAGTACATACAAATGCAAGAATTAAAGGTCAGTTAAGCATTTTAAGCATTACCTAAGTAAAACCCAGCTTTATTGCTGGGTTTTTATTTTGTAATAATCAATTAATTACTCGTTTTTATTTGAAAATGTTTCTTGCCTAGGCGGCTTTTTCAAAAATCCTCAGCCTGTAAACTTTACCTAAATAGTCAGTGCAGCCGCACACAGTTTATTATTTAGGTGAAACTATGAAAATTAACACGCTTTTATTAGCAACTGCTTTAACAAGCAGTGGCGTATGGGCAGCGCAAAGTAAACTTGAACAGCAAATAACGCCTGCACCCCAAATGGGCATAATGGATAGTTATAATCAGCACATTACCAACGCCCCTTTTTTACTTAATCTCGATAGCCAGCCCAAAGAGCAAATGGGCCCATATTTAACACGCCAATATTTTCATGGTACGCAATCTACGTTTGTAAAATGGGTGGCTAAAAAAGGTGGCAAAGTGCCGCTTCATAAACACCCTAATGAACAAGTAACGTGGATCATGTCAGGCGAGGCTAAAGTGTTTTCTGGCGGTAAACAATACCTTATGAAAGCGGGTGACATGATGGTGATTCCGGCCAATGTACCGCACGAATTTCACTTTACCCAAGATACGGTAGATATTGATTTTTTTGCCCCAGCTCGACAAGACTGGATAGACGGCACAGCTAATTACATTAAGCAAAAGTAGGGCAAATTATGTTTTTAAATAAATCTAAATTAGGGCTAAGCGCTATAGCCTTGCTAATAAGTGCCTCGGCTTTTGCAAATGACACGGTACCCGCTGAGGTTTACGCACAAACCGACGGTGCTGTGGGCGGTATTACGTATACACAAAACAAGCGCTTTATTTTTAGTTATCACCCTTTTTATAACCCAAAAGTAAAAGTGGGGGAGCTTTTAAAAAGTGGTGATGTGGTGCCATTTCCTAATGCGCAAATGCAAACCCCTTATAAAAGTGATGGCAGCTTAAAAAATCCCGCTAACTATTTAAATTGGGTATTAGGGGTAAGGGCAGATGACAGAGGTAATGTATGGATACTCGACTCAGGCCAGGCGCAGCCGCGTATTACGCCAAAGCTGATAGCATGGGATGCGCTAAACAATAAGCTTAATAAAATTATTTACTTACCTAGCCCTATATCGGTGGCTCAATCTCAACTTAATGATTTAGCTATATCGAGCAAATACAATACATTAGTGATTGCTGATGAAGGTATTGCGGATGGCGGAAATGGCAAGCAAGCCGCCCTTATTATCGTTAATACTAAAACAGGTAAGAGCCGGCGAGTACTGCAAGGTCACGAAAGTGCATTACCCGATTACACAATGCCAATAATGATTGATGAAGGGACTGATAACCAAAAGCAACTTAATGCCTTTATTGGTGCTGATGGCATTGTGCTTGATAACGCGCAGCAATGGCTTTACTTTGCTCCGCTTAATAAAAAGTATGTTTACCGTATAAAAATGGCCGATATTGCTAACGAGCAATTAACCGATAAACAACTAGGCGAACGTGTAGAGCAATACGCACAAAAACCAGTAAACGGTGGTTTAAGTATTGATGCCGATGATAATTTATATTTAACCATAGTGGGTGAGCGAACTGTGGGCGTTATTGATGCCAAAACACGTACGTACCGTGATTACACGTACGATAAAAACATGATTTGGCCAGATGGTGTAAGCATTGGACCAGAGGGTTACATGTACACCGGCGCTGCGCAATTGCCGCTTTCGGCACAACTTAATAACGGCAATGCTCAAAATAAAGCACCTTATTATATATTTAGATTTAAACCTTTAGCTGAGGGCGTAATAGGGCGCTAACTATAATGTGTAAATTAAGCACGCCTTTATGGCGTGTTTTTTATGTTATTTACTTTTTAAAGCGTGATTATCAATTTTTACAAGATAAAGTTTCAACCTAAATGCGGTTTTTCTGCGCTGACTATTTGGGTATCTTACGGGCATAGGTACTTAACCCGCTTTAGGCTTTAATTAATTATGAAACTATACAGTTACTCTCATTGTCCTTTTTGTGCGCGTGTTAAATATGTAGCAGGTAAATTAGGCATTAAGCTTGATGACGTTGTACTTGATTACGACGACACTGAAACACCAACAAAACTAATTGGTAAAAAAATGGTACCTATTCTTGAAATGGATGACGGCACTGTTATGAGTGAAAGTAACGAAATTATTAGCCTGTTTATTGAACTTGCTGGTTCTAGCGAATCAAACAAGCCAACGCAAGGGGCTATTGAGTGGCAAGGTGGCTCGTTTGCGCCTTTATTGCAAATTGGTTTGCCGCGCTGGCCATTACTGGATTTAAAAGAGTTTAAAACAGAATCTAGCCGCATAGAGTGGGAAGATAACAAGCAATCGACAGAGCTTAACTTTGTAAACCTAATAGCATCAACTCCTGAGATAGTTTTACAAGTAAATTAATTTTTAATTGGCACCGAAAAACAGCTCAATATTAATAATGGTAAAACGTCATTAAGCTTGCTTGATAGCGCTATTTATTTTTCTATATTACGCGGTTTATATTGCGAGCCAAGCATTACCTGGCCAGAGCAATTAAACCAATGGATGAACTATCAGGCATTAGAATCTCATGTGCCGTTATTAAGATAGCGAATACTGAAAAAGTTTTAACAGCCAGTACGACTCCCTTCGTATTGCCTTCTTTTGGCCGGTGACCTCGTCACTGGCTTTTTTATTTAGCTCTGAAAATCACCCCTTTTAATCCAGCACTTAGCAGTGCGCGTGAGCATGGCTGAGTAGTATATTAATAACATTAAAAAATTAGTTACCTATTTACACTACATATTATTAGTGGAATTATTAAGCAGGCTTATTCAACGCTATGAATACGCAAAATAATACCAGGAGCTATTATGTGGGATGAAAGGTATAACACTCAGCAATATGCTTATGGCAAACAGCCAAACGATTTTTTAGCTGAGCACTATAAGCAATTACCTAAAGGCAATGTTATTAGCTTAGCCGAAGGTGAGGGGCGAAATGCGGTATTTTTAGCAAAAATGGGTTACAGCGTTACCGCGGTTGATGGCTCAAAAGTAGGGCTTGAAAAAGCGGCAAAGCTTGCCAAAGAGCACAACGTAAACATTGAGCTCGTACACGCCGATTTAACGAAGTTTGATTTTGGAAAAGAAAAATGGGATGCAGTAGTGTCTATTTATTGCCCTTTACCAAGTGCCGTGCGTTCAGCGGTATATAAGCGCGCTGTTAAAGGTTTAAAGCCAGGTGGGGTGTTTTTACTTGAGGCCTATACGCCTGAGCAAGTAAATTATAATACCGGAGGCGGCCCAAGGGTCGATACTAAAACCTCAAAAAGCGATTTACAAGATGACTTAGCCGAGCTTAGCTTTGTACATTTAGAAGAATTAAAGCGAGAAGTGTTTGAAGGCACATACCACACGGGTTTAGCGTCGGTCCTGCAAGCTATTGCTAAAAAATAAAATGAATATAAAAGCTTAGCACTCATTAGCGCTAAGCTTTTTTAATAGGTTTTTATAAAACCTGTATAACTTGCTCTTTTGCTAAGCGAGATTTAGGTAACTTAGCGTTATAATCTTCAGTGTCATCGTGGTAGCCAAGTACCAACGCTACATCACAAATATAGCCATCGAGCTCTTGTTCAAACACTTCACCAATAAGCTGTGCATCTACACCTTCCATAGGTGTTGAATCAACGCCTAAGCGTGCTGCGGCGTGCATTGTGTTACCCAGGGCAATGTAAGTTTGCGCTTTGGTCCACATTGCATTGTTGCCTTGCTCATCGGTATTCATATCAACAAAAGCAAAGGCGCCAAATGCTTGTTCGCGGTTTTCACTTTGAGTACGGCCATTTTTAATGTCTGCATCAATGACTTGTGCATAGTCATCACGTTTATATTTAGGGTTGTAAGCAAATAAGATAACGTGTGATGCAGTTTTAATATGCGGCTGATTAAATTGAAATTTATTAGCAAACGTAGAGTGCATACGCTCTTTAGCTTCGTCTGATTCAATAACAATAAATTTCCACGGCTGCGAGTTAATCGATGAAGGAGAAAGACGCATAGCTTCGTAAATTACATCTAGATCATCTTGAGGAATGCGCTTGGTTGTGTAGCGTTTAGTTGTATAACGTTTTTCTAAATCATTAATAATTGGATGGGTCATGGTTATCTCCGTTAAGTGGCTATTTTAGCCAAGTAGTGTCTATATTGAGCCTTTTTAAAAAAAACAAAGCACAAATTACTATTTAATTGGATTGTTATTAAGCCAATTACGCGTTACGTCATCGAGTGGTTGTAAGTTTTTGCATACTTTATAGTCAAGCTCGGCAATGATCTCATTTGAAAAGCGTAATTTATCAAGGGTGTTTAACTGTGCTTGGTTAAACAGCGCTTGTTTATCTTCACGTAGGAGTAAAACAGCTCTATCAACAACGCCTAGTAATCCTTGTGGTTCTTTAAGCTCACGTATTGTGTGCTTGTAATGTAAAAATTGTGGTTTCCATAACGGCACTACGCACCAGGTTTGGGTGGCGACGGCGTTTTCAAACGCGCTAAAACAGTCATGCTCTGTGCCGGTTAAAAACTCATATCCTGCGCTCGTCAGCCCATATTCTTTCATCATATTAATAGAAAAACGGGTAATACCAGCACCGGCATTAATGCCCTGAATTGTTTTTTGCATTTTTGAAAGCACATCTGGTTTTAACAAATCACTAATTTCGTTCACTGCACTTTGCGGTACGTAATCTGGTACGCCCCAGTGTGCATAAGGCTCATAATGTAAGCCAAGCTCAACGAGTGGCATAACTTGTTCAACATCGGCTTTATAAATACCGTGGCTTGAAGGTAGCCATGCTGAGGCGAGTAAATCTACTTCACCAGATTTAAGGTTTTTAAAGTTATCTTGATGCGGCGCATAAATACGCTCAACGTTAAAGCCCATATCAGTTAAAACATGGCTCACTAAAGAGGCCGTAACATGGTGAAACGATAAATCGGTTACGCCCAATTTTAAATGTACTGTACTCATAATGAATTACTCCATTTTATAGAGCAGCCCATGCTGGGTGTTTGCTGCTCAGGACCTTTGCCTGTGGCCGCAATTTGGCGCATGGCATTAACTAACTCAGGAGTGCGATGTGCATCGTCATTCATTTTTGCATCGTCTAAGTGGCCACGGTATTGCAGTGCCCCATGTTTATTGAAACCAAAAAAATCAGGCGTGCAAACCGCGCCATACTGTTTGCCTACGCGTTGGCTTTCATCAACAAGGTAGGGAAACAAAAAGCCGTGCTGCTTAGCAAATTTTTCCATATTAGCTGGGGAGTCAGCAGGGACGCTTTTATAGTCGTTCGACATAATAGCTAACACATTTATACCTTCGTTTATTAATAACGCGGTATCTTCGCTTAAGCGCCTTGCAATACGTTGCACATAAGGGCAATGGTTACAAATAAACATGATTAACAAGACGTTTTCGCCTAGGTTGTCGGCTAAGGTAAAAGGCTCGCCTTGCGGGGTTTTTAACGTAAAGTTGGGCGCTTGCCAGCCAAAGTCACAAATAGGGGTGTCGAGTAGCATAACTTAACTCCTAAAAAGCCAGCGGGCATGGCTGGCTTATAAAAATAATTAATTATTTTTGATTAAAGCGAAAACGCGTTAATACGTAAGGTGGTTTTGCATTACCAAAGCCTTGGCTAAATGCAGGGTGCTGGTGGAGCTGATCTTGGGTTACATAAATCCAACCATTGCTCACTGCTAGGCTATCAGGCCATGATAATCGTTTGTCTTGAACAATTATTTCGTAGTGGCCTTTAGTCGTTAAGCCAATGGCATTGTTTTCAAGGTCGGTTACTAAAATACCGCCACCTGGCGCGTAGGTCATGCCATCGCTTGGGTTTTTAGGGCCAAAAACTTCAATGCTTTTTGCTTTTTTAGCATCTGAATATGTACTATTAGCAAGTGTTTTTGCCGGAATACGGTACACGCTAGTGCCTGTAAATGCGCCAAAGTATACCCATTCATTTTTATCATCAATAGTAATTGGGTTTAAACCAAAACGTAGGTTTGTTGTTTCACCTTTTGCTGATTTAGATGCAACAGGAGAGGCTTCGATGACAATATCGCGCTCCTCTGGCATTAGCTTAGCATTGCCCTCAAGTACACGCGTTGATTCGCCGGTTTTTAAATCAACAACAATAAACGCAGGTTTAGTGGCGCCCATAAAGTTACCAAAAGACATATCGGCAATGTAAATTTTGTCGTTACGTTCATCAATAACAAAGTCTTGTAAAAACGAGTTATCAAGTACAGCATCTTTATTTAATTCAATGGTATTAACTAAGGTATTGGCAACGCTGTCCCAGGCTATAAGTTTTGGGGCTACTTGCTCGCTGCCCATGTCTAAAATCCACACCACACCTTTGCTGTCGCTATGTACGCCAATTACGGCTGTAAGGCCTACTTTGCCAAGCTCGGGGCCGTCAGCCCAATCTTCGTTAGGGAAAGGTTGTTGAGCACCGTTTGGCATAATTTCAATTACTCGCGTTTTTGGTGCATCAAGCGGGTGCATGCTTACAATCATTCGCCCTGCAGGTGTTATAGTTATACCTGCGCCGCGATATTTATTAAAAGTAGTCACCGTTTCAAGGGGGCCAACGTCTGCTGCATAGGCGCTTGAAAAAGCACTTGCGGCTAATGACAGGGTTGCTATTGCTAAGGTGGTTTTTAATCGTTTCATACTGTGATACCCGTTATGCTAAAAAATAGAGTAAAGCGATTTTAATAGCCTGAATGACTTCGCTTGCGTTGAGGTGAATAATAGGTGAGAATTTTTATGCAATAAACAGGGTAATGATTGAATCTTTATCAAATAATATTAGTTAATTGGGTGGGCGAGTCCTTGCTTTAAACAAATTTGCTTTTTAAACATACTATTAATGCCCAAAAGCTGGGTTTACTAATAAACGCCTTAAAGATTGTCCTAATTTAATAAATAGTGGTTAGTGACTAGCTGGTGGGTACAGTGTAATATTTGCCTTTATATTGATAAACCGCGCAATAGATAAGCATTGTCAAATATAAATAGACAATAAATCACTTTTTGATTGCTCAATACACTGTAAGCAAACCTAAAGCGCTTAATTTTGCCAAAAATAATAATTAAATTATTAAGTTGATAATGGATTAATACACAATGCTTTTAGAAGACTTACAGGTAATTTTAAAAGTGGCAGAGTTTAAAAGTATTACTGCTGCAGCATCAAATTTAGATATGCGCACCGCCACAGCAAGTGCTGCTGTTAAAAGGGTAGAGCAGGCTTTAGGTTTTGAACTATTTATACGCACCACTCGCCATTTAAGGCTTTCTGCAGCCGGCGAGCGTTACATTCCGCAATGCCAGCAAGCATTGGCAATGCTTGAACAAGCCAAAAATACACTTAAAAGCGATGACGATATAATTGATGGCGAGCTGCGTATTGCGCTTTCTTCTGATTTAGGGCGCAACATTGTGATCCCCTGGCTTGACGAGTTCATGCAAACCCACACTCAGCTCAGCTTGCGCGCCAATATAAGCGACAGTAATATCGACTTTTATCGTGACTCGGTCGACATTGCACTGCGTTATGGTAAACCTAACGATGCCAGCATGTACGGTTTTAAAATTTGCGATGTACCGCGTATTTTATGCGCAGCACAAAGCTACCTTGATACACATGGCACGCCTGCTCATCCACATGATTTAACAGAACATAAAGGGCTGTTTTATCAACTGCAAGATATAATTAAAGATGTATGGGTATTTAGCGATGCCAGCGAAGAGTTTAAAGTAAAATTGCACGGTGGCCATGCGGCTAACGATGGCGATTTAGTAAGGCGCTGGTGTGTGTCGGGCAAGGGGCTGGCGGTTAAATCGTGCTTAGATATGTCTAATGAATTACTTGCCGGTAATGTCATAAGTGTTATGCCAAACTTTAAACCCACGCCTACAGAGCTTTGGTTGGTGTGCCCAAGTAGGCAGTCAATCACTCCGGCGGTGCGCTTACTTCGCGATGCCTTTAGAGAAAAAAGCGCCGGTATTTTAAAAGCCCTTATTGCAAAAGGGATTATTGATAAAAGCGTGCTTGGCTAATGAAGGACTGATAATGCAAGTTGATGATATTAGAGTGTTTGTGCCGTGTAAAAATTATCAGCAATCGTGCGACTTTTATCAGGCGCTTGGCTTTACTATTGAGCCTGCATCAGCTGATTTAAGTATTGCAACATCAGGTGAATGTAGTTTGTTTTTATACCAATCGTGTTAAGTTATTAGGCATTTATAGCGACAGTTGAATAGCGTGATAACAAGGCATAAATATCGTCATGTAGTTGTTCTACATAAGAAATTTATAACGCTGTTAGCGCTCTATTTAGCACGCTAGAATGATTCAATATTTAAGTCGATTGGTATTAATCGTTACTACAACCAAGAATTTGCTGAAAATTTAATGCTGCAAGTGTGTGTATTAAATATATACGAAGCCTTTAACACTATTAGTAAGTTAACTCACTTTGATATTCGCTTTGAAGGGATAAAACAAGAGCCGTGGGGTAAAGTGATTTATTTATGGGGACCATCTGGTGAGCTTTTACACATTACAGAGCTCAATTAACTTAAAAAATGCCACCCATTTTAAGCTGGTGGCATTACCTTATTATTAACTTAGTTTTTCATTAAAAAACGCTAAGGTACGCTGCCAAGCAAGTTCTGCTTTTTGCTCATCATAACGCCCAGTAGAGTCGTTATGAAAACCATGATTAGCGCCTTCGTACATGTGCATAATGTACTCAACATTGTTAGCTTTTAAGCTTTTTTCATAATCAGGCCATGTAGCGTTAACGCGTTTATCAAGCTCACCTAATTGAATCATTAAAGGCGCTTTTATATTTTTGTGCAGTGACTCACTGGCAGGAGTACCATAAAAAGGCACGCCCGCGCTCAATAAGTCACTCTCAACCGCCGCTAAGTAATTAACAATGTAACCACCAAAACAAAAGCCCACAGCTCCCAGTTTGCCGTTACTATTCGAATGATTTTTTAAAAAGTGAGCCCCAGCTACAAAATCGTTTTGAATTTTAGCTCTGTCCATGGTTTTTTGCATGGCGCGGCCTTCATCGTCATTGCCCGGGTAGCCACCAAGCGCAAAGAGTGCGTCGGGTGCAAAGGCAATAAAGCCTTTTTTGGCTAAGCGCCTGGCTACATCTTTAATATATGGGTTTAAACCACGGTTTTCGTGAATAACTAATACAACCGGCAGTTTACCTTCAATTTTGCTAGGTACAGCTAAGTAGCCTTTGCCTTTACCATGCCCGTTTGGCGAATCAAATTCTTCGTAGGTGGCTTTAATATCATCATCGTTAAATGATACTTGCTCTGCAAACGCATAATTAGGTAACAGGGCACTGGTTAGTACGCTCATTGAAAAACCAAGTGCAGCTAACCCACCTAGTTTTTTCATAAATGTACGTCGGTCCATTAAACCGTGGGCGTATTCGTCGTACCAATCAAAGGCTTCTTGCGGGATATGATCTGATTGCGGGGTATTCATGGCTGCTCCTTAACTTTATTATGTATATTTATTATTTAAATACCATAACGTATTAGGGATAAAAAACGAGCAATATTTTTCTCAATTATTAGGACTGTTGAAGTTATCCATCAAGCAAGGAAAGGAGCACATTCCTTTGTTGTGTGGAAATTAAAGAAACCATTTCAATGTGATTTAAATCTTTTACCTCATACATGCTCACTTTTGAGTTGTTAAGAGTAAGCAACCTATTATATGGACTCACTTTGTCTGCATTACTTGAAAAGATGTAAGTTTGCCTAGCATGCGGGGTCTTATTTAGATTATTTAATATGTCGAGTTTAGTAAGAGGTACTTCACTTTTTTCAATTATCTTAGCCGCGACTTCATTTAAATAATCATCGCCTAATAGTTTGCTATAAATAGGGTGTGATAAGTTAGCAATTGTGGTTAGTGCGGCCTCAAAATTAATCATTGGGGCATAAAGTATATGCTTACTAATGTTCAGCTTAGATGCCAACTCAACTCCCGCAATTGCGCCCATTGAGTAACTAATTAAGGAAATATCAGTGTAGTTTTCTTTATTTACATAATTGACTAGCACATCAAGCGAGTTTAAGCCAAATCTAAACTTCTCGTATTGATTACTTGCAGGCATCACTATCACATTTTTTCCAGTGACATGGCTAAGCCATCTTGCTTGCATGGTGTAAATCAAGCTGTCTACGCCATACCCCGGAAAGATGATTAAAAGCCCGCTATTTTGGTTGTTTGATAAATTATCTGAAGTAAGTTGGTATTCAAAAACCTCATCTTCAGTGCTTCCTTCAACAATCAAACTTAGCGAAAGTGTATTACCATCGAGTAGGTAGCTTTCGATATCCTTAGGTGAGATAAACCTAAAATCAAGACAATCTACTTCGCTGCTACAGTAATGGGTTTGTACTCCAGATAAAGCGATAGAGCTCTCAAATTCTTTAGGGAGAACTTTCTGCGGAGGCTTAGTTATTTGATAAGCAATATAGCTCTGGCACCCACTTAAAAAAATAACTAAAGAAATAATCAGTATGTATAAGCGCATTAAAGTCCCTTTAATTTTCAAGCTAAAATTTTTTGATTAATTAATGCCTGACTTCCCTTCATCTACGCCTATCAAAAAGTCGAGCCCTACAAATGTGAACGATATAGCAATGAAGCCAAATAGCATTAAGTTACGGTTATTCTTTTTAAACCAAGTGTGGTTAACACAGCAAAAACAATAAATAGAATAAGTTGTACAAGTGGCATAGTTACATCCTTTTATGTGGGGGTGTCCATATACGTGCCTAACTTACCAGCTTAAAATAATTTAAACAATTGACTTAAAAATAAAAAGCTCGGGAAATTCCGAGCTTTTTTAGTGAGTTACCTAAGTGACGTGTTACGCCATAGCGTCATTGGCTACAGGGTATTTAGGGTCTTCAACAATGTTAACCTCAACTAAATTACCGGCTTTTTGTAATACCACGGCGGCCAACAAGTATTCGAGCCCAAACATAATAATAAAGGCGGTGGTGACTACAGCCATAGAGCCAGCAGCACCCGAAATCATACCAGGGCGGCCGCCATACACGGCGGTAATAAAGCCAACAAAAAACGAGCCATATAGTCCCATCATTGGGTCAATTCCCGCTACAAAGGTAAACGCAACGGCTTCGGGAATGAGCGTAAGCACAGCGGTTAAGCCGGCTAATACATCATTTTTTAAATTAGCACTGCGTTTGCTTATTAAATCAAACATAGGGTTCCTTAGGGTGCATAAATAAACTAGATGCCATAGCGCTTTAAGCGGATAGCAGTATGTTTAGGTGTTTTAAATTTACGTGTATAGGGCGTGTTGATCTTTGCGGATTGAGATTTGTTCAATCTAGGGGCGATCAAATCGCGGCGCGAGGTTTGTAACCTAGTGGGCTCGATAACTGCTCCTGCGTTATCCTAATGGCTTACATCCATGTAAGAATAAGTAAAAACCGAGCAAAGCTTCCGCGTCCTGCTNNNNGCTTCCGCGTCCTGCTCACGCCCCTTACCTACATCCATGTAGGCAACAAAGAGTAAATCGCCCCTAGGCAGAACCCGAAGGGCAGCGCCTGTTTGGCATTAATGCTGCGTTATCGCCTACTTATGGGGAATAACCACACCACATAGGCTCTGCCTTGCCTAAATACCAAACAGGCTGCTGCAAATTTAACCTTGAAAGANTATGGGGAATAACCACACTACATAGGCTCTGCCTTGCCTAAATACCAAACAGGCTGCTGCAAATTTAACCTTGAAAGGTCTACAGACCCTTGTGTATTAGCTATTCGTCTTATAGCGGGGGGATTAATACTTTGTTAATGTTCGTCGATTATTCATGGATTGAAAGGCGGGGCGGCAATTAGGCGCTCTATACTCCAAATACAAAAAGAGAAACGTGCTTTATGATCATCTTTTTTATCTGCATAACAATCTTAATACTGGGATATAAGTTTTATAGCCCGTTTGTTGAAAAACAAGCAGGTATGGATACAACAGTTGATACACCGCAAAAACGCTTTAGCGAAGGTGTTGACTATGTAGCCATTCACCCTGTGCGTGCATTTTTAATTCAGTTTTTAAATATTGCGGGCGTAGGCCCTATATTTGGCCCAATTTTAGGTGCGCTTTATGGACCGGTAGCACTTGTGTGGATTGTGCTTGGTAACGTATTAGGCGGTGCAGTACACGACTTCTTCTCAGGTGTGATGAGCATTAAAGAAGATGGCAAAAGCTTACCAGAAATAGCAGGGCACTATTACAACGTTGTGTTTAAAGGCTTTATGCTAATATTTACAGCCATGCTGCTATTTTTTGTGGGCGTTGTATTTATTATGAGCCCAGCAGGCTTATTAAGTAACTTAGATGTATTTGAAGGCACTTTTTTTGCTAATAATACCTTTTGGGTTTTGGCTATTTTAGCGTACTACTTTTTAGCAACGCTGCTACCTATTGATAAAATTATTACTAAGTTTTACCCGCTATTTGGCTTATTAATGATTGTAATGACTACATTAATAGCCGGTGCGTTATTACTAGATGCACCACACTTACCAGTTGCAGGCGACTTTTTAGCCTACTTTGAAGCCGACCACGCGCATGACTTTTTAGAGCCAAACCCTGATGGCCTGCCAACCTGGCCGTTACTGTTTATTACCATTACCTGTGGTGCTATTAGTGGCTTTCACTCTACCCAAGCGCCTATTATTGCCCGCTGTTTAACAAACGAAAAATACGTACGCCCAGTATATTACGGCGCAATGATGTGTGAAGGCATTGTAGGTTGTGTATGGGCACTTGCGGGTATTGCTGCATTCCCAGAAGGCTACGCTGGCTTAAAAGCATTGCTTGATCAAGGTGGCCCAGGTTTAGTGGTTAACCATGTAGCAAATAGTTACTTAGGCGTAATGGGCGGTATTATGGCCATTATTGCTGTTGCGGTGTTCCCTATTACCTCTGGCGATACGGCGTTCCGTTCACTGCGTTTAACCGTGGTTGATGCGTTTAATATTCCGCAAAGCTTACGTAATCGCTTATTACTGGCAGTGCCAATTTTAACGATAGCCTTTTTTATGACTAAATTAGATTTCTCGGTTATTTGGCGCTACTTTGCATTTTCAAACATGCTGCTTTCAACCAGTGTGCTATGGCTTGCAACCAAGTACTTATTTGATAGACGTGCATTCCACTGGATCACCAGCATACCTGCCGTTATCGCTACTGGCGTAACACTTTCGTACATTATGACTGCTGCTATTGGCTTTAATTTATCGGCCGACTTAGGTAAACCAATTGGTGCCGCTGTGGTTGTTATTGGCTTAGTAGGTTTAGTGTTTGTACACTCTAAGCATAAAAAGCTAGATGTAGCGTAAAGCGTTAAAAATTAAATAAGCGAGCTTAATAAGCTCGCTTTTTTATGCATAAAATTTACTCTCACACTATGCAATTTTAAAGGTAATAAAATGAAAATAGCCGCCGATTTTACCCAGAGAGTCGTTGTTCATAGTGAGCAACTTAATTGGAACCCTTCGCCAATGGCGGGCGTTGATAGGCGCCCACTTGATAGAGTAGGCGCAGAAGTAGCCCGTGCTACAAGCATTGTACGTTATGCACCAGGGAGCGAGTTTTCGCCTCATGTGCATACAGGCGGCGAAGAGTTTTTTGTACTAGAAGGGGTATTTAAAGATGAGCATGGCGATTTTCCACAAGGCTCTTATATTCGTAACCCACCGCAATCAAAGCACAAACCAGGCTCCGATGAAGGCTGCATAATATTTGTAAAGCTTTGGCAATTTCAACCACAAGATAGAACCCACGTACGCTTACAAACACAGCATATGGGCAGCGTGCAACACGCCACATATAAAGGCCTTGCCATAACCCCACTTTATAAAGATGACTTTGAAGATGTGAGCTTATTGCATTTTGAGGCAGACGCCAACATGCAAATTAGTGCAAGCGGGGGTGCTGAGCTACTCGTGCTTGAAGGCGAAATAAGTGAGCAAACAGATGTATTAGTAAAGCACAGTTGGTTAAGGCTGCCTATTAATAGTGAGCTTAATATAACCGCAGGTAAGCAAGGTGCAAAAGTGTGGCTTAAATTAGGGCACTTAACAGATGTAGATAAGCAAATAGAGCGCGTACAAAACGCTTAGCAAATAGCATTATTTAGCAGTATTGTTTGATTTAGTTCAGTACTAATTAACTTAATACGGTGTAGTTTTATGGTTTAACTCAGTAAGTGATGGGTATTTTTGGGGTTTTTATTTTTTAAAGGGAATAATTTCACTTTATAGGCTTTAATTAACTCCAACTTTCGTTATTAAACCCACTCACACAGGCTGTAAATAACATAAGCGCACCCGATTAAGGAGAGCAGCATGGTACACACAACACATGGTTTATCTATTGGTATTGAACGCGCAGGCCGAGAATTTTTTTTAAAACTAAAAGCTGTAGGAACGCTAACCCACAACGACTATAAAGTCATTACCCCTATGATCGACTCAGCGCTTGGCGAGGTTAAACACCCTATAGCAAACGTGCTTATTGATGCCAGCGAGCTAGAAGGCTGGGAGCTTCGCGCCGCGTGGGATGATTTAAAGCTTGGCGTAAGACACTCAAAAGAATTTAATAAAATTGCTATTTATGGCAATCAAGAGTGGCAAGCCCGCATGGCTAAAATAGGCAACTGGTTTATTTCAGGCGAGGTGCAATACTACGAAAACGCCACCGCCGCCATCGATTGGCTAGATGAATAGCTTGATTGATAAAGTTTAAGTTAAAGCACTCTTATAGAGTGCTTTTTTATATAGGAGCGTTAATAAGTTTTTGAATTTGCTTTATTTTAATTGTTAATGTTGCTTAATTAAAATACACTCCTTAGTACTAATAAAACTATACATTATAATAACAATGAAACACGTACTTGCCCTTTTTGTATTACTCATATTTTCTACATCAATACATGCAAAAGACAACACCATATTTACGCCCGTGAGCGATTTATTTTTAGCTGTTTCTAACTTTGATCACGCAAAAATGCGCGCGGCTGTTGACGATTCATTCTTGCTTTTAGAGCACGGTGAAGTGTGGACTATTGATGACTTTGTAAATGTTGTTAAACCCGCTGATTACATAAGAACTAATTATTTTAGTGTTATAAATTCGCGTGTAGAAGGAAATGTTGCGTTTATTAATTACTGGAATAAAGCCAACTTTAAAAACGCCGATAAAAGCGGTGATATTTATTGGTTAGAAAGCGTGGTTGTATCAAAAGTGGGTGACAAATGGCTATTATCGCAAATGCACTCAACCCGTTTACCACAAGGTGAAACACCTAAAGGCGTTACTTTTATTAAGCAATAATTATAAATTAGATTAAGCCCCGCTATTTGGGGCTTTAACTGTTTATATTACATCAGCTAGCACTGGTAATGCCGGAAAAGCGCCTTTAGCTAAACACGCTTTAGAGCCACATTTAAGCGCAAAATGCAGAGCATCTTTTATGCTGGTTTCATCATTTAACTTATCTGCTAGTGATAAATCACTCCCTAAGTTATTTAAATAGTATAAAGCCCCCGCTATAAAGGCATCGCCCGCGCTTGTTGTATCTACTGCGTTTATTTTTGGTGCCGATTCGTTAAGTATAAATGCGCTGTGGTAAACCGTAGCAGACTCTGGCCCGTCGGTTAAAAACACCAGTTTTACCCCAGTATTTAATAATGTTTGAATGTAATCTTCGCCCGTTGTTTCGCTATGCTTTGCTAAAAAATTAAGTTCATCACGCGAAAGTTTAACTATGTCGCAATAGGTGTAACAGGCTTGGACATTGCTGGCTATATCATGGGTGTTTTCCCACAAGCTGTAGCGTAAATTTACGTCAAAACTAACGAGCTTATTATGAGTTTTAGCAAGTTCTAGCGCTTTAAGGGTTGTATTGGCAATTGCTGGGTCGGTTAGGGTGTTTGAGCAAAAGTGCAGAGTGCTTATGCTTTGCCAATTTATTTGCGCTAAATGCGCTTGGGTTAAAAGTACATCGGCTGTGTTATGGCGATAAAAGCCAAAACTACGCTCGCCTGTTTCATCAAGGCTTACTATTACCATGGCGGTTTGTGAGCCAGCAATGGTAAATAAATAGTCTGTATTTACATTGTATTGCGCCAGTGCATTACTTAATTGATTGGCAAAATGATCGTCACCTTTACCACCACAAAATGCAGCCTCACCGCCAAGTTTTGCATAGCCAACAGCAACATTAGCAGGTGCACCACCAGGGATGGGTAAGTACGCTGAGTTATGAGCATCTTGTGGCAGCATATCAATTAAAAGCTCGCCTAAGCACAGGAGTTTGGTCATTTGGAATATCCTAAAAAACCCAGCAAAGCTGGGCTAAAACATGAAGGGTGTTATTTATTCATACTTTAAAAGGCGCTACAGCGATGACTCACTGCAGCGCAATACACACATTTAGTTAAAAGCGTATTTTAAAGTAACCGACGTAGTGCGGCCGTTAATAGTACGGGCACGAATAATGTCGTTTTCTGGTACTGAGCCTTCTTCGGCTTCTGTAATACCTACTGTATCGAATAGGTTGTTTACATTAAGCGCAAGGTTTAAGTTTTCTGATAAGTCGTAGCTTACAAACGCATTTACTTGCGTGTAGCCGTCAAACTTAAGGTCGTTGTTATCTTGTGCATAAGCATCGGTTGTACCAATAAAGCTTACACCTGCCGCGCCTTTATCGTAGCTGTAACGCGCCATTAGTGAGTAAATTAAATCCGCTTGGCGACGTGGTGTGTTACCTACAACTTCAGGAGTTAGCGCATCTTTTGCAATTTCAGCATCGGTCCAAGTAAAGTTACCTCTAAAGTCCCATGCATCCATAAAGTAAGTTGATTCAACCTCAATCCCTTTTGCTTCGTATTCACGGTCGAAAAAGGTTTGCGATGTTGCTTCAAAGTTTTGCTCTTCTGTTTCTGCGTAAAAGGCTGTTGCAAATACCGAGAACGAATCAAAGCGTTTTTTCACACCAATCTCAAATTGGTTTACTTCATCTACTGCATCTTCATCAGCTACGCTTCCGTCGCTGCGTACTTTACCAAATAATAAACGGTCTGCATTTGCGCGCCCGCCTTTACTAATACGTGCAAACGTAGCTAGGCTTGGGTCAATTTGGTAGTTAGCACCTACAGAATAAGACGAGTAGCTCCAGTCGTAATTTACTGGGCTTGCATTAGCTATATCAATACCTGCTACGTTTTGCTCAGGAATAGAAATAGTACCGTCGCGGTTCATATCTACTGTTGAGGTTACGGCACCTGCGTAGTTACCGCGTGCTTCACCGCTGTCGTAGCGGGCACTTGCATCAATGCTTACATCACCAAGTTTTGTTGAAAACGCAACATACGGTGCGCGAGTGTCGTACTCGGTGTCGTAATCGCGCTGACAACAGTTACCCCAATAAGGCGTACCGTATGCATATAAACCATTTTCTGAATACTCAGTGCCATCGGCTGCGGTTACATTTAAAAGTGCCGCATTGTCGCCTTTAAGCTCCATTAAGTACGAGTTCCATAACCACGACATAGCAATGTTTTGTGTAGAGGCAAAGTAACCAAAGGTTAGGCTAGTCTCATCGCTAAACGATTTAGTTAGTTTAAAGTCGTTAACAATAGAGCCAAAGTCATTAAGCGTTACATCAAAAGTGTGAATACGCATGGCTAGTTCATCATTAAATGCTTCGCCTGTGTTTGCGTTACTCAGTGTTGCGCCTACACCGCCAATACTTTGTGCAATAGACGATGCGCTGCCAACCTCAGCAGGAATAAGCGAGTTAAAGTTGCCGCTAATTGACGATTTACGAAAACGGTTTTCGATACGCCAATCGTTATCTAAATCAAATACAGCTTCAAAACCTACCGCATCCACTTTAGGGTTCATGCCGTCGCGTAAATCGCCACTGCTAATTTGGTTTTCGCCATTTAGGCGCACTGTTTTGGTAAATAATGCTGAATGCGGTGTATCTGATTGCGCATCAAACCCGGCAATAGAATCACCATTTGAGTACATTGGCATAGGAAGGTAGCCAACACTCTTATCGTCTAAGTGTTTGTAATAAAGGCGAACGTAGCCGTTTTCAAAATCTTTAGTAAGGTTAGCTTTAATTTGGCCACCTTTATTTGATGTGTAGCCTGTTTCGCGCGGGCCTTCGCCTTGGCGTACAAAGCCACCTACATGAAAACGCACGCTGTCGGTTAAATAGGTGCCGTATTCAAAGTCGGTGCGTACACTGTCGTAATCTAGGCCAACAGTAGTAGATACGCTACCCGATTCGTTTTCGCCATTTTTAGAAATAAAGTTAATTATGCCGCCAGGTGCATTACTGGCTGATGTCGAGGCTGAGCCACCACGAATTGATTCGATTGTTTGCACTGTGTTATCAAGGCGCATAAAAATATCGGCGTTACCAAAGGCAACATCACCAAACTGCATTACAGGCAGACCATCTTCTTGCAGTTGTAAAAACTTAGCGCCACCCGATGCTACAGGTAAGCCACGCACTGCAATATTTGCATTACCTTCACCGCCTGTTGATTCAGCGCGAACACCCGGAATAATTCTAAATGCTTCAGCCGTTGAGCGTGGTGTTGATACCTCAACTTGCTCAAGCGATAAACTGCTTACTGATGAGCTCGATGCCATAATAGTTGTGCGGCGAGGTACACCGGTAACAACAATTGTTTCAAGCCCTTGCTTAGCTTGCACTTTGGTTTCTTGCTCGTCTTGTGCATGAACGCCTTGACTTACTGCAAGTGCTAAGGCACTGATTAAATATAAAGGTGTGTGGTGTGTTGTCATGTTAACGCCTCATTGTGTTGTGTGAGTTTGTTATTTTTACTTAATCGATTAAGTAAAAATAACAAAGTTTTTACAATATGCAAATTATTTTTGTGTGTAATTTGCAATTTTTTTGTTTTTATATTGATTTTAAAGGTATTTTTATTCTGGCTTGAGCAGCCATTTATGCATTTTTAGTTAATGCTTTTGCCGCAGGGTCGCGGTAAAAGTTATAAAGCATGGCTAAAAATAAGATCACAGCAAAGCCGGTAGCTAAGTAAAAACCGTAGCGTACGTGGCCAAAGTAATCACTTATCATGCCCATAAATAAAGGCGCAAGTGCGGCCGAAAGCGCGGTAAAAAATAAAATAACACCCGCTACTGCACCATGTTGTGCAACAGGAAAGCACGATATACCTTTAGAGTTTAAAGTAGGGTAAACCATCGACATAAATAAACCCGAAAGCGGAAGCAAGCCTACCGCCCAATCAACACCGCCTACCAAAGTGCCTACATAACACAGCGCGATGCCTAAGCTTAAATAAGCCATGACCCCTTGCCAGCTAAAGTGATTTAAAAGCCATACAGCAATAAAGCGTCCAGCAGCACGTAATACAAAAAATATAGTAAGTGCGTAGGTTGCAAATAAAGGCCACGAGCCTGTGTAATCTTTTAAAAGTGTTGGCATCCACACGTAAATAGCAACCTCGGTAGCCACATATAATGCAATAGCCAACGAAAAACCAAGTGCATACGGGTTTTTAATCATTTTCATGGTGGTGGCAAGTGAAGCGGGCTTTTCTGTGCTTTTAACAACACTTGGGTAGTCGGCGCGCCATGCCATTAACGCTAAAATTAAACACATAACGCCGGCAATAATGTACAGGTAAGTCCAGCTCACGTTTTGGGTAAGCAGTACGCCTACCAGCGCAGGGCCAACGATGGCACCAATACCAAAAAAGCCTTCTACTTTGTTCATGGTTTTAGTGTGCTCTGCGTTACTTGCAGATATATCGCCAAGTAGCGCTAGTGCGCCGGTTTTAAATAAACCAATGGCAAGCCCTATACAGCACAGCAAAATCAAAAACACCGAAAAGCTATTGCTAAAGGCAAACAAAAAACAGCTGAGCGAGAAAATTAGTAAGCCTAGCATTATGGTTTGTTTACGGCCTAGGCTGTCGGCTAAGAAGCCTAAAAACAAGCCACTAAAGGCAATGAGTGCCATAGGTGCATAATGAAAAGCACTGGCTTGGGTCATACTTAAACCAAACTCTGTGATTAGTTCAGGGATGATCATACCTACTGCATCTGAGGTCATCGCAAACATAAAAAACATCATGTAAGTGAGTATTCGTATGCGCTGCATTGGGTCGCTTTGCGAGTGTGTGTGTAAATTCGTCATGTGATTTTTCCTCGTTGTGGCTCAAGTTATAGTAATAACTCAATCACTTACTCTAGTTAGTATTACCTTTGCCACAACTTTTGTATGTAAAATATTTAAAAATTACTTGTAAAATTGTACGTGCTAGTTAAAGATATATCTTAATCGATTAAGTTTCAACTTGGTAATCACACATGATGAAGAATAAAGTTCAATTGATCACATATGCTGATCGAATCACAGGTCAAGATATAAACGCACTTACAACATTGTTAAAAGGTCCTCTGAAGGGCGTATTTGGTGGTGTGCACCTTTTACCTTTTTATAATCCTATTGATGGAAGCGATGCGGGCTTTGACCCGATTGATCACAGCGAAGTAGATTCTCGCATTGGTACATGGGCTGATATTCAAGCACTGGGTGAAAACCATGATCTAATGGCTGATTTAATCGTTAACCATGTATCGGCGCAGTCTTATCAGTTTCAAGATGTGCTAGCTAAAGGCAAGCAATCAGAATTTTGGGATTTGTTTTTAACAAAAGAAGATGTTTTTCCAAATGGTATGAGCGAAGCTGAGCAACAAGCAATTTATCGCCCGCGCCCCGGTAGCTGTTTTACGCCAATGCAGTGTGGCGATGGTCAAACGTATGACTTTTGGACCACGTTTACCGATAACCAAATTGATATAAACGTAAAAGTTGAAGCGGGTATTGCGTATTTAAATAACGTATTAACTAAGTTTTCTGAAAATAACGTAAATATTATTCGTTTAGATGCAGCGGGTTACGCAATTAAACAAGCCGGTACAAACTGTTTTATGCTAGATGAAACCTTTGGCTACCTAGATAACTTGTCAAAGCAAGCAAACGAGCTTGGCATGGAAACCATTGCTGAAATTCATAGCCACTACCAAACACAAGTAGAAGTAGCAAAGCGTGTAAACATGGTTTACGACTTTGCATTACCGCCGCTTATTTTACATAGCTTATTTAATAACGATGTAGATGCATTACTTAAATGGTTACAAATTTCACCACGCAACTGTTTAACGGTACTTGATACGCACGACGGCATAGGCATTATTGATGCAGGCCCAATGGGCGACAAGCCAGGGCTATTAAATGCACAGCAAATAGATACCCTTGTAGAAACCATGCATGCCAACAGTAACAACCAAAGCCGCCAAGCTACGGGTGCTGCTGCCAGTAATGTTGATTTATACCAAGTAAATTGCACGTATTACAATGCATTAGGCGCTAACGATTTAGATTATTTGATTTCGCGTGCCATACAGTTTTTTGCCCCCGGTGTGCCGCAAGTGTACTACGGTGGTTTATTTGCCTGCGAAAACGATATGGATTTACTTGCGCGTACCAATGTGGGCCGTGATATTAACCGCCCGTATTTAAATAGTGAAACAATTGAGCACGCACTCAATAAACCTGTAGTAAAAGGTTTAATAGAGCTCATTAAATTACGTAATGAACACCCCGCTTTTGCAGGAGAGTTTAGTGCTCACGGCACCCAGGGAATATGTTGTTTAACGTGGCAACTAGAAGATAAGTCTATTGCATTAAGTGTTAATTTTAAAACACGAGACGCGCTTATTACTCAAGTAAATGGTGATGAAGAAACAACGATAAGTTTAAACGCATTGTTAGCCTAACACGCCTTTAAAACATAAAAGCCAAGCTCAAAAGCTTGGCTTTTGTTTACCCAATCCTTTTTAACATAACCTATTAACCACTTGCGCCAATATCTAGCTCGTAACTTACATCACATATTTTTTCTTCTTTAGATATAAATAGTTCGGCGGCAATTACGCCTTTTTCTTGGCTGTTTTGATGAATAGTGGTTAGGCGCGGCACAAAACGAGCGGCTTCGTCTATTCCATCAAAGCCGACAATACGCAGTTCTTCACCTATTTTTATGCCTTGTTTTATCGCTTCTCGCATGGTGGCAAGGGCAATTAAATCACTCATACAAATTATAACGTTAGGGCGAGGGGAGGCACTCAACACCTCTTTAGCGGCAATGTTAGCAAAACGCTCGCTGCTCTCAGGTATATTCCAAATGCGGTCATCAGCTACGGTTATATTTGCCTCACTTAAAGCACGTTGATAACCCCGTAAACGTTGGTGCGAAATAGATTGCCCTGTTTCAAATTCGTGATGCTCATATACGCGGCACAATACGTTTTCATCAAGTAATCTTAAGCCTAAAATAGCGACTTTGTCGCTTTGATTTTTTAAAACATGCTTGGCTATTTCGTAACTTGCTTGCTCGTTATTAATATTTACTGAGGCATTGCGGGCTATATCAAAATCAATAGTTACCACATGTTTAGAGACCGTTTTTAACTGCTCTACTAATGCGTGATTTCGAGGGCGGCCATAACAAATAAAGCCATCAACAAAGTCGACCACACTGTTAAGGTTATCGCTATTTCCTGAAAACAATAAAACATTAATGCCGTTTTTTTCAAGCACCGAGGTTACACCACGCATAAAGCTGCTGGCCACAGGGTCCGACACCATATATTCCACGCTATCTGGCAGCACTAACGCCACAATGTTAAATGTACCACTGCGAAGCGATTGCGCGGCTTTATTGGGCCCGTAATAGCCCAAGGTTTTGCACGCTGCAAGAATATCGTCTCGGCGTTTAGCCGATAGCTGATCAGGGCGGTTAAACGCATTAGAGACTGTTGCGTTAGATACACCTAACTCTTTAGCAATACTTTTTAGGGTCCAGCGGGTTTGCTTACTCATACCAATTCTTTACTCAATACTCATGTTAATAAACTAACATATTCAGGGCGTTAGCAAAGTAAAAAATAAGGTTTTAGCCTTAATGCCGGCACTCTTTAGGCGCAATACCAAAGGTTTGTTTAAATACACGACTAAAGTGGCTCGCGCTATTAAACCCAACATCAAAGCAGACTTGGCTAATTGCATGGCCTTGCAGTAATTGATTGCGCGCTTTTTTAAGTCTTAATTGTTGCTGCCAAAGGGCTGGGGTAGTGCCAAATGCCAGTTTAAACTGCTGATAAAACTTACTGCGGCTCATGCAGGCTATTTTGCACAAGGTATTTATGTCGAGCGTTTCGTTTAAGTGCTCTTCAATATAAAGCAGTGCATCGCTTATTTTTGTTTTAAGGCGTGGTTTATCGCTATTAGCGAGTAATAAGTCGCGACTTTGTTGTTGTAACAACCGGGTGATCAATTCGTTTAACGACAAGTCAATTAAGTAATGTCGCTGTGCGCCTGGTTCGCTAAATAAATGTACCATGCGCTCTAATAATTGCTGTATTTGGCTATTATGTTGGCTGTGTACCAATTGTGGAACATACTCGAATAAGTCGCCATCGTGTGCAAAGCTTTGCTGCATGTTAAGCGCATTTGCCACAGCGTTTATTTTATCTTTGCTTATTTCAATTGCTAAACAAGTGGTTGGGGCGTGCATTGATGCCTGTGGAAAATCAATTAATACACCTTGCTCTGGCGCTAATACAAACGACTCGTGGGGTAAAAATGCTTTATGGTATTGGCTACTTTCTACGTGCATTACTTTTTTACCGCTGAGCATGGCACAAAACAGTAACTCCTTTGAATGCAGTGCCACCTTTTGTGCGCGTTGGTACGTGTCGTAAATGCTCAACTCGCTGTTATCTGCTGCAAATGTCACTTTATTTTCTATTAAAACATCAAGTTGTTGGCGTTTTTTGTTTAACTGAGATGTGTGCATATCAATCCTTTAAATTTTTATTAGTGTGGACTCTCAGACAACTTTTGTGGACAGCTAATCAAGTTTTTAGGTGCTCGTTAGGCTAATGTCAAACAACACTGATTAAATATAAAGCATTTTGTTTTATATAAATGTTCGACCTTTAGCTAACAACAATAAAGAGAGCACACACATGATATACGCAAATCCAGGTAGCGACGGCGCACTCGTAAATTTTAAACAACAATACGGTAATTACATTGGCGGGGAGTGGGTAAAACCTGTAAACGGCCAATACTTTGATAATATAAGCCCAGTAAATGGTAAGGTATTTTGCCAAATACCTCGCTCCGACAAAGACGATATAAACCTAGCACTCGACAAAGCGCATGCAGTGCGAGAGCAGTGGGGCACAACCTCGGTGACCGAGCGCAGTAATATACTTTTAAAAATAGCCGACCGAATTGAGCAAAACCTAGAGCTACTAGCTGTTGCCGAAACATGGGATAACGGTAAAGCCATTCGCGAAACACTCGCGGCTGATATTCCGCTCGCGGCCGATCATTTTCGCTACTTTGCAGGGTGCCTGCGCTCGCAAGATGGCAGTATTGGCGAAATTGACGAAACCACGGTGGCATATCATTTTCACGAACCGTTAGGTGTGGTTGGGCAAATTATCCCGTGGAACTTCCCTATTTTAATGGCCGCATGGAAACTTGCACCGGCACTTGCTGCAGGTAACTGTGTGGTACTAAAACCAGCC
The DNA here is from genome assembly GCF_001399995.1 of Pseudoalteromonas sp. P1-11. Classification (NCBI taxonomy): domain Bacteria; kingdom Pseudomonadati; phylum Pseudomonadota; class Gammaproteobacteria; order Alteromonadales; family Pseudoalteromonadaceae; genus Pseudoalteromonas; species Pseudoalteromonas sp. P1-11. The sequence goes on from NZ_LJSP01000007.1 coordinate 113,138, forward strand.
GAACAAACTCCAGCATCTATTTTAGTTTTAATGGACATTATTGGTGACTTACTGCCTGCAGGCGTGCTCAATATTGTAAATGGGTTTGGTAAAGAAGCAGGCGAAGCACTGGCCACAAGCAAACGCATTGCTAAAATTGCATTTACAGGCTCTACACCTGTCGGCTCACATATTTTAAAATGTGCTGCTGAAAACATTATTCCCTCAACGGTAGAGCTTGGCGGTAAATCGCCCAATATATTTTTTAATGATGTAATGGAAAAAGACGACGCGTTTTTATCAAAAGCCATAGAAGGCGCCGTGCTTGCTTACTTTAACCAGGGCGAAGTATGTACCTGTCCATCAAGATTGTTTATTCAAGAAGATATATACGAGCAGTTTATTGAGCGCATACTCGAACGTACCCAACAAATTAAACGCGGTAACCCACTCGACAGCGAAACCATGGTGGGCGCTCAAGCTTCAAAAGCACAGTTTGATAAAATACTTAGTTACATAGACATAGGTAAAAAAGAAGGCGCTGAAGTACTCACCGGCGGAAACGTAGAGCAGCTAAATGACGATTTAAATGGTGGTTATTACATACAACCTACACTGCTTAAAGGTACAAACGACATGCGTGTGTTCCAAGAAGAAATTTTTGGCCCTGTTATTTCTATGTCGACCTTTAAAGATGAAGCTGAAGCACTCGAACTTGCCAACAGCTCAGAATTTGGCTTAGGCGCAGGGGTGTGGAGCCGAAACATGAACCGTGCTTATACCATGGGGCGCAAAATTGAAGCTGGCCGAGTGTGGACCAACTGTTACCACATGTACCCAGCACATGCTGCATTTGGTGGTTATAAAAAATCAGGAATAGGGCGCGAAACACACAAACTAGCACTCGATCACTATCAACAAACTAAAAATTTATTAGTGAGCTACAGTGAAGATCCGCTCGGCTTTTTTTAATAAAACAGTTCAAACTTAAACACAACAACCATTAAGTAATGAGAGCGCTACATATTTGTAGCGCTTTTTATTCACAGTGCTCACAACGCTACTTTAAGCGTGTTGTAATATATAAGTACAATACCAGCCGCGTTCAAAACGTTAAAACCTAAGCGTTTTAATAACTCATTACCTGCGTTAAAAACGATTTTACGATATTAACTTTTTATAAAAGTTGCTCTAAAAATGTGCAGTGATTTATGCATTGTCGGATATTACTGATCTCCCCCATTTAGGTGCATTACAGCATTAACGTAGATTTCTTTATAGTTAACTAGTTGTTTACAGGTGGTTATTTGCTGGCTAAGATAAATGCATTGTAATATAGGGACATTTGTCGGTTTATAAAACGACAAATGTCCTAGACAAAGTTGTTATGGCAAAAAGGGAAGTGCAGTGAATGATTTGAAGTTTTCGCCTAATACAGACGGTATTGAACAAATAGATTTCAGACCGTACATGATAGAAAATGCTTATGATTACTACAAGATTTGCACTTCTTCCACTCATCAAAGAATGAGCATTCAAGCAGTTTTTTGTGCTCTAAGTATTGAGATTATTCTTAAAAGTTTTCATGCGACGGTAAAAAGCAATGAAGGCCAAATAAATGAAACTTATGAGTTTGAAAAGAAAAAGGCTTTGCCAAAAGGTACAAATGCACATGATTTAATGGTTTTGTATGAAGCTTTACCAGAAAATATTCAGCATTATCTTTTCAATTCATTAGACCTTAAAACATTATCTGCAAATAAAGACCTCTTCACGCGAAGCCGTTATTCTTATGAGCAAAATGCTAACAGGTCACATAATGATAGGATTATAAAGTTAGCCGCAAGTATAATTTGTAAAATGGTTTATTTATATCGAAGTTTTGGTTGTGAAGATCCATTCATTAAATTCTTTGATATAGAAGCTTTGTATTTCGGCGAGGTTCGATCATTTATAATGTGTAATGAGCCATAACAAAGTTGTAAACGCGGACAAATAACAGTTGGTTTTGTTCGTGTCTCACAAATTTTAGCCAACTATTATTAGCCGCTTACACGGCGTTATAAGGCATAGTCGAAGAATGTTGAAAACGGAAAGATTACTGCTTCGTCAATGGACAGAGGATGATTTTCTTCCATTCGCTGAAATGTGTAACGATAAAGAAGTAATGGAATTTTTTCCAAAACTTCAGACCCAAGAAGAAAGTTTTGAGATGGGGAGAAAAATCCTATCCCTTATCAATGAGCGAGGATGGGGTTTATGGGCAATAGAAATTCCTAATCAGCATAAATTTATTGGCTTTGTGGGTTTGCATACTCCTACAAATAAAATGCCGTTTTCACCTTGTGTAGAAATTGGGTGGCGATTATCAAAACATTACTGGGGTAAAGGCTACGCAACCGAGGCTGCCGAAGAAGCTCTAAAATATGCGTTCAATACGCTAAATCTAAATGAGGTGGTCTCATTTACCACATTAGCCAATGATCGTTCTAAAGCTATTATGCAAAAAATTGGTATGCATAACAGCAACCAAAATTTTATGCACCCAGACATTGAAGTTTCACATCCTCAATGTGAGCATGTGCTATACAAAATTAGTAAATTAGCGTGGCAGAGAAATGCCTTATAACAAGTTACTTAAGTACGTTCCGCTTCGCTCCACAGGACGCGCTAACGCGCGCCTCTTAGCAAGGCGTTAGCTGCCACATCCAGTAGAAATAAGGAAATAAATTGACAATAAGACAAGCTCATATTATTTGGATAGCATCTATCGTCAACATTGGTATCGGGTTTATCATCCCTGAATTCAATGTCTTAGCGAAGAGTATTAGCCACGTAGCATTAGAATCACCTATATTTGCTTACACCCATAGAGCGATGGACGTAATTATCGGTGTTTCAATGTGCACTTTTGCTTTTGGCTTATTTAAAATGAGCCCTTACAAATTCTCTGTAGCAACACTTACTACATTTTTACTCGGCTGTAGCATGATTAGTGCAGGTATTTGGACATTAGAGTCACCTCTTCATCTTCTGTATAACTTATCAATATTCATGATCCTAATTCCAGTTTGTGCAGCACTTGAGTTTAAGAACATAATTAATTCTTCAAAGTTCGAAATATATTGTGTCTTACTGGCTTTAATCCATGTACTGATGTTTTGGTTAATATATGCTGGTTTTATCCCGCAATCCTATAATGGCTTAGTACAAAGGTTATGGGCAGTCCCAACAATGGGGTGGTTTGGTTATGCAGCATGGCAGCTAACAAAGCACTCTAGGGGGCACAAACACGGCGCGCCTTCGGCATTATAGCGCCATGCTTATACCCCTTAGTTTAAAGTTAGGTGCTTCTGAGAAATTAATGGCCAAATCAGAGATAAGACAGTTCTTAAAAGAAATCCGCACTAAATTTCCTGACGTTGTGCCTCTCATGGAAAAACATGAAAAATGGGCACCCACATTCCTAATGGAAGAGTTCGCAAATTTGACAACCATTTTGTTTAACCAAAGGTAATTTAGAAGAAGCATTAGAACAGTTGCAGTACATGAGCGAAAAACTGGATACTGCAACCAAAGTAGAATTCGAATACATAGATGTATATTATACAGAGCACTTATTCTGGAAAGGTACAAAAGAAGGTATTGAGCGTGGCTGGCCTCTCGTGCCAGACAATCTCAAAAAATTATACTTGGGCTTTCATGGTAAAGCCCCTAGGGTAGTGGTTTAAATATGCACGTACCTAATAACCCAATCAACACACTCACTTCGTTCGCTAGGATGCATACACATGGGCAGCGTCGCTTCGATCCAAATTATAGCCCATGTGTTTGCGCCCCTAAGCAGGGTGTTATGAGGTGCTCTAGATAGTATGCAGAATATAAATCCATGGCTTTGGTCAGCTTTTGTTTTGTCTCTTTCAGGAACCTTTTTTAGATGGGTGTTTGGTAATACGTTTGTGAGCTTTTTTCTTGCCGTATTGCTAGCTTTAGCGATAGTGCCTTTAGTTAAAAAAATTCAGAGAAAGAATTAACAAAACACCCATTTTAAACTTTACATCTTTCGAAGCCTAGATTCTAATTGGCTAAATAAAGTACGTGTCATTATAACTTGCTTTTTGGGTACAAATTGATTGCCTTAAAGTATAAAGCTATATAACTTATTAAAGTGAATACATTTTATTGACGTAAATTAATTAGCAGGAAAGCCAAATGAACAATAAAATACTCAAATCATCTACAGCTACGTATCAAGGTGGTGTTGCAAAAGCCGATGGTAAATTTTATGTAACGCAAGGTGAGGTACGTTTTGAGCCATACAATGAAAGTGCTGGTTTAGGGCCTTATACTTTTACACGAAGCGCAATCGTAAAAATTGAAAAGTCAGCAGGGAGAGGTGCAGGCATTTTACCACTAACAAGCGATGCAATAACAATCACTTTAGATAAAGAAGATACTTATGACTTTATTTTAGCAAACCCCGATGAATGGATTCGTCTACTCAAGCATTAAACAATCTCTAGAGCTGGCATTTAGGCATAATTATTTTAAGTGTGTGCTAAGTTAAACGGCATCAATAGTTTCCAGTTTTAACTATTAAAAAACTACAACAAAAGGATTTGAATGATGGTTAAAATATCTATGCTCACTATTTCTACTAGCAGCTTTATTGTATCTTTTATGGGTTTTGCTAACACCGCTGTGTCACCGCAAACGGATGAGCAGTGGCGAACAGTAATAGAAAATGATATTCAAGCTGCTTACAACATTACAGCACAAAATCACCCAGGTATGTTTGATGCTAACAACCCCACGTTCCCTGACTTATTAAAAAAAGCAAAAGCAGAAGCACTTACATTGTCGGCTCAAGCGAGTGGGCCGCAGGTTCATGCAGCGGCAATTTCTCGTTTTAGCACTATTTTACAAGATGGCCACGCGGGGGCGTTTTCAAGCGTAGATAGACCCGCGCGCCGCTGGCCGGGCTTTAGAACTGTGTGGCGAGGTGATGCGCTAAAAGTGTATTACAGTGAAAACAAAAGTATTAGCAAAGGCGACGTTGTAAGCCAATGTGATGGGCAAAGCACCGACACCTTAATACGTGAGAGAGTGTTTAAGTTTTATGGGCAAGTTGCACAACCTGGCCATTGGTGGCAGCAAGGTTGGCGGTTACTCATTGACGAGGGCAACCCATTTTTAACTCCTTTAAAAGAATGCGAATTTGTTAAAGCCAATGGCGATACCTATACACACGTATTAAATTGGTCTGTAAGGCCTAAGTCAGTCAGTAAGCATTTAGAAAATGCCTACAACGGTGATGAACTCCCTATTGATTTAACTTGGCCTGAAAAAAACATTGCGTGGATTGCTATGCCTAGCTTTTCATCAACCGAAAAGCAAACTGCTGCCTACAATAAAGTGTTTGAAAAAATACAACAGCAGCGTAGTAAGTTACTTACTGCAAAAGCCGTGGTGTTAGATTTGCGCCATAACCAAGGTGGCTCATCTTATTGGAGCTCACAAATAGCCAAAGAACTATGGGGCAAAAAAATAGTAGAACAAAAAGTAAATAATACTTCTCAAAACACGCAAGTGTGGTGGAGAGCATCAAAGGATAATACCGACCATGTAGTGTCTTTATTAGAGGTTGTAAAAAATCAGCCTGAATTATTGAAAATATTTAAAATCACAGCTGCGGGTATGGCTTTATCACTTAAAAGTGGTGATCCATTTTATGTAGAGCAAGAAACCAATACGCCAAACAACATACCTCAAAAGCCTTTAACTAGTGACTTTAAAACCAAGGTGTTTGTTATTGTTCCGCCGCAGTGCGCCAGTGCTTGTTTAGATGCGCTTGATAAGTTTAAGCTTTTTGAAAATACCACGTTATTCGGTGCGCCAAGTAGTGCTGATTCTATGTACATGGAGGTACGTTTAGCTGATTTACCTTCAGGGTTGGGGAAAGTGATTGTACCTAACAAAGTATACGTAAACAGAGCGCGTGGGGCTGGGGATTTTTATAAGCCCGATGTGGCATATAACGGCATTGATTGGACAACTGATGTATTGCTTGAGAAAATAAAAACGTTATAAAAAAGCCGCTTGTTGTAACAAGCGGCTTAACTATTCTAACTAGGGAATAGTTTAAAACGTGTAACGGGCACCAATTGAGTAGCGTGGACCGTACTGATTAGCAAATAAAAATTGCTCTTCGTAACGGCCGTAGCCTTCTTCGGTGGCATTGTTTAAGTTTATGCCATCAAAAAATACCGTTACGTTTTCGTTTACATCGTAGTTAACGCTCATATCCCATTGGCCGTAGGCTTTAGCATATTGCGGTGGCGCATCGGCTGAGCCTTGTGCTTGGCCTACACCAATTAAGTACGAGTCGCGCCATGCGTAAGTAATTTTGATTGATAGGCCGTCTTTTTCGTAAAAACCTTGAAAGTTAGCAGAGTCACTTAAACCTGTAAGCGGCGCTTGTTGGTCTAGGCTTTCGCTATCAAATTCTACATCGCCATCTACAAACGTGGCGTTAACACCTACACCAAAACCAGTTTCGCCAATTAAGTGCTGAACAGCCACTTCAAAACCATCTACCGATTTGCTGTCGGTGTTTTGTGGTTGGCTTATGTTCCATACCATAAGTGGGTCATCGCTATTTGGCTCAATGACGCCATTCGCATTGCCATAACCATTGCTAATCATTTGCGCAAAAATAGCATCGGTGGTTGCTTGCTCGCCGCGCGATTCAATATCGCTAACTGCTTGTAAGTAACGCGGGCCGTTTAAAATGTCGTATAGGCCTTCAATCGTGGTTTGCGTAATGGTGGTTTGAATAAAGTTATCTACGTCTTTTTTAAAGTAACCAACAGAGGCATAGCTGCCTTCTGCGTAGTAATACTCTAATGATAAGTCGAGATTGGTTGATTCAAACGGCAATAAATTTGTATTACCTTGGCTACCCGTGCGCGAGCCAGGTTTTGGGCTGCCTGTTAAGCTACGGCCACCGGCTAAATCACCCAGTGGTGCACGCGACATAGTTTTACCCCATGAAACACGGGCTACAACGTCTTCGGTTAAATCAACACTTACATCGATTGACGGTAATAATATGTCGTAATCGCCTTGCTGCTCTAAGAAGTTATCATCGCCGCCGGCTGCATATTGCATTATCCACTCTGAGGCGCTGATCCAGTTTACTTGTTCTTCAACACGCTGGCGTACTGTGCTGGTTACATCTGTTTGCTCGTAGCGCAGGCCTGCGTTTACTTTTACGTAGTAATCGCTTACATCAAACTCCCAGCTTGATTGAATATAAAAGCTGTTTGTAATTTCTTCTACGTAGCTTTCGCTATCAATACCATCCATGTAAGCATTGGCGGCGTATGCATCGCCACCGGTTACATCAGAAGTTAGGTAAGCCATTTGGCGAGCCACTGCTTCGTCAAAATCGTAGGTGTAGTAGTAACCTGGTTGTAAGTTGCTGCCGCCACCATCAAATTGATCTAAAAGGCCCGACGTATCGTGGCGAGTAAACATGCTGTCTGGGAATATTTCTGTGTAAGATGGGTTAAAACCAGGGCCACCTACTAAACCACTCCATGCAGTGTAACCACCGGTGTTTTGCTCAGTGCGCGATGCACCAAATTTTACTTTAACTAGGCCAATATCATAGTTTTCATTGTACCAAGTGGTATGTAATTGTAATTGCTCAATGTTTGATTCACCCGGCGAGTGCGTAAATTGGCTAAAGTTAGAGTCAATTTCGCCTGGCGTTAATTCGCTTGTGCCGTTTAACCAGTTAACTTGAGCACTTGGGATTTCGCCTGTGCGGTAATCGTAAATTTTATTTGCTAGCTGATCAGAGCCTAAAATCACTTGGCCGGTACTGCCTAGCCCGTCATCGGCGCCGTTATCGGTTTCATTTTTAGAGTCATGGTAATCAAGCTCAACGTGCCACGTGTCGTTAATTTCCCACTCTAGGTTTAAACCAATAGAGCGTGCTTTTACTTCTGTGGTGCCTTTATTGGCTGTAAACGAGGCATCGTTACCGCTAATATCGGCATAAACAGCGGTGCCGTTTTCATCAAGCTCGTAGCCATTAATATTGCTACCAAAGTCGTTCCAAATACCCCAACCAATACTTTCAGAGCCCGTAACCGCTTTACTTGCTGTGTAATCTAAGGTGGCTACAAAGCCATCAACCGGTTCAAATTGAAAAGTAACTTGGCCGTTAGTACGTTCACGCTCTACATCTTCAATAGAGTAGTTCATGTCTTTAGGGAAGTAGTAGTTACCTGATGGGTCAGTACGGTTATCAACAACGTTACTGCTATCTAATTCAGGTAAATCAACATTGGCTTGCCAACCTTGAATATTGGCGCGTTGTTTTTGAAAGTCGCGTTCTTGGTGCGAAAACGAAAAACCAAAACCAAATCTGTCATCTGCAAATGTGTTGCTATAAACAGCAGAAAGCTCTGGGGTTACATCATCACCGGCTTCGTTTGATGAGTCGTGATTTGCTTTAACCGTGGCTGAAAAATTTTGACCAGGCTTTTGAAAAGGGCGCGCAGTAGAAATGTTTACCGTAGCACCTAAACCACCGCTTGGTACATCGGCGCGCGCTGTTTTAAATACTTCTAGCGCACTTACGCCCTCTGAGGCAATGTTTTCAAGGTTGTACGAACGCGTATAACCTGTGCCAGGCATTTGGCGGCCGTTTAGCGTAATTAAGTTAAACTCTGGGCCAAAACCACGTACGGTAATTTGGCTACCTTCACCGTTTGCACGGCTCACCGATACACCGGTAATGCGTTGTAATGACTCTGCTAAATTGGTATCTGGAAATTTCCCCATTTCTTCTGCTGAAATGGCATCTACTACGCCCGATGAATCACGTTTCATATCCATAGAACGAATAAGTGAACCACGAATACCTTTTACTTCAATAACTTCTACATCAGGAGATGCTGCAGTGTCTGCTTCGGCAGCAATGGCCGTATTTAACGTGCTTGCAGCAATGATAAGAGACACAGAAGCCGCAAGTTGGCTCTTTTTAAAATTGAATGTGTTCATAATAGCTCTGCTTTATAAAATAATGTTGTGTAGCGATAGGCGCCATGCGCCTATTGTAGTGTGTTTTTATGGATTCGCGATAATCACGTTATCTATGCGGTATAGTGCGCCGTTGCCCATATCCCACGTAGGAAATACCATGAGCACGTTTATAGCGCTAATATCTAAGCCCGCATCAAATAGTTGCCCAATAGGGAAGGTGTATGTTTGCCATTCGCCTGTAACAGGTGTTTGCCCTTCATTGCTTTGCGTTAATGCCAGCTCTACTGCGCTTGAAGCGCCAATTGATTCAATTTTAAATAACCATTGTGCATCCACGTTTGAAGGTGCTGTTATTACTTTTAAATCAAACTGTACAACGCCATTTTCTAACAGGGCTGATGCATCAAACGATACGTCTTCATCGGCTAAAAAGCCCATTACAGTATGTGTTGCACCAATGCTAAACTGAGCCACTGCGCCGTGCTGATCATCGTCGGTTTCTGTTGTAGGTGTTGAACCACCACAGCAATCCCATATGCTCCACTGATCGGCGACTGTATCTATAAATACGTTTATCTCACCAGAGGCAACGGGCGCTGCATTAGGGTTGTAAATTTTAACGTTATCTACACGGTAAACCGCGCCTTCACCTGCGCCCCATGCCGGAAAAATCATAAGTACATCAATTGCACTTACATCAAGGCCTGCACCAGCGAGATCTGATAACTTAAATGTATAAGTTTGCCACTCGCCAGTCACTGGCGCTACACCTTCAACACTTTGCGTTAGTTCAAGTTCTGCAAATGAAGTTGCACCATTTGCCTCTACTTTAAATAACCACGCAGTTGACGGGTCGCTAGGGGTAGATGTTACTTTTAAGTCAAACTGTATAACGCCTTCATCTAAAATGCTGCTTGCATCAAATGACTCACCTGCACCACCTACTTCAACACGGCTGTTAAAGCCCATTACTGTAGGCTCTGCACCAATACTAAATTCAGCGGTTACACCGTGCGCTTCATCATCTACCACTTCGATAGGCGTTGAGCCACCACAGCAATCCCACATTGGCCATGCTAGGTTTTGCTCATCTTCAAAAATAGTCAGCTCTGGTGATGCGCCTAGGTTGTCTTGTGTAATTTCAACGTCGTCAATTAAAAAGGTTGCGCCTTCGCCCGTGCCCCACTCAGGAAATACCATAAGTACGTCAATTGCGCTGATATCTAAATCTAAGTCAGCAAGGTCAGAAAGTAAAAACGTATAGGTTTGCCACTGACCTACTACAGGTGCTTGGCCTTCAACGCTACTTGTAAGCGGCATATCAGCATCGGTTGAGGCTTCTGTGCTTTCAAGTTTTACAAACCAAGGTGTGTCTGGCACGCTTGGTGCGCTGGTTACTTTCATTTTAAAGCGTACGTAGCCTTCTTCTAGCATAGGTGATGCATCAAAAGGCGTGGCAGCGCCGTTTTCATCAGTAATAAACGCATCGCGGCTAATAAAACCAACCACTGTAGGCTCGCTGCCTATTGTAAATTCAACAACGTCGCCTTGCTCTTCATCACTTACAATTGCAGGTGTAGAGCCACCACAACAATCCCATGCTGGCCAGTTAGGGTTAAAGCTGTCGCCAAAAATAGTTAACGGTGTAGCAATACCTGTAGATGGCGGGCTAGGAATAGGCGCTTCGCCCTCTAGCAGGGCATCGTCTAGGCTATCGTAACCTGGGCGAATAGTTTCACACCCTTTGCCGGTATCTGGGTTTGATGCACATTGATAAACACGTACGTAGTCAATTGCAAATGTTTGGCCGTTTTCAAATGCGCTGGCATCTACGCCTAACTCATTTACGTTTTCAGGCCAGTCGCCGCCTACTGCTAAATTTAACAGTAAGTGAAAGTCTTTATCGTAAGGAGCGCTATCCCAATGAGTTTCTAGCTCGCCAGAACCTTGTTCAAAATACTCTGCAAACCAACCGCGATGTTTCAAACCTGCGGCTTCGCCTTTGGAATTATATAATACTTCTGATTGGCGCTGTGTGGCATATAGGTAGCCATCAACGTACCAGCGTATTTCACCTTCTTGCCACTCTACTGCGTAAGTATGAAAGTCATCTGCTGGGTTGCTATCTTCAGGAAATTTGTACTCTTGGCCTGTGTAGCTGTTATCTGGCCAAGCGCGGCCGTAATGCAATGTGCCATGAATGCTTGATTCAACACCGCCATCTTCGTCAGCGGTTTTTAGGTTTACTGATTCTAAAACATCAATTTCGCCTGAGCGTGGCCATGTACCGTATTCTTCATCGGTTGGTAGCATCCAAAACGCAGGCCAGCTGCCTTGCCCCGAAGGGAGCTTTGCGCGCACTTCAAAGCGGCCATAAGTAAAATCAGCATTGTAACGGGTATTTAAACGCGCAGAAGTGTAGGGCTTTTCAGCGCCTTCTGTCGCGGGTAGGGCAACAATGTTCAACACACCGTCTTGTATAAAGGCGTTTTCTTCGTTATCGGTGTAACATTGTTTTTCGTTGTTACCACCGCCATCGCAGTTTAATTCAAAGTTCCACTTATTAGTATCAATGGCTGAGTCTTCAAACTCGTCGCTCCATACTAGTTGCCAATCTGAAACTGGCTCAGAAGCGTCGATATTTTCAAAATTAGATGTTGTGGCTGAGTCGCCACCACAGCCAGCTAAAGACGCTAACGAAATAGCAGCCAGTAAGCGAGCAATGTGTGTTTTTTCAATGTTCATAGCTGAACCCCGGTTTCACAGATTGTTGTCAGAATGTGTGTTTAAACTTATTAAAAAGAACCATATTTATTTTTGTAAGCGCTTACATTTACCATGTGTTTTTGTAAGCGCTTACAAATAATATTGCGCACTACGTAAATGGTCAACATATTTGTGTGTTTTATTTACATTTAGTTTACGGTAAGACCAGTTTACCAATTGGGATTATTAACTAAATCGCTAATAAATTTAACAGCTTACATTATTTGTAATGTTGCATTTTTAATACATCTATTAATATTTTACTTAATTGGTAAATATTTAAGATACCTGTAGCAATTACGTTTAGCGCTAATTGCGATGATTTACCTGCATTAGGCTAACTATATGGCGTGTAATTTTGCTTTTTTACAAAAAACGAAAGTTAAAAATAAAGTGAAAGTGGTATAGCATTCAATAGGTTAGTAAACCCTTTAAAGCGCTTAGCTTGTAAAGGTTAAATTATAGGGAGTAAGGCTTTGGCGGGATTTAATAAGGTAAATGTGTAAATTTAAATACGCATTTACCTCTTAATTTATTGTTTATTTTAATAGTATTTTAGCCACTTGAAACGGCAGCTTATTTACGTTTAAACGGCATAATTAGCAAGCCCCACAGCGAGGCGTTTTGCTGCGGGTTAGGGTATTCTTTTAAGCCTATATCTATGTCGTTATCGGCTTTTTGCGCTTCATTTTTGTAACTACCAAACAGTTTATCCCACCAAATAACGCTAAATCCATAATTTGAATTGGTTTCGCTCACGCGCTGGCTATGATGAATACGGTGCAGTATTTGGGTCATTAATATGAGCCGAAGTGGTTTTTCTATTGCATTGGGTAAACGTATATTGGCGTGGTTAAACAGCGCTAATCCATTAAGTGCTATTTCAAATATTAATACAGCAATAGCAGGTACTCCTAAAGCGGTAACGGCAATCAATTTTATAACTATACTGAGCACAATTTCGATAGGGTGAAAACGCAAACCTGTGCTGGTATCTACATGGGCATCGGCGTGGTGCACACGGTGCAAGCGCCACAAAATAGGCACTTGATGAAAAAGCCGGTGCTGCCAATAAATAAGTATATCAAGCAGTAATATGCTTAAAATAATAGCAACACTACTTGGTGTAGCTATTTGATTAAATAAACCGATACCGTGCTCTTGGTTATAAAGCGCTACGGCAGTTAAGCCTATTGGCACACTTAAGCGAGCAATTAATGATGAAGCAAACACCAGTCCAAAATTGGCCAACCACCGGGTGGTACTTTTTATCGGCGATTTACGGGCAGGCATACGCAATTCTAGCAGCATCATAATAACCAAAATGCTAAAAAAGAACCCTAATCGCCACCAAATTTCATTACTCATTGGTTTGTTTAACCTCATCAGCTTCTTGGCGTTTAAGCGTGTTATACCCACCATGTATACGTGTAAAAATAGTAATAGCGCACGCAGTGGCAAAAATACTCGCCATTAGGGCAAAGTGCTGCGGCCAAATACAAAAGGCAATAAACAGCGCGATGGTTTCTGTGCCTTCGGTTAAACCATTTAAATAGTAAAAGCTTTTGTATTTAAACTGGGGTTTTTCGAGCTTAAATTTTTCGGCGGCTATGGCAAAGGCTAAAAAGCTTGAGCCAGTGCCTATAAAGGTGGCCAGTAATATGCTACCTGCAATGGCGTTTTGCTCGGGGTTTGCCAAAATAAAGCCAAGCGGAATTGCCGCATAAAATAAAAAGTCGAGGGTAATATCTAAAAAGCCGCCAGCGCTTGAACTTAAATTTGCATGGCGTGCTAATGCACCATCTAGCCCATCTAAAATACGATTTAAAGCAATAGCCGTTAACGCTGCGTACCACATTTCATACGCAATTAATGGCACAGCTAATAGGCCTATTAAAAAGCCAGCCACAGTAAGTTGGTCGGGCGTTATACCGCGTTTGTGCATTAACGCTACAACAGGGGTTAACAGTGGCTTTATTACTGGGGTGATGTATTTGTCTAACATGCTTGGTGCCTTGTACTTTTTGTGCGTTTATTTGGCTAAATTTAAGGTGATCAGTTTGCCATTTGCGGCCTCTGCATCGCTATGATCGTGGGTTACCATAATAGCGGGCAATTTATGCTCGCGTATTTGGCTAAATACTAGCTCGCGCGTATCTACTCTTAATTGGGTGTCGAGCTTGCTAAAGGGCTCATCAAGTAAAATGGCTTTTGGCTCGCTCAATAGCATACGCAATAAAGCAACGCGGGCTTGTTGCCCACCAGAGAGGTTGTCGGGGTGGCGATTAGCCATGCCTTTTAATCCAATTTGTTCAAGGGCGTGCTCTATTTTTTCAAGGCGCTGTTTTTTATTGCCTTTAGGCATAGCAAAGGCAATGTTACCGCTTACCGATAAATGCGAAAATAATAACGCATCTTGATAAAGCACGCCTATGTGGCGTAAATGTGCGGGTAAGTTATTAATATTTTCGCCGTTAAGCCACACTTCGCCATTTGCGCTAAAACTACTGGGTAATGTGCAGGTAAGCCAATTTAATAAACTTGATTTACCACTGCCTGATGGCCCCATAACAGTGAGTATTTCGCCGCCTTTTACCTGCTCGTTTAAGCTAAGTAATTGCTGGTTTTGACGATAAAGCTCACAATTTTTAATCTCTAAAGATGACTGCATTAAAAACCTTTTAATTTATGGGTTAGCGATGGGCGCTTTTAAAAAAGTACTTAGGTAACACCCACGCCAGTATAAAGCCAATGAGTGGCAATGCCATTTGCATAATGGCATACACCGCACTGGTGCGCCTACTTGCGCCATTAGCAAGGGTAACCGCTTCGGTTGTGATGGTTGCTATGCGCCCGCCACCGGCTAAAAGCGTGGGGAGGTATTGGCCAAAGCTAATGGCTAAACCAAGTGCCGCCGCAATTAAAATAGGAGCAAACAACTGGGGTAGTTTTACCTGTAAAAACACTTTGCAGGGCGTTGCGCCAAGGCTTGCTGCTACATGAGCAAAGCGAGGGTCTAAGCGCCTATAACTGCTCGAAAGTGATAAAAACACATACGGTAGTACAAACAATAAATGGGTAAATACCACATTAAAAAACGCGGCCTGGTTATTTACTAGTTGTTGTAGCCACACTAGGCCAAATAAAAACGCAATACTTGGTACAAGCAGCGGTAAATAAATAATTAAGCTGGTAAAGCGCGACATGGGTTTGGCACTTAATTGCTCTGATTCTAAGCACAAAAGCGTAATAATAATGGCAAATAACGTAGTAACTAGCCCTATAGCAAGGGTATTAAAAAGCGGGCTTTGCATTTGCATTAGCGCACTTTTAAAGTGAAGTAGCGTGAGCTGTTCGGGCAGTGCCGCCGGAAAACGCCAAAATCCCGCAACCGACCACATAATTAAGCCAATTAACGAGAGCAAAATAAAGCCAATTACAAATACTGTTAATATGGTTGTTATTTTTTGCCAATAAACGCCGCCATATTCTCGCTCACCATTGGTGAGTAAATCACTAAATAATGCTTTTATCGCTTTTTCGCCGCCAAGCCAAAGTGCTAGCAAACCGCCAGTAAGTACAAGCTGCAATAACGCCCCCGCAGAGGCTTTAATACGCAGATTTAAATCTACATCGTTAAACCAGTGCATAATAGCGACAGCCAATGTAGGTGGTGTATTTGGCCCCAAAATAAGTGGCATTTCTACACTTGCACTGGCATAAGCCAATACTGCGAGAATAGGTAGGCGTAATAATGGGTAAAGGCTTGGTAATATTACTTTAAAAAAAGCCGTCATAGGGCAGTAGCCCAAGTTAAGCGCTACTTTATGTTGCTGGCGCAGCTTTTTGCCGAGCTCAGGTTGGGCAAGCACACCTAGCGCCATTAACAGTAAAAAAGGCAACTCTTTAAGGGTTAAGCCTAGAATTATACTAATACCAAACACGTCATGCGGAAACATGCCGTTAGGCGCAAGTTCCCACCCACTAAACCAAGGCGATACTAAGCGCGAGAACATTCCCGAAGGCGCAATTAAAAAACCAACCGCTATAGCCGCTGCCGCGTGAGGAATTACCAGTATCGGGCTCAATAAACGCTGAATACGGTTAAGCCACGGGCTATTAAAAAATGCCGCTAAAATCATTAATGTAATGGTAAAGGCTAGTAAGGTACTTATTAATCCGCTGCCAACACTAAGAATAACCATGCGTGTTAGGCCGGGTGTTTGCATGAGCATAGTAAAGCCATGTAGGCCAAGTGTTGTATGCTCAAGTACCGGCGCATAACCAAAAGCGGGCAATAGCACGCTAATTAAGCCGCCTATTACAGGTAAAATAAGCAATGCCAGTAAAAAGCGTGGACTTAATGTAACTAATTTACTAAACATATCGGCGCTTTTATGTGGTTTAAGCGTTGAGCTTGCTGCTAACTTATTTGAAACAACACTCATTGGCTTACTCCAAAACGCGCTTGCCACCCTTGCAAAATAGCATTTACCCAGCTTGGGTGAGGCTCACTTAGCGTGCGTTTAATACTATTTAAAGGCAGGGCACTTGGATGCGGTTGCGTTGTTTTAAATAAGGCTTGTTGCTGTGGTGCTAACGTTGATTGAATAAGTACGCTTTTATCGCCCCATATAGACGCTTTTTGTTTTTGAGCTTGCGCCTCTGGACTTAATAAAAAATTAGCCACTAACTGCGCACTTTGCTGGTGGCTTGCATTATAAGGTATGGCTACAAAGTGGGTGTTACTTAAACTGCCATCTTGCATGGCATAACTGCGAATGCTTTTTGGTAAATCATAGCGTTTAACGGCGGCGGGTACTTCGGGTGCTGAAAACGTAAACGCTATGCTTAGCTCTGTGTCGCCGACTAAACGGCGCATTTGTGCGCCACTTTGCATAAAGTGTATCCCGCCGCGCCAAAGTGTTGGGTGCAGTTTATTTAAAAAGTCCCATAATGGGTTTAATACTTGGGCTGTGTTTTGTGCAGTAGCTGGCTGATTTAACTGTGCTTTAAGTGTTTCATCACTTTGTTGATGTAGCATAACAAGCGCGTATTTTAAAAAGCTCATGCCTAAAAAGTCAGGCGGCTTTGGGTAGCTAAAGCGCCCTGGGTTTTGTGCGCTCCAGCTAAGTAATTGGTTTAGGGTTGTTGGTAGTGTGTTATTTGCAGTGCCGTCAATTGCTAAACTGTCGTAGTAAAAGGTGAGCGATGCTTGGCCCCAAGGAGCTTCCATCCCGTTGGTGGGTATTCCAAAATCAAAATTAACAGCGGGGTTATTGCTAGGGTCGGTGTAGCTAAAATTAGGCAGCTTATTAGCCCATTGTTTTAGTAATAATGAGTGCTCGCTCATGGTGGCAAAGTTAGCACCGTTTATCCAAATTAAATCTACGCTGCCTTTATCGTTATTGTTTGCTGATTTTTCGGCAAGTACCCGGCTAACGGCTTCGCTGGTATCACTGAGTTTTACATGGACTAAGTTAATGTTATATTTTGCTTTTACTTGCTGCGCAGCCCATTGAATATACGCATTTATTTGCGCATCGCCGCCCCACGCATAAAAATATACGCTTTGGTTTTTACCTAAGCTTTCTATTTGTTGCCAACGGCTTTGTAGTTGTGTACTTGCTAGGCTTTTAAAGCTAATAACAAGGCAAATGCAAAACGCGACAGAGCAAAAGCTGTATCGCGATAATGTTTGCCAACATTTATTGGCGAGCATTTAAATCCCAGTTGTAGTCTAAAAACTTAACTTTCATGTCGTTATTTTTAAGCGCTTTTTGCTGAGCGGGTACCAGTTTTAGTGCTTTAGGGTATTGCAAAAAAAACTGCTGCAATGTGTTGGCGCCTTTAAAACCTTGTTCAAAATCATCGCCGTACCACTTAAATATTGAAGATACACTTAGCGTGTTACCTTGCGCTATATTGCGGGTTGTATCTGATAAAAAACGCACCGTTTGCGCTTGCAATTGGCTTTCTAAATCAGTGGCTGTGTAGGCTTCTTCACGTAGGGCTGGGCAGCCAATACTTGCGCAATTTACAGCAAAATGAATACGTGGGTCGTTGTATTTACCACTGCCACGTATTAAACCATGCTCTATATCATCAAGGCTGCGCGTTTTACCAAGTAATGGCACAAACTCTTTGCTCCAGGGTGAGCTAAAAAAGCTGCCTAAATCTTTAATTGATTTAAGGTTTGGGTATTTTGTTAATATTAGCTCAACAGTAAAGGCGTTATATGCGTTGATTAAAAACGCTAGCTGCTTTGGTTTTTCCCATGTATCAAACTCATTTTGCGTAACAGCCGATAGCGAATCTAAATAGGTTTTAAGTTCACTGTGCTTAGCTTTAATTGCTGCATAATCAACCTCTGTGCTGTGGCCATTATTAATAGCTACAACATGGTTGTTTAATAATGCGTTCCAGCTCTCGTGCATTTTTTGAGCTTGGGCCGAAAATGACGTTGCAAACGATGTTGCAAGTAAAGCAGACCCTAACAGTAGCGCTTTTAAAGGTGTTTTAAACATATTAGCCTCTGCGCCATGCGTGGTATTTTTCAAGCATGTTAAGTACTTTTTCAGGTGCGTGAGCGCGTTTCCACTCGCCTGCTGCGTACTTGTTACCTTCAGCCCAAGTAGGGTAGCTGTGAATAGTGCCTAGTATTTTGTTAAGGCCTAACCCGTGTTTCATTGCCAGTACAAACTCAGCAATTAAATCGCCAGCGTGCTCAGACACCACAGTAACACCGAGTATTTTGTCTTTGCCTTTTGGTGTAATTACTTTAATAAAGCCTTTTGTGGCGCTGTCGGTAATGGCGCGGTCTAGCTCTTCAAATTCAAAGCGAGTGATTTCATAATCTATGCCTTTATCAATAGCGTCTTGCTCGTTTAAGCCTACACGTGCTACTTCTGGGTCAATAAACGTAGTCCACGGAATAACACGGTAATCTACTTTAAACTTTTTAAGATTACCAAATAAGCCATTTACTGCTGCGTACCAACCCTGATGAGCGGCTACGTGCGTAAACTGATACGGACCTACAATATCGCCAGCGGCAAAAATGTTAGGGTAAAGCGTTTCAAGGTATTCGTTAGTGACTACAGTGCGGTTAGTTTCTATGCCAAGTTCTTCAAGGCCGTAACCTTTAAGGCGAGCGCTTCGGCCCACAGCACATAGTAGCTCATCGTATTCAATATCGATTTCGGTATCATTATGCTTTACCACAATGAACTTTTTACCGTCGCGCGCTTCACAGCGCAGTGCCTGATGCGAGGTTAAAATGTTTACGCCGCTCTCAATAAGCGCTTCGTGAGCAAATTTAGACACTTCTAAGTCTTCTTTGATCATAATGCGTTCAGCCATTTCAATTTGCGTAACATTTGAGCCTAAGCGTGCAAAGCTTTGTGCAAGTTCGCTACCAATTGGGCCACCGCCAAGTACAACAAGCTTTTTAGGGGCTTCTTCAAGCTCAGCAAATTTAGTCCATAATGTATCGCTTGTTACATAGCCTGTTTCTTCAATACCAGGAAGTGGCGGTACAAATGGGCGTGCGCCTGTGGCAATAACAATCGTGCGAGCCGTTAACGTTTGCGTGCCACCGTCGTTAAGCTTAATTTCTACAGTCCACGGGTCTAATAATTTACCGTAGCCTTTTACAACATCTACGCCTAGGTTTGTGTAGCGCTCAACGCTGTCGTGTGGTGCTACGTCGGCAATTACTTGGTGTACACGTGCCATTACTTTTTTAAACGAAAACTGCGGTGCCGCGTTTTCTAAGCCGTAGTGTTCCCCGTGGCGAATTTGCTCGGCAATTTTAGCACTTTTAATAACGGCTTTACTTGGCACACACCCGTAGTTTAAACAGTCGCCACCCATTTCGCCGGCTTCAATTAGGGTTACTTTGGCTTTAACTGCTGCTGCGATGTAGCTTGTCACTAAGCCGCCAGCACCTGCGCCAATAACAATCATGTTACGGTCAAACTTTTTAGGTTTAGTGTAATTTTTGTATACGCGACGTTTTTTAAACACGTTTAAGATTCCTTTAGCAATAAAAGGGAACACACCTAATAAAGCGAACGATAAAATAAGATCGAGCGATAAAATGCCTGATAAGCTCTCAATTTGCGCAAGTTGCGTACCTGCGTTTACAAATACAAATGTACCCGCCAGCATGCCTATTTGGCTTACCCAGTAAAAGGTCCATGCTTTAATGGCGGTAACACCCATCAATAAGTTAATTAAAAAGAACGGAAATACGGGTACTAATCTAAGCGTAAATAAGTAAAAGCCACCTTCTTTTTCAACGCCTGCGTCAATAGCGTCTAAGCGCTCAGGAAAACGTTGTTTAATTGTATCGCGCAATAAGTAACGCGATACTAAAAAGGCAAGCGTAGCACCTACCGTAGAGGCAAAAGAGGCTACTAGTAAGCCTTCAACTAAGCCAAATAACGCACCTGCAGCCAGTGTTAATATAGCCGCCCCCGGTAATGAGAGAGCCGTTACCACTACGTATAATAAAAAGAAGCCACCAAAAACCAATAATGGCGATTGCTCTTTATATTGGCTAAATTGATCCATCGAGCCTTTTAAGCCTTCAAGCGTAAGTAACTGGTGTAAATTAAAGTGAAAGAACAAGCCTATAGCCGCTGCTGCAATCAATACCAAAAATAGTTTTTTAATCATGTTCTCTCAACCGCTCTTAAAAATTATGGGTTAGTGTTAATTTTGCGTTTATTGGCAGTTCTGGAAATGCCAATGTTGCGCCAAAGTAACCCCCTTCAAATACTGGGCGCCAGTTTTTTTGATTAGTGACATTGTTTACATCTAATCGCAACTTAGTCCTAGGCGTAAAAGCATAGCTAGTATTAACGTTTAGCGTGTATTGATCACGAATTTTAACTGTTGCTAAAAAGTCTAATGGGTAACTCTTTGTATATAGACCTGAAAAACCCATTTGCCATTTCGAATTAATTGAATAATTTCCGTTAAAACTGAACGACTGCTCAGGAATGCCCTGAACTTGGCGGTTTGAAGGTGCAAACGCGGTAAAACTTGGTGCGCCAACGCCGGTACCTGCAATAATATCTGGGCGTGAATTGTCAAACGCATCGATTACTTGAGCAGAATCTTGACTGCTTGCAGAATTGTCGTAACGAGCGTCTATGTAGCTGTAACCCGCACTTAGCCAATATGGGTAGGCATCGTAAAATACTTGGCTTTCAAAACCTGTAGTACGAATACCTGTATTGCTGCCGTCGCGATTACGTAAACTACGGCGCTGGCTAAATACCGCGCCATCAGCGTACCAGTCTCTGTCGGTTGGGGCGTACTTTAAGCCAAACTCAACTAAGGTGTTTTCGGTTGCAAAATTTTGTGCGCTAATTGTGTTATCGCCGCCAAGTGATGTACCGCCAGCCATACTGTTTGATGTTGCTTCGTTATAACTTGCTGCACCATAGGTGGTGTAATCACTATTTAATTTGTAATTAAAGCTAACTTGGCCAGAATGCAGTATTTCGTTAATGCTGTCGCTTGCGGCAACTTGACCTTGTGGTGCAATAGGGTCGTTTGCTTCTACATCGTAAAAATCAACGCGGTAACCCGCACTGGTATGAAGTTTATCGCCCCAATCAGAGTCTTGCTGAATAGCAAGCCCGGTTTGCCATGAACGTGAATCGGTGGTGTCTGATAGGTTAAAGTCGCCGCTGCCATCGTTATCTAAATCGTATTGACCACCAGGCGATACAAATACACCTGGGCTTAGCTCTACTAAACGTGCTTTTTGTGCATCGGTTAAGGGAATGCGGCGGTTTGAAAGTGGGCCTGTTAAATCAATTGGTAAATCGGCCTCGGTAGTAAATTGGCTGTAGCCAAGTACTTTGTTGTAGCGTACGTCAAAAGCAAAAATTGTTTGTTGGTCACTATTCCAACGGTAGGTAAGCTCAGTGCGGTTTTGCGCTGTATCGGCGCCGTCTATAATTTCTACGAAGCTGTTTTGGGCTATTTCTTCACGCTGTAAATGCTGAAAATACGTAATGTTTTTAAGTGAGGCATTAGCACTTAGCTCGCGCTTATAAATACTGTGAATTAAATAAGTTGTAGCTTCGTTTTGGTTATCAGGGTCGGTAAGTACGGTGCTACGATCTATTTTTACTTGCCCAGTAGGCGAAACAATTGAACCCGCTGCAGGTACGGTACTGCCATTGGCTTGCACGCCTTGGCCCGTAATATAAAGGCCATCATCAATTAAGGCTTGAGTAGGGCGGTTAATACCGGCGTTGTCGGTAAATTCAACTTGGTATAGCTCAAAGTTAATATCCCAACTGCTTTTATCATCGGGCAATATGCGTAGTGCTGCAAATAAACTGTCGCTTTTAGTGCCTGAGTAATCGTAGTAGCTGCCTTCATCGAGGTGCTCGTAACTTACTCTAAGCCCCACTTTATCTTTTATAATGGGGGCAGTGTAATCTACCTGGGCACTGTACTGATCCCATCGCCCGGCTGAGAGCTTAACTTTACCTTTACTTTCATCTGTAGAGGCAGTCTTTGAGTGTAAATTTACAAAACCACCGTTACGTTGGCTTGAGCCAAATAAAACCGGCGGTGCGCCTTTTACTACATCTATTTGTTCTACAGAATTGAACGATAACGGCACGCCAAAGCCATTATTACCTGCTTGGCGACGTGTACCATCTTGAAAAAGCTCACCTAGCTGGCCACGAATAGTAGGTAAACTGGGTGCACCAAAGCCACTTGCAGAGTATGTGTTTGGGCTTACGGCTAGTACGTCTTGTAGGGTAGTAATATTTAGTTGCTCTATCAACTCGCTTGAAATAGGCGTTACTGAGCGTGCTATGTCTTGCAGTGCAAGGTTGTCGCCGAAGGGGCCGTTAATAGTGGCATCTTTTACAGAAAGCCCTTGAGATTTAATCGTTTGGCCTGCTACTTCAATACGTTCAATTGAGTCGGTATTAGCTGCAGATTGTGCCGCATGAGCATAAAAATTAGGTGTGAGTGAAGCGGCTATAAAAAGTGCCAAATATGAATGTTTCAAAAGGGTTCTCATTTTGGTTAGTGTGAATGTGGCAATAAAGACCTGCAGCTTTGTGAATAACTTTCAGTAAATATTAATTCTTTTTGTTTTTTAGAATGAAACGTTAAAAGTTTAGCACATTGCTCAAAAGCGTTATTCAGTTTTAGGCACTATGTTTTTGTTTTACAAATACTGTAGTTAATTATTGCCATAATAGGTCGTAATTTATAAATAGCGGTTTTATACGCAAACAAACCAAAAGCAGGGCACCGAATTTATTAAAAAATTATACATTAAGATGAAATAAAATATGTGTTGAGCGGTCTTGCTAGTTTCAACATTAAATTATTTAGTTTTAAGGAAATTTTATGACTGGTACAACAGGTACTGACTTTCAAAATCGTTTGCAGTGGTCGCTTTTTTCGCTACGCCTAGGCGTGTTTATTGTAATGATTATGTGGACGTTTGATAAGTTTGTTAACCCTGGGCATAGCGCACGAATTTTTGAGCATTTTTATGGTATTGGCGGCTCTACAGATGTGGTTGCTTATGTACTGGGGGCGTTACAGCTTATTTTAGTGTTGGCTTTCATAGCGGGTATTAAAAAGCGCCTTACTTATGGCGTTATATTTGTAATGCACGGCCTTTCTACGCTTTCATCTTATAATCAGTATATTGATGGCTTTAATAACTTATTGTTTTTTACAGCGTGGCCAATGTGGGCAGCGTGTTTTGCACTGTATGTGTTACGCGAGCAAGACGTTAAATTTACCATTAAGTAGCGCAGCAAAAAAAATGGTTATAAGCCATACGGCTTATAACCAATAAGTACACAAGGGAGTGTATGGAAGTCGGTTTAATTAATAACTAATGCATGGCATCGTTGTACTGTTTAGCTAGGCTTTCTTTTTGTCCTTCGGTTAGGGCTTTACCCGCTAATTGAAATACTTCATGTTCTTCTTCATTTAAATGATGATGCACTAAATGGTGCAATTTTTTAGCAGCAACTAACCATGCCGATGAGCTCATTTCTGTGTCTTCAAGTTGTTCTATTAATTCGTCAATTTCATGGTGTTCAGCAACGCTGTGGCGTGCTTTTTCGTGCGTTAGATCGTCAAACATAAGTGGGTTATAAAAATAACGCTCTTCAAATTTTGCGTGATCTTCTAATTCGGTTTTTAGCTCGTCCATTAGCTTGTGGCGCTGCTGCGTATCGCCGTGCGTTTGAATAAGGGCATCTACTAACTCGCGTTGTTTATCGTGGTCGTGACGTAGCGCTTCAAAAATATTCATAACTCTTTCCTTGCTGTAATTGCTTTATAAACTTTTAAAAGCAAGCGCAGTGCCAGATTTTAATATGTTGATATAGTTGACTTTAATGTACTTTTGGCTGATTTGGATGGAGTTGCTCTGTAACTTTTACACATAAACAGCTGCAATTTTTTCAGATTAAAAGAGGTGGTTGCTTTTGACGCTACATAAGCTTACATATTTTTACTGGTTGGGTATTTTATTGAGGTGGTAAAGTAGCGCATTATTTGGGTACAAGCTGTACATACTTGCCTTACCTATATTTTTATAAAACTTTAGATATTAGGATAGTTTAAGGATGAACTTAAAAAGCCCCACTACAGCATTATTACTGTGCGCGTTATTAAGTGCATGTAGTACAGCAGAGCATTCTGGACGACGTGTATGCATACAAGAGGCAGAAATGACTGAGCTAAATGGCGTTAAAACAAGCTCAGAGGTTTACAATGAATGTGTAAGCGCTCAAATAAAAAAGAATGCTAAAGGCGACACTTTTTTTGATGAAGTTGGTGTGTTTTTTATTGATCTACTTGTTTTAATAGCCGATTAAGTAAGTAAACTTACAGCTATAATTTAAAGCACAAGGGGGCGTAAAATAGGGTTGAATATGAAAGCGTTTTTAATTGTATTTTCATTGTGTATATTTTTAACTGGCTGTGCGGCAAAGCCTTATGCGGGCTCTGCACAATGTATGGAGCAAGCTGATATAGCTTATGAAACCAATATACATAAAAATGAGCCGCTAGATAATGAATGCAAAGCTACAAAAGTAAGTACGGCTAATAAAGAGTTTGAGAATCATAGTATTGTTGATAGAAGTCTTTTACAGCTAATTGTTAGTTTTTTAAACGGTATATTTAGATAATTAAAATACAATTAAATAAGGTATGTATGCAGGAAGAACTAAAAGCAAAAATTATAGCTGTGTGCGATAAAAAAATAGCAGCCAAAGGCGAAAACGTAGGGCTTTCTTTTTACGCTTTTTTTGCAAATAAAAACGACAATCCAGAGCTGCTTATGCAAGCCGCTACGTGGTGGATACACACCCACAAGTTAGATCACTTTGAAAAAGCGATAAAAATAAAAAAAATGATTATTGAAGGTGACTAATAACGTATATTTACGCGATTGCTATTTGGTTTCTGCCATTTTCTTTTGCTTTATAGAGTTGTTGGTCTGCACGTTTAATTAGCTCGCTGAGTGAGTCGCTTTTAGCATGACTTATTGCCACGCCAGCACTAAAGGTAACGTGTGTTTTACTTGGCAATGCCTCAATATGACTGCAGTACTGCGCTAACTTATTCTCAAGATTTTCAAAAAAGTTGTTTATTTTATCGCGATTTTGCGTTTTTAAAACAAATAGCCACTCTTCGCCGCCATAGCGCCCAAACTTATCGTTAGTACTTAGTGTGTCTTTTGCTGCTTGAGCAAATTTTATAAGTACTAAATCTCCTATATCGTGGCCAAATTTGTCGTTAATAGCTTTAAAGTAATCTAAATCGACAATAGCTATTGCTAGGCTCTGCTGGGATAAACACTCATTTGCTTTTTGCAAAATGCCACGCCGATTTAAGCTGTTAGTTAGGTAGTCGGTTAATGCTATAGCATGGTATTTTTTACGTTGGCGCATTTGGCGGTAAAATAAAAATAGCGACACGATGACTAAAATAAAGGCAATTGAGGCACTTAAGCGCCAAATTATTTTTTGCTGGTGTTCTTCTGTTGCCTGCAGTTTGTTTATGTCTTTTTCGTATTCTAGCTGTAAAATTTTGTCTTCTTTTTCTTTTACTTCAAATTTAACTTGCAAGGTTTTTATATTGGTTTCGCTGGTGGCTTCGTAGTGTTTTATTGTATAAGCAAGCTCATCTTCAATTGCTTTAAATGCATCTTCGGTGAAGTTAAGCTGGCGCTTTAATTTATAGCGTTTGCTTAAAAAATCAGCCTTATAAATGCTGCGGCTAAATTTATCTAGGTTTAAAAATACTTCGTCGTTTACTTGGTTGGCTTTATTTAATAAATTTTGTTTTGTGTAGATGTCTGATAATAAAATCATTGATGCTAAATGCATGTCATTAATGCCGGCAGAGCTTGCAAGTGCAATATTTTTGTTTGTAAGCATTAAAGCTGTATCGTAATTACCCTGCAGGTATTGAATATTTGCAATAGAATATTGAGCGAAGGCTAAACCTTTTTTCATATTAACTTTGCTAAAATAAGCCAGCGCTTTATTTAAGTATACAAGCGCGTTTTTAGGCTGACCGACCTCAAGTAATACGTTTCCTAAACTCCAGTAAGCTTTAGCAGTAAATAGGCCGTCGCTTGTTTGCTCGTAGGCATCTACCGCTTTTTGGGCATAATAAATGGCTTTTTCTTTATCATCTTTGTAGAGGTAGTTGTAAGCGTCGGCAATTTTTCTAAAAAAGTAGCCCTGCGAGGCTATGTCTTCTTCTTTTATAGCAAGCTCTAAACCTGTTAACGCCGCACTTAGCGTTTTTTTAAGTTCGTCGGTTTCGGTGTAGTAATAGGCTATAGCCCGAAAAACAATGATTTGTTCGTTTGGAGAAAGCTGTTTTACCTGCGTTTGCAATTGATTAGCAAGCGATTGCGCATTAGTTAACTCTTTGTTAATTGCGAAAAGCTTAAGCTGTGCCTCTAAAAATAGTAGGTGACTGTTTTTATATGTTACAAGCTCAGTACTCTTTAAATACATTAGCAAATGGGTACTTAGCGCGGTGTATTGTTCTTGTCGAAAAAGTAGCTCTGAATATAAGGCAGCCGCTTCAAGGTGCAACTGTTTATGCTTTGTATGTTGAGTGACATTATAAGCGTGGGTTAGTTGTTTTTGGTGTAAAAGGTAATCTAGCTTGTTGGCTTTAATATCACTAAGCAGGCTTTGGATTGATTTTATATCAGATGAAGTTAGTGAAGAGCTATTAGCAAATGTAGCACTACTTGCTAGTAAAAATAACAGGAGCACAAAAAAGCGAAACCACACCATATTGATTTTTATTATTATATTGTTCGTCATTTATTTTTTTACTGAATCAACACCCAAAACGATATAACTAACTATAGCATTGCTTGTAAATAACAAGTTAATACTTTATTGGGAATACACCACCACATCCCTTTAAAAACTCCACTTTCTAGTAAATAAGTATGAAAAGCATTATTAAAATAATGTTGACACCCATTTAAAACATAACTATGACACCCATCTAAATAGTTGTATAAAACACAAGCTCGGACTACGCTTTAGCTTAAATAATGAACAGGGTTGTGTTATGGCTATTGCTCGTAAGCGCCAAATAAGTTTGGCAGATACAAAATATTATCACTGTATTTCACGCTGTGTTCGCCGGGCATATTTGTGTGGTGAAGACCCTTTTACAGGACAAAATTACGCGCATAGAAGAGGGTGGGTAGAGGATAAGCTTATCAGCCTTGCAAAGGTATTTTGTATAGATGTTTGTGCATACGCAGTTATGAGTAATCATACACATATTGTGTTGTATGTAGATGATAAAAAAGCTAATAGGTTAAACGACAAAGCGATAGCAATTCGTTGGCACAAGCTTTTTAAAGGCACCGCTATCACGCATAAATTTATACGCGGTGAGAAGTTATCGGCTACCGAACGTTGGTTTTTAAACGAGAGCCTAAAGCTGTATCGAGAACGCTTAAGTAGTATTAGCTGGTTTATGCGAGCATTGAACGAAAATATTGCAAGGCGAGCTAACAAAGAAGATGGCTGCACAGGGCGATTTTGGGAAGGGCGATTTAAATCTCAAGCGTTACTAGATGAAGCTGCTTTGTTGGCGTGCATGGCATATGTAGATTTAAATCCAATACGCGCCAAAGCGGCTGAAACACCTGAAGATTCGCACTTTACGAGCGTAAAACAACGCATAAAATCAATTGCACTTAAAAGCAACCAGGCGTTAAAAGTTAAGCAGCCAAAACAGTTATTACGCTTTGCAGGAAAGCCTAAAAAATACATGCCAAAAGGTTTACCATTCGAATTAAAAACGTATTTAGAGTTAGTTGAATTAACAGGTCGATGCATTCGCGCTGATAAAATAGGCTTTATTACGCATTCAACACCTGAATTATTGATACGTTTGAATATAGCGCCAGAGAACTGGTTAAAACTTACAACCGAATTTGGCAATGTTTTTCATGGAGCGGTGGGGCGTGTAAGCTCATTAGATAGCTATTGTAAACATCAAGCTATTAAGCGAAGGCCTAGCTATTCAAACAGTAAAAAATTATTAGCCTAATAAAACTATTAGTTAAATAGTATGCCACTTAGCTTTGCTGAGCTTTTACGGTGCATGAGGTTTCTTAATGGCCATAAGATTATGATAAAAAGCTTAAGTATATAAACTCAAACATCTCCATTACCACTCAACATCTCAAATCAATATATAAATCCAATCAAATATTTCTTACTACATTGTTAATTTACAAATAATTAAAGTGGGTGTCATGGTTATGGCTTTTTTAATTTATAAATAATTAGAATGGGTGTCATAGTTATGGCTTTATTATGACTAAGAAAGATTTAAGGGATGCCATATCTATAAATATCCTCATATATTTTGGACTCTAGGGCTTTCCTAGCCTGTTATTTATAATGGGTGTCAAAGTTATTATTTTATTAAGATGGGTGTTATAGTTATTATTTTATATAAATCTGTATTGGTTGACATGTAGAATGAATGCTCTACCATATTGGGTAGAGCATTCATTCTACATGGGTTAAACACTATGCTAAAACAAGATATAGCTGCTGCGCTTGAGGTGGCCTTTAGTCAACATGGTTTTGCTGAGCCTAGTGTGGCTAAGCTGCAAAAACTCAGTGGCGTTAGTTTGCGCACCCTTTATAAATATTACCCGTCAAAGCAGGCAATGATCATTGCTGCGCTTGAGTACCGCCATAATCGCTATATTAATTTTTTACTTAAAGATGCACCTGCTCCGGGAGTTGAGGCGGTTTTGCACATGTTTGATCAACTAAAAGCGTGGATGGTGCAATTTGCGCCTAATGGCTGTTTATCTATTAATGCGTTGTCGGCGTTTCCTGAAGATGAAGCTATTAGCCTAGCGGTGCAAACACATAAAAATGACGTAAAAAAACTGCTAGGTGAGCAAGGTTTAAATTCATCGTTGGCTAGTAGCTTGTTTTTGCTGCATGAAGGAGTGTCGAGTGCATGGCCAGTTATGGGCGATGAGGCGGTTACACCAGCAAAAAACAGTATTCTTAAATTAATATAATGGAGCAACCAATGGCAAATTTACCTAGCACAATGCACGCTGTGCAGCTTACCGAGCATGGCGATTTTGATGTATTAAAGTATGCAACTAACTTACCGTTGCCAGCGCTTGCACAAACAGATGTACTTATAAAAGTCATTGCGGCAGGTGTTAATAACACAGATCTTAATACCCGCACGGCGTGGTACGCTAAAAAACAAAGCAGTAAAGACGATGCAAGTTGGTCTGGTGATGCGTTTGTTTTTCCTCGTATTCAAGGGGCAGATGTGTGCGGCGTAATAGTCGCTGTTGGTAAAAACGTAGATCAAAGCCGTATTGGTGAGCGCGTTATTGTTGAGCCATGTTTGATTAAAGCTAATGGCGAAACGCTTAAATCACCATGGTATTTTGGCTCTGAGTGCGATGGTGGCTTCGCACAATTTACCCGCGTTGACTCTATTCACGCTTATAAAATTAATAGTAACTATAGTGATGAAGAGCTGGCCTCTTTTCCGTGCTCATATTCTACGGCCGAAAACATGCTGTTTCGCTCAAACCCACAGCAAGGGCAAACCGTTTTAATTACGGGGGCTTCTGGTGGTGTTGGTTCAGCGGCGGTGCAATTAGCTAAAGCACGTGGCGCTTTTGTTATTGCCATTACGAGTAAAAGTAAGGCGCAGCAGCTTAAAGAGTTAGGTGCCGATAAAGTTATATTTCGTGAAGATGATTTAATTCAAGCCTTAGGTAAAAACAGTGTTGATGTAGTCATTGACCTTGTTGCCGGCGAGCAATGGCCTGCACTGCTGGAGGTATTAAAACCAAAAGGGCGTTATGCGGTGTCGGGCGCTATTGGCGGGGCATTAGTCGAGCTTGATATACGTACTTTGTACTTAAAAGATTTAACTTTTTTTGGCTGTACAGTTATAGAGCCTGAGGTATTTAAAAGCTTAGTTAACTTTATTGAACAAGAAAAAATAAAGCCTATTGTGGCGCAAACATTCCCATTGAGCGAAATTGTTACAGCGCAAAAAGTGTTTGCACAAAAACAACACGTAGGAAAAATTGTACTCACTATTCCCCATAGCGAATAGTACGTTAAACAACAAAGCCCGTTACAAAGTAAGCGGGCTTTTAAATGGTAACAAGCTTATAAGCTTTTTTTAGGCGGTAAAGCCACGTTTGCAAATATTAGCCCTGCTACAAGCGACATAAATATTAAAAACGTTTGCTGGCCTATATGCTCGGCATAAACAAAGTCCTGGCCTTCAATAAGCGAGTTTAAGCCAATATACGTTTTACTGCCGGGTACCAGTACAATTAAGCCTTGCATGGCAACAATGGAAGCTGGGGCATTTGCAACGCGGTTAAATAAGTTACTAAACACTCCAACCGAAAGCGCACCAACAAACGTGCCTAACGTGTAGTCAAGGTACATAGCCGAACCAATACTCGTGCCATAGGCTATAAAACCTGATGCGATAGACCATCCAGCATGTTTAAGTTTGGTTCTAAATATCACTATTAAGCTGCTACAAAGTAAAAATATAGCCAGCCACGCAGTCCAGCGCGGTAGTGGCTCGGGCTGTACAAAATCGGTTTGGCCAAATATGGCAAAGCCAATGCCTATGCCAATAAAGGCGCCAAAGTACAGTTTAAATAACAGCATAAACGAGTCCATAACCCGCGCCGTACCCGACACCAAATGCCTAGCTGCAAGTTCTGCTAAACCAAGCGCTAGCGCTAAACCAGGTATAAATACAATAATGGCTGAAAGCACCACTAACCGTATATTTATATCGGGCGAAATATACACACTTATTGCACAAGCCAGCACTGCCGATACTATAGCAACAAGGGGCTCAAGCATGTGAGCAACCCGTTTTGAGCGCCCCGACCACAGCACAAACACATACACCACTAAAGTAAGTAACGCAGACCAAATAACGTCTGTCCAGCTGGTACCCATTAGCATGGCAAATGCACCACCCGATGTTGCAAAAGCAATACCGGTAACAAATTTATTGTACGGGTTTGGCATGTCGTAAATGGCATCAAGCTGAGCATCAACCTCTTGTAAGGTGAGCTTGTCGTCGAGCATTTGATTAACTAAGTCGTCGGTGTCGGCAAGTGAGCCTAAGTCGTGATCGCCTGGGTCTACGCGTGCCACGTGGGTGTATTCGTCTTCGTGGCCATCAGTCCAAATTACAAACGTTACCGACGTTGGCGACATAACAAAAGACGATTTAAGTCCTAAGTAAGTGGCCACTTCCATTAAGTGTGCTTCTAGGCGGTACGCTGGGGTGCCGTACTTATGAAGCATTTTACCTAATTTAACGATAAATTTGCGTTTTTCAGTAAAGGTTGCAGTTTTCAAATCTTGTATGGACCAGTGTGTAAATAAATTAGCTAAAAGTATAGGCTAAAACGCCCATTTGTAATGGGCGCGATTTTAAACACAAATCTGTAGGAGTCTAGTCATTTTTAATCTAATTTTTTATTTTTTTCAGCAATCCATTGCGCCATATATTGCGTACTGCGCATAGTATGGTGTTTTAACATTTGTCCGGTGAAGTTTTTTCCCCTATGCGCTTTTAAATCGTTGCTTATAGAGTCAATTTTATTAATTAACGCCGCGCTTAATTTTACTTTGTCGTACAAGGTATTAAGTAGCGTATTGCCAGCTTGTTGCGCGTGTTCAAAATCGGCTTGATTGGTGTAAAGCTCAACGGCTGCATTTGCAAAATCGTCGGTATTATTAGCCACTTTACCAGGCCATGGTAGTTCGTTGTGCATGCCCTCACTGCCTATATTGGTAGTTACACTGGGGGTTTGCATTATCATAGCTTCTAGCAGCTTGCCTTTTATACCTGCGCCAAAACGAAGAGGGGCTAAACATACGCGTGCGCTTTGCATTACCTCATAGGCGTTATCGGCCCAGCCCTTTATTAAAAAACCGGTTTTAGGGTTATTAAGTGCTGTTGCTTTTGGTGGCGGGTAAGAGCCATAAATATGCAGTTCTGCTTTTGGTAATTGCTTGCGAATAAGCGGCCATATTTTTTGTAAGTACAGCACGGCATCCCAGTTGGGGGCGTGTCTAAAGTTACCTATCGTCATAAAGTGCTCACGTTGTTCAAACGATTTAGTTTGCGCAGGTAAAGCAGTTAAATCGACCATAAAAGGGAGATGATGTAATAAACTGGCTTCTACGTTAAATACACTACTAAGTAATTGCATTTCAAAGCTTGAAATAATTAAGCTTAGGTCGCAGCGCAATATTGCGGCTATTTCGCGCTTTGCTATGTCTGAATGTAAATCGCTGGTGGTAAATTCTCGCTCGCCTTTGTGCGCTTCGTGGCGCGCATTACGTAGGCATTGTAAATCTTCGGTATCGAGTATTTTAATGGCATTGGGGCAATGTTTATCTACACGCCAGCCAAATTGCTCTTCCATCATAAAGCGGTCAAACATCACTATGTCTGGGTTGTACGCTTTAACGCACTCATCAAAACTTTCGCAGTTTAGGGCAATGCTTTGACTTGTTATACCAAAGTGATCTAGGTTTACCATGTGCTCGGTGCGTTGTGCTGGGGTGGCAAATTCTACTTGCCAATTTTGCGCTTTAAACGCACTTAATAACGACATCATGTGCGTACCCGCAGCAGACGAATTTGGCTCTGGCCATACGTAACCAATTACCAGCACTTTTTTCATTACGGTGTTTCTCTAATTTGTAGGTTTACATTTACCAGTGTTTTTACTGGTGCAGTGTTTGTTTGAAGTTGTTCTTGCAGCACTAAAATACTGCGCTTAGCAAGCTCTTGCGTGTTTATATTGGCGCAAGTAAAGCGAGGTTGCATTTCGGTAATATCAGGAATATGTAAGCAGCTTACTATATTGTTTTTTAAATGCGGGGCGGCGGCTAAAACGCCATGCGCAATTATATTATTAGCGCATACAACCGCGTCAATACTCGGATTATTAAGTAATGTATTACTAAATACTTGCTTAGCATGTAATGGGGTGCTTTTTGTGCACGTAATTGCAGGCTCAGGGGTTATATTGTGTTTTTTACACGCACTATTAAAGCCACTTAATAAACCCTGTGCAGATAAGCTGTCATCACCCATAAACAGTATGTTTTTAGGCGAATCATTTATTAGCTGCAATGTTACTACATGGCTTGCTTTAGTGTAGTCGGGTAAAACACACGGGGCTGAGCTGTAAGGTACTTCGTGCATTAGGCTAATAACATGGTAGGCAGCAGCAAGGTTGTCGAGCCACTGCGCACAGGTACTAGCCACAGGGCAAATTATAAACGCAGCCACTTTGTATTCTTTTAAATTATTTATTAGCTGCGTTTGGCGCTCTACGCTGTTGTTACTACTAACAATAATGGCCTGAAAAAAAGCCTCGCTTAAAGCCTGCTCTATATTTTTAGCAAGCAATGCCATAAGCGGGTTTGTTAAATCGTCAATTACTACAACCACTAAATTAGAGCGCCCAGAGCGCATAGCCGCTGCATCGCGATTATACACATAACCTAGCTCATCTATGGCTTGTAACACTTTTTGTTTGCTTTTATCGGCTACTTTATTGCTGTGTGTAAGCACCAGCGATACGGTCGATTTAGACACCCCCGCACGGTGAGCAACATCAAAAATAGTGACCGATTTAGCTTTGTTAGGCATGGTATTTTAAGCGCGCAGTAGTGAGTAAATAGCTGCGTAGTGTAGCGTATATAATGCGTTTAAGTCATCTTTTAGCCCTGTAATTTAAAGCTTAATACTTTATGAACAGAGCAAAACATGTTTATATACCTTTTATAATCTTAAAAATAACAAAAGGATAAAAACATGAACGCATTTAGGCTGTTAGTTGCCTTTATTTGTTGTGTTGTAATAATGTCAAACAGCTATGCTGAGCAAGGTTATCAAACACCTTCGCCTGAGCTAGCCGCTGTGGTAGATGCCAAATTAGCACCCACTAGTTTTTTATCGAGCGATGGCCAATGGCTTGCTTTATTTGAGCGTAAGCGCGTAGAGACGCTTGACGAGCTTGCTAAAGATGAGCTTAAACTTGCGGGTATAAAGCTTAACCCTGCTAACTTTTCGCGTTCGCGTGTTAGCGCTAAATACAGCGCGCTTGAGCTTAAGCATGTGCAAAGCGGCACCGTTATTAATATTAATAATTTACCAAACGGTATTATTCGCTCGCCTAAATGGTCATCTAACAGTAAATATTTAGCATTTGTTGTAGAGCAACAAAACCAAGCAAATTTATGGCTTTATAGTGTAGAGACAAAGCAAGCAAAAATGCTCTCAAATGCAGCGCTTAACTCAGTTATTACCGCTACGCCTTACCAATGGCTGCCCGATAGCAGCGCACTGGTTGCAAATTTAGCGGTTAATATAGGTAAACCCGCGTTAAAAAACAGCAGTCAAAATGTAGTGCCTGTAATACAACAAAGCACAGGCGAAAAAGCCCCAGCGCGTACCTATCAAAACTTATTAACCAGCCCGTTTGACGAAGCACAGTTTAAATTTTACGGCCAAGGGCAATTAGCTTACGTAACGCTTGATGGCAATACACAAGCCATTGGCAGCCCTGCATTATTTAAATCGTTTTCGGTATCGCCAGATTCAACCAATATTTTAGTTGCTGCGACAAACGAGCCGTTTTCGTATCAAGTACCGTACAGCCGTTTTGCCAGCACTTGGCAAATATGGGGAATGCGCGGTTACGCATTAGCCGAACTTGTAAAACAACCGCTTGCCGATAACATTCCACAAGGCTATGACAGTGTTCGCACTGGCCGCCGAGATTTTGAATGGCGCGCGGATCAAGGCGCAGAAGTTATTTGGGCCGAAGCGCAAGATGGCGGCGACATGAAAACCGATGTTAAGCACCATGATTATATTTACAGCCTACGCGCGCCGTTTAAACGCGAGCCTAAACTGTTTGCTAAAGTAGAGCGCCGCTATGCTGGTATAGTTTGGGGTAATCAAAATATTGCCATGCTTAGCGACTGGCGCTTTAGCGACCGCCAAGTGCGCACGTATGTTATTCAGCCACGCAATGCAGATAAAAACCGTGTGCTTTTTTCTGAGCGAAGCTATAACGATGCGTATAAAAACCCAGGTAGCTTTATATACGAGCGTAACGATTTAGGCGCCAACGTTATTAAAATTGTTGGCGGGCGTTATATGTATCTGCGCGGTAACGGCGCGTCTGAGCAAGGTAATATTCCGTTTTTAGACCAGTACGATGTAAAAACGAATAGCAGCAAGCGTTTATGGCAATCACAAGCGCCATACTACGAGCGTGTTCGTGCACTGCTTGACGACGAAGGCGAGCGCTTTATAACTGTGCGAGAGTCTAAAACCGAGCAACCTAACTTTTTTATTCGTGATTTAGATAACGATACTCTTACGCAGCTTACTAATTTTGCTCATCCGTACCCAGCATTTAAAGGGGTTACAAAAGAGCAGTTACGTTATAAACGCGATGACGGGGTTGAGCTTTCGGGCACGCTTTATTTACCACCAGGTTACGATGTAACTCAAGGCCCGTTACCCGTACTTATGTGGGCGTACCCACTTGAATACAAAGATAAAGCCGTAGCATCACAAGTGCGCGAATCGCCATACGAATTTACTTACATTGGTTATTGGGGCCCTATGCCTTACCTTGCTAAAGGTATTGCGGTATTTGACGACCCTAAAATGCCTATTGTAGGTATTGATGGCAGCGAGCCAAACGATAACTTTAGAAAGCAGCTAGTTTCAAGTGCGAAAGCTGCGGTTGATGTGCTGGTTAAAAAAGGCATTGCCGATAAAAACAACATTGCTATAGCAGGGCACTCGTACGGTGCATTTATGGTGGCAAACCTATTAGCGCATAGTGATTTATTTAAAACCGGTATTGCTCGCAGTGGTGCTTACAACCGTACCTTAACGCCGTTTGGTTTTCAGGGTGAAGAGCGTGATTTTTGGCAGGCACAAAGTGTGTACGCTAACATGTCGCCGTTTTTCCATGCTGAAAAAATTGACGAGCCAATGCTAATGATCCACGGTCAAGAAGATCCTAATTCTGGAACTTTCCCAATGCAAAGTGAGCGCATGTACGCCGCCCTAAAAGGCTTAGGTAAAGATGCTCGCTTAGTAATGCTCCCTTACGAGGCGCATGGCTACCGCGCACGTAAAAGCTTATTGCATGTACTGTGGGAGCAAGAGCAGTGGCTAGATAAGTACTTATTAAGTGATTCTGTTGAAGAGCCGGTAAATGTTACTACTGAGCAAGTAGCAGAGCCAATACCGATTGCTGAACAATAGTAGATAATAGGTAACCAATAGCGCGGCTACTTTAGCCGCGTTTTTTGCTTTTAATATAGAGAGAAAAAATGATTGATGTTGCAGCGCTTGCCGTTTTTATTCCTACCTTTTTTTTTGTATCTATCACACCGGGTATGTGTATGACCCTTGCCATGACATTAGGTATGAGCATAGGTGTAAGGCGCACATTATGGATGATGATAGGTGAGCTGTTAGGGGTGGCAAGTGTTGCTATTGCTGCGGTATTAGGTGTTGCAAGCGTAATGCTAAATTACCCTAATGCGTTCGATATTTTAAAATGGGTAGGCGGTGCATACTTAATTTATATAGGTATAAATATGTGGCGCGCAAAAGGTAAGATGTCGATTGATACACATAGCCCAAGTGATGTAAGCCGCCAGTCGCTATTTACGCAAGGCTTTGTGACTGCCATTGCTAACCCAAAAGGCTGGGCGTTTATGATCTCTTTACTACCGCCATTTATTAGCGTTGAGCACGCACTCGCCCCGCAACTGTTAGTGCTTGTTTTAGTTATTATGATAAGCGAGTTTATTTGCATGTTAGCTTACGCCACAGGCGGTAAAAGCCTACGTTTATTTTTAAGCCGTGGTGATAATATAAAATGGATGAACCGAATTGCAGGCAGCCTTATGGTGCTAGTAGGCATATGGCTGGCATTAGGAGGCTAGATTACTATTTATACTAAGTCTAAGCCTGTTGATGCTATTAAGTAAAAAATTTAAAGTTTTTATAAAATGAGATAAAAGTATGAATGTTGGCTGAACGCCTTGCCAGCGTTACATTTGTAATAAAATGAAAGGTAAGTAAATAAAAAGTTCTTAATTTGTAGAGTTGCATTTTTTCATAAATTCGGTAATTCTAATTAAATGTTCAAGGAAGAATGAACCAAGTCAATAGCTTAGCTTTGTGCTTTCTTGTGTTTTTATAAGTATAGGGAAATAACCTAATGAAAAAAGCTATCTTATCTGCCATTATCTTCGCCCCCCTTTTCGCCGGTTGTGTATCGACAACAGATACAAGTACATCTGCTAATTTAGACAGAAATGCAGCCGTCGCAGAATTAACAACTCGTATGGACACTCTAGGCTATTTTCACCCTGTTGAAGTGCAACCAGGGATAGATGAGTTTTTAAATATGTCCGCCATTATTTTAGAGCGTCAACGCAAGGTTATGGCCGAGTATCGTACTCAAACTGATAACTATCGAGATGTGCAAGCATTTTTATATGCTCATCAGAATTCTACACCTGAACAATTACAAGCTGCCATTGTT
This sequence comes from Pseudoalteromonas sp. P1-11, assembly GCF_001399995.1. Lineage (NCBI taxonomy): Bacteria > Pseudomonadati > Pseudomonadota > Gammaproteobacteria > Alteromonadales > Pseudoalteromonadaceae > Pseudoalteromonas > Pseudoalteromonas sp. P1-11. The sequence goes on from NZ_LJSP01000007.1 coordinate 151,164, forward strand.
GAATTTGACGCAGGGGCTAAAAATAAAGACGAAGAAATTGGTCATAAAATTGCGGCTTATAATTTAGCAAATGAAGGTATTTACCAACAAAACGTTGAGCTTGCGACAGACTTAACAATTGAAATAGCTAAGTCTGCTTATATTTTGAGCCAGCACAGTACTGCAATAGCTAAAGTTACAGCTTTGCGAATGGGAGGTGATGTAGTTAGCTCTTGGTTATCAAGTGACGAAGAAAACGCCGAAAAAGAAGAAAATCCAAAAGATATAGGCACTGCACTTGTTAAAGCAAAAGATCAGCTTGCATTAGCACTTGAAGCAAACGAAATTATTGAACTTGAACAAGCAACGATCACAGCTATAAATGAGCTTCAGCTTGAGCAAGAAGCGAAAGGCTAATGAAAACAAGCATTTTTGCTTTTTTAGTAGCCTGTGTTTTTAATTGTTCTGCTCAAAGTTGGCCTGACTGGGTAACCAAATCACATAAGAGTGATGAATACATAACTGCAGTCGGTATTGGTGAAAGTCGCTTAGCCGCAAAGCAAGCGGCTTTAGCCGACATTACTACTCAATTAAGCGTTGATGTAAATACACAGCAATTACAAACGCTAAAAAAGCAAAATAATCGAGTAAATAACTATTTTGAACAAACAACGAGCCTAACAAGTTTACCGATTACATTAACGGGGCTTGAAGAGCTTAATTCGATTAACCAAAATAATTTATTTGCTTTAAAAGTGGGCATAAAAAAAACGACTTTAATCGCTAATCTTAAATCTGATTTAGAGGGACTAGAGCGTTTGGACATCCCCAAAAAAAATGCAGAACAGCGATTTATATGGGCTCTTCAAAAAAGTGGAGAGCTTAATCTTGCCTCAAAAAAAGTAGCTTTGTTAGAACTCCTATCTGGCTCTAAGCCATTTATAAAACAAACTTTAAATAAGTTATTAAATGAACAATCAATAGGGTTAGGCGCTGTCGCTTGCGATGTGATAGGCGCTAATAACATTAACCAAATAAAGTCTGCTCTAAATGATGCATTACCGCATAGTGGTTCAACTCGCTTATGGGTGCGGCCACAATTACGATGGCAGTATGCTCAAAGCGATAATGCCTTCCTCGCTAAAGCAAATCTAACCATTGTACTTACTCGAAGCGTGAGCCCATTTAAAGTGCTGTTACAGCACGATATATCCGCACAAGAAAGTGCCAGCACTCAAGAAATCGCAAAACAAAACGCGATTAATAACTTAGTAAAACAAATTAAAGCGCCTGCAAGTCAGTGGCTGTTTGATAATTAGGAATAGCAATGAAATTAGTCAAAAATTTAACTCTTTCTGCACTAACTATTGCCTTATTGGCTGGTTGTAACACAACCCCAAAACAGGGAAGCACGACTCAATCTGGTACAGTAAGCAACAACGCTTCGAATACAGTAATCGCTAAAAGTGCTTATGTATTTAAAGATGCCGATATTGCAATGCCGGCCTATTTTGATACTCAAGGTTTAGAGCGTTGTACCTTCGATATCAATAGTGAAACCGATAGTTGCCCACTCAAAAAGCCTATTGTACGTATGTATTTTGACTTAGCAGGTGTAAGCGGAAGTGGTATTGGTGTTGATGCAATGCGTGAGTTTGATAATCAAAATTTATTACTGATGCTCGAAAATCAATTTGCTGGTATTAATCGCTTTAGAATCGTTACGCGTGACGATGATGCTATTTCAAAAGAACAACAATTAATTTTACAACAACAAGGTGTAGCAATAGCGGCTAAACGCGCTGAAGATAAAGCATTAATTCCCGATTTTGTCGTGAAAATTGATTCACTGAGAACGCTAAAAACTGAAGGGGCGATCACAGATTGGGCCGACTACACATTAGAGCTGACAACCGGCGTTATAAACCCACAAACACGTGAAAAGCTATCGCACCCCAATTTAGGAAAGATTCGTGTTAAATCGGAAGATGTACGTGATCGCTCAGAGTTAAAATTTACAACAGTAAGCGGACGCTATGCAGCGGGTTTCCACTTTGATCAAAGTGCTCATGTAAATGCAGTACTTAGTGACATGGGATCGCGTGGTATTGATATTTTACTTACTCGTATGTTGAGTGAAATGCCAGCAACAGCACAAGTGTTAGGTATTAAAGGTAACAAAATTAGCTTAGACAGAGGCCAAAATGCAGGTGTGCTGCCTAACGAAACAATGATCATTTTTAGCTATGAGGCTGGATTTGTTGAGCCACTTGGAGTTGCAAATGTAAACCCTTCGCGTAGTAGCGCTAATGGTGAAATTATTCGTTGGAAAGACTCTGATGCAGCTGATGATGTAAAAAATAAAGCTGAAAATGGAATTTACCGTCCATCAAATGGTGCAAAAATATTTGCTGTATCGGTAGGCACGCCTGCAGACTTTTTGGAGAATAGGACATGATCAAAAAGCTTGGCCTATTAGCTTTGTGTTCTTTAAGTGCACAAGCCCAGGTTGATGTCTTGGCTGATGGCACACTGCAAACACAGGCGTGTGCTTATGGTCGAGGTAGCACGGCTATTTCTGGTGCAAAAGCTCAGGCAAGTGCCGAGCTAATCAGTTTTATTAAAGGTAATAAAAGCCTAACAACACAAGGTGCACAGCAACATTTAACAACCAGTTTAGATGATGATGCAGCCAGCTTATATGAGCAGCAACGCACTACGATGATGGAAGGGTTGAGTGCAGGCGCTGTTCCTTTAAATTACTCAGCACCTACACTAAGCGGTAACGACACGTGCATGACTGTAAGCCTTAACCCGCAAGAGACAGGTGAGCCGCAACAGCAAAACTGGCAGCAAACCACGCAAAATATTAGTGTTACAGTAATAGGTCAAGGCTGGGAAAAAGAAGGTAAAACTGCACTAACTATAGCTGAGCAAGATGCTTTACAACGTGCTGTATCACAAGTTGTAGGTGTGTGGCTTACTCAGCAACATACCCAATCTTCAAGCACGAGTATGAGTATTGTTGAGGGTAACGAGTCAACAAATATGCAAGAGCTGATAGGGCAACAGCTTTCGAGCCATAGCGAAGGGCTTGTTAAAGAGTGGCAAACACTGCAAACCAAAGAGCTCAAAAATGGGGGGGTAGAAGTTACTATTATGGCTGTGGTAGAAAAAGCACCTCTCATTCAAAAAGCATCTAAATTAATGAGCATGATAGGCTCGCCTAGAGTGCAAATTATTGCACCGGAGCCATTAAAAACAGAGCTTAAAGTTTGGCTAAACGAGCAGGGCATTGAAGTTGGTAACGCGGCTAGTTTAGCTATTTATGCAAAGTCCACAGTGATTAGCCGAGGGAACAACAGGCAGCTTTATTTAACTGCTGACGTTAGAGATTTAGCTGGAAATATTTATGGTCAATGGAAAAACGACCCTTCATTTATGTCATTGCCTAAAGGCCCATACGTTGAAAAAGACTTAATGGCTGTACATTTGGCGAGTGAGTCACAATCAAAAGCACTTCATAACACGCTTAATAATGCCTTTACTCAAGTTGTTGCAAGAGGGGGCTTAGTTCGTGAAGTCATGTTGCCAAGTAATAAGTTAACCCAACCAGAAAAACTGCATGATGTATTAAGTACATTAGGTGGCGTAAGCGACGTATCTATACACAAACAACAAAAATATACTGTAGCCAGCCTTAGGTTTAAAGGTAATACCGGTGAGCTTGCTAATGCGCTCGATCAAGCATTAATGACAATAACAGCAAAAAACCTTTCAAAAATTACAGTCGAAGACGATTTTACACTCAGGTACAAATAAGGATAGATGATGAAATTTAAAATATTAACATTAGCAATGGTTTTAGCTATGCCTGCGATCGCAGCTGAAGAGTTTAGTCTAACAGACATGATACCTGCTCGTCCTGGCGCGCAAGTAGCGGGTGCTGATCAAGCACAAGTTTCTGGCGATGTAGTGGTTGCAAAAGATACAAATGTTGCAGTTGCTGTTGCTCATCAGGCACTAATTGATGATAACGAAGATGGCATAAAAATGATTCAGGTTGGCAGTGGTACCGGTATTTTATCAATCGGTAGCGCTAGCTATAACACTTACGACAATATGAATGCATCGTTACTTTCTAAACGCGGGGCTTATAATCAAGCTTATTTAATTGCGAAAAAACAATTAATTGAAAATATGAAAGGTGTTGAACATCAATGTAGCAATGTAGTGTCTGCAAGAATGGATGTTATTGATACGGGCGTTGAGGGGACGGCAAACGAACAAACTAATATGATGGAGGCGTGTAAAGAGTCTGTATCAGGTTCGCTTGCGGGCTTTGTTACTTATGACGTTTACGACAACGTTGATGATAAAGGTGTGCGTGTAAGCTTAATTTCAACGCCTAAAACACGTGCTCAAATTAAAGGTAATCGTGGAGCCGTAGCGGTAACTACTGAACCAAATGTAATTTTTCAACAAGTAATCAGTGATGTTAAAAGTGGTGTTTTACCACCTGTAGGCGCTAAAGTACTAACTAATGCAGACACGGGTGAAGTCATCATATTAGGTTATGGCTCTGCAATTGCACGTCAAAATAGAAACAGCAATGTTGCTCGTAAGCTTAAAGGCGTTGCTAAATCGCAATCACAAACGCGCGCCCGTTCAGCGTTGCTTGCTACCATTCAAGGTGAACAAGTGTATTGGCAAGGTAGCTTTGACGAAAAGCAAATGGAAGGCACAAAGCAGTTTGAATACGAAGACCCATATTTAAATGATCCACAGCAAGTAAAAATTCTTGAAGAAGACCGCAGTACTTTTTTAAATCAATTAAAAACATCAGATGAATACTCAACTGTAGCAAAAGGTAAGTTACCACCGGGTGTGAGTGTTAAAAGCTTTGCAAGTGATGATGGTTTTTGGCAGTACAGTGTTGCGGTTTACGCGCCAAGTCTGGAGGCCACTGCTCGCCAAGCTGCAAAAGAAATGGCCGGTAATAATGGACAAACAGTAAACGGCGTCAGTCGCTATGGTCATAAAATTAAAGCTCATGGTGGGTTAAATGAAAAAGCGGCTAATCCTCAGGGTGCATCAGGTAAAGTAGCGAGCGAAAAGGAACTTTAATGCTAACACCTATTTTAGCGCTTACGTTGGTGGCTTCGGCCACCTTTGACTCAGAGCAAACAATTGAACAGCAAACTGCTTTTTTTAAAAGTCAGGCTAATGGTCAATACGCCCGAGTAATGGCGTTAAAATCGAGTGCAAAAAATGCGCTTGAGCAGGCATGTCGAAATGCATTGACCCTGCCACAGCGCAGTATTATAAAAAATACTTTAGCTAAAAAACTTAATATTACTTTGCCAGAGTCGGTAAGCTTTATTGACGCTGAAATTACGGATTATAAGCAAGAAAAACAGCAAGATTGGTTAACTTGTACTGGCGTTGTAACACCTGCTGCGCACGATATTAACGAAGCTGGGCTTGCTGTTAGAGCAGCATGGCAAGTAGGTAGCCAAAAAGATAAAACAAACTTACGCCCTTTATTACAAGTTGCATTGAATCACCCTACAACGATGTCTGATGCGGTGGCATTAGTTGCAAATCAATCACCAGAAGAGCAACGCTTAAGCTATCTCGATAAATATTTAAAAGCGAGTGAGTTAAAACTCGATGAAGCTAAGGCGTCAGTTGCACAAACCTGGTTTGTTTATGGGCGTTATAAACAAGTTATTTCGCTAACCCGACAATGCAATAGCATAGACTGTAAGCGTTTAAACTTAGCTGCTCAAACTGCTTTTGATAATCTGCCTGCTGATGATCTAAGTAGCTACTTTTAATTTTATAGGGATATAAAAAATGCATTTAAAAGCTAAAATGCTTCTAAAAATAGGCGTATTCGCTTATTTAACAATGAGTTTTACCAGCATAGCTCAAACGAATGATGAGGCTGAATTTGAGGCTTTTCTAAAAAAGCGTCAGAGTGAGTTTAATCATTTTGAGCAACAACAAAAACAAGAATTTGAAGCATTTGTAACTGCTTGGCGTGATGCGCAAAATGCATATTTAAAACAAGTAACTACAAAGTGGCAAGACCCAAATCTGCCAAGCTCAAAAGTATGGGTCAAATACAGTGATGACTTAAATAAACGCACCAGTGTAAACTTTGAAAGTGGTGAAGTGGTGGTTGAGTTATTAAATAGCAAAAACAACGAGCAAGCTGTTGAATATGCAAAGGAGCAAGTAAATGAGCTTTCTCAAGTCACGGTAGATAAAACACTTGCAAAGGATCCGGTATATATTGCAGCTAATAAGACCATTAATAATAAAAGCTTCACTTCTACGGGTAAGTCTTTAAATAGTAAAATTGAGCGGAATAAGCCATCAACAACGACTCAACCTAAAAAAATAGCTAAGCAAACAGTACTTTCTACAGAGATTGTAGAAGAGGTACTCTCTGCAAAGGCGCCTGTAATAACGAAGCAAAAAGACAGAGTAACAATTAGCTATAAGCTGCCTGCTAATACGCTCTCTAATCAAGCAAAACGATACTTACCTGAAGTTCAGCAACAAGCAAAGCGCTACAATATAGAGCCTGCATTGTTATTAGCCATCATTCATACGGAATCAAGTTTTAACCCACTAGCTCGCTCCCCAATTCCTGCTTTTGGATTGATGCAAATTGTCCCGACATCAGCGGGTAAAGACGTGAGTAACTTTTTGCAAGGGAAACCGCTATTACTTAGTCCAGAATACTTATTTCAGGCAGATAATAACGTAGAAGCAGGTAGTACTTACATGCATATTTTAAGCAATCGTTACTTTAAAAATGTGCGTAATGCGCAATCAAGAATTTACATGAGTATAGCCGCTTATAATACTGGCCCTGGCAACGTAGCCAAAACGGTAAGTGGCTCTAAATCACTTAATCAGGCAAGTATTGCAGCTAATGCAATGTCATCAGAGAATGTTTATGCCTTAATGGTAAATAAGTTACCTGCACAAGAAACCCGTAATTACTTACAAAAAGTGGTAAAACGCACCGCTTATTATCAAAAGCAATTGAAAGGAATTTAAAATGAAAAAGTTATTACCTCTTATAGCCGCTTTAGCATTAGGTGCGTGTTCAAGCACTGAACAAACACAGTCTGAGCCGTTAGAAAAAAATGATTCAGTGCCAAGCTGGGTATTATTACCTGTGTCTGATAAAGGATTAGCTTCATCATCATGCGTACCTTGGTCAGGCAGTATGTCAACCGACAGAGCACAAGCTATTGCGGCTGCACGCGCCGATTTATCCCAGCAAATACAAGTTAAAGCAAGTGTTATGGATAAATTATACCAACGTAAAGCACAAAGTAATGATGAGCTAAATGTTGGCGGTACTTTTGAGCAAGTAAGCAAACAGGTTGCACAGCAAAGCCTTGTAGGTGCTGTGCCACAAGAAGTGGCATTTGCGAAATTAGACGGTGTAAAGCAGCTTTGTACATTCGTTGTAATGAGCAATACACAAGAAACATTTAATAACCTAGTAGCTCAATCTGGTAAGCGTTTAGATCCTAGTTCGCGTGAAGCACTTTACGAAGAGTTCAAAGCCCAAAAAGCGATGAAAGAACTTGAAAAAGAGCTAGAAAATTTAAATAACTAATAAAAAATTCTATATTACTAGTTTAGTTTCTAACTCCGCTAAACTAGTATTTTTAAACGGAGTTATAAAGGACTGAAATGAAGGATATATTCTTTTTTGATTCAATGTTAACCCCAAAAATAATTACATTTGTTTACTGGTTAATTTTAATAGGCACTTTGATCTCAGGTGTTACAACAATGTTTGCTAAGTATGGTGGTGGTTTCATTAGTGGTTTGGCCATAATTGTTGGTGGGGCGATTGGTGCGCGCATCTGGTGTGAGCTATTAATTGTACTATTTAAAATTCATGAAAATCTTCAAAAAATAGCTAATAAATCAGAATAAATTCAAATTCCCATAAAGTAGTGGTGACATTGAGTGTTATCACTACTTTTAATCTTTGGCGGCCCAATTAACCAAAAGAAAGTAGTTGACATTGTCAATTAATTGCTATAGTTGATTTTGTCATCTATTTTAAGAGAAATACCTGTTTAATGAATACGGCTACTTTAGTAAATTCTGCGCTCGTAGAGCCTAAAAAAACACCGATCACTTATAAAATAATGGTGATGGTAAGTATTATTGTTTTTGTAGGCGGCAGCTTAACAGGCATTATGACTTACACAAATGTAGGTATAACTGAGCATTTTTATATGGATTGGTTTACCTCGTTTTTAAGTGCGGTGTTGGTTATGGCCCCTGTGGGGTTAGCAATGACAGCCCTTATGAATACCTTGGTGGCTAAGTTATTACCAAAAGCAAGTGAGCTAAAACGTAATTTAGTGATTAGTGTTTTTATGGCGCTTACCATGGAGTCGCTAATGGCGTTTGTAACCGCTAGTAACAATATAGGTTTTGCCAATATGCGCTTATTTTATACCGCGTGGGTAGAGGGGTTATTAGCCGTGTTACCCATTGGTTTAACATTAATGCTTGTTATGTCGGTTACCGTAAAACCTAAATTAGAGCGATTTTTAAAAAGCTAAATTGCGCTTTTTAAAAATGTTGCCGTGCGGCTATGCTCAGATTGAGCCACATCTTCTGGTTTACCTTGAGCAACAATTAAGCCGCCTTCGTCGCCGGTTCCTGGACCAATATCAATAACCCAATCGCTGTTACTGGCTACTTGCATATCGTGCTCAACCATAATTACGGTGTTGCCCGCATCAACTAAGCCATTTAACTGCGCCATTAACATGGCTACATCTTTTGGGTGTAGGCCGGTGGTTGGTTCATCTAAAATATACAGCGTATCGCCGCGCTGCGCACGTTGCAGCTCTGTGGCAAGCTTTATGCGCTGGGCCTCTCCGCCCGAAAGCTCAGTAGCAGGTTGGCCTAAACGTAAATAGCCAAGGCCTACTTGTAAGAGCGCATTTAACGCACGTAAAATAGCGGGTTCATCGGCAAAAAATGTATGCGCTGTCTCCACCGTTAAATTAAGTACATCGGCAATGGTTTTATCTTTATAGGTAATGTCGAGTGTTTTTTGGTTGTAGCGCTTGGCGTTACACACAGGGCAAGGCGAATACACGCTAGGTAAAAATAACAGCTCCACGCTTACAAAGCCTACGCCTTCGCAGTTGTCGCAACGGCCTTTTTTCACATTAAACGAAAAACGACCTGCATCGTATTTACGCGCTTTTGCCTCTTTGGTATTGGCAAACAATTTACGTACGTGATCGAACAAACCAGTGTAAGTAGCAAGGTTTGAGCGAGGCGTGCGACCAATGGCTTTTTGATCAACCGTTATTAGGCGCTTTATATGCTCAAGGCCCTCGGTAATTTTGCCATGGGTTGGTGTTTGGAGTTCTTGATCAAGCAAGTCGGCTTCATCGGTAGGCATTGGCGGCGGCGTTTTTTGTCCTAAAGCATCTTGAATAAGCTCGACTAAGGCTTGGCTTACTAAGCTTGATTTACCTGAGCCAGAAACCCCCGTAACACTTGTAATAACCCCAAGCGGAAATTCGGCACTGATGTTGTGTAAATTGTTGCGCTCAATACCACTTAGCTTAAGCCAGGCTGTGGGCGTACGTTGTGTTTGATGATTTGGCTTTGCGTTATTGTTATGCTTAAAAAGATGCTGACTTGTATGTGAGTTGCTCACTTGTTCTAAGCCTTCAACTGGGCCGCTGTAAACAATATTACCGCCATGCGAACCCGCATTTGGCCCTACATCAACCACCCAATCGGCGTGGCGAATTACACTTGTATCGTGCTCCACCACAAATACTGAGTTACCAGCCGCTATTAGCTCATCTAGGGCGCTTAAAAGTGCTTGCGTATCGGCTGGGTGTAAACCTGCCGAAGGTTCATCTAGCACATACACAACACCAAATAATTTTGAGCGAATTTGCGTTGCAAGCCGCAAGCGTTGTAATTCCCCAGCTGATAACGATGGCGTAGTACGCTCAAGCGATAAATACCCTAAACCAAGTTTAGTGAGTGCTTCTACGCGTTTAATAATGTCGCTTGTGATGCGCTTTGCCACAATGGCTTTTTCGGGGTTGGCTGCGTTACTTTTAGCGGGGTTATTGGCAGCAATGCTGAGTTTTTCTGCCAGCTCGCCAAGTGTTAATTGCGAAATTTCGCCTATATCAAGGCCTGCTACTTTAACCGATAACGACTCTTTTTTAAGTTTTTTTCCTTCGCACTGCGGGCATTGTGATATTTGCATATACTGCGATACGCGCTTTTTTGTACGTGGGCTTTGAGTGCTCGAAAATGATTGTAAAACAAAGCGTTTAGCACTTATAAATGTACCCATGTAGCTGGGGCTTTCTTCATTTTTAATAGCCGCTTGGGTTTGCTCAAGCGTGTACTCGGGAAACACGGGTACTGTGGGCGTGTCGTCGGTAAACAAAATCCAATCACGGGCTTTTTTAGGCAGGGTATTCCACGGTTTATTAATATCGTAACCTAAAGAAGTAAGAATGCGGCTTAGGTTTTTACCTTGCCAAGCCGGCGGCCATGCTGCAATGGCGCGCTCTTTAATTGATTTAGTAGGGTCGGGCACTAACAGCTCTTCGGTTACGTTAAATACACGGCCAATACCATGGCACTCTGGGCAGGCACCTTGTGGCGTGTTAGCCGAAAACGCATCGGCATACAGTATACCTTGCCCTTTGGGGTATTCGCCTGCGCGTGAGTAAAGCATTCGCAGCGCGTTAGAAATAGTGGTTACACTACCCACCGATGAACGTACCGAGGGTGCTCCACGCTGTTGTTGTAATGCTACCGCGGGTGGCAGCCCTTCAATCGAATCTACATCGGGCTCATCTACTTGGTCTATTAATCTGCGCGCATAAGGCGATACCGAATCAAGATAACGATGCTGTGATTCGGCAAATAATGTTCCAAAGGCGAGCGATGATTTACCCGAGCCCGATATACCAGTAAAAACAACAAGTGAATTACGGGGCAAATTTACATCCACATTTTTTAAGTTATGAACACGCGCGCCTCGTACTTGAACGCTGTGCTCAGGGTTTAATAAAGCCGATTGCGCATTACTAACCTCATGTGAATTTTTAGGTGTGGTTGCCATGTAATTTACTCCTGTTTAATAACCATGTGTTTATTAACGTGCCGCAAAGTATTAATACTAATGGGGCGTCACTGAATGAGCGCTTAGTTAGTTTGCTAAGCTTTTAATAGAGTGTTTACATAATAGGTAAAAACTACGAGTATAAATTTTAATCAAGTATTCACGCATCTAAATTTAAAAGGACGTTTAATTGTGGCAAAAATTGTAGTTAGCTTTTTATTTTTATTGGTACTTTGCGCCAATGTGTGTGCAGCGCAAAATAATGTACTAAACGTTGACCGAGCCATACCAAATAGCATGCACTTGTCGTTTCCAAACGATAATAATATAACGCCTAAAAAGTCTGACTTTTCTATCGCAAACTATGTACTTATGAGCAACAAAATAGGAGAGCGTTGGGCGGTTATTACCCTTACTAATTTAGCCTCTGGTAAGCGTGAACTTAATCAAGAACACGTATTAGCGCTGTTTGCAGATGGCAGCAGGCTAACACCAAGTGAATTTAAATTAGGCTTTAAAGGCAATCAAACACAGTCGGTAACGGTATCGTTTGCTGAGCATACGTTTCCTATTTTAAGTGTGTATACCAGTAATGATCAGTAACATGTTTTTAGATAAGTTAAATATGTAGCAATTGCTTTAGTTTATCGGCACCGGCTCTGCTGGTGCTTAGTTCAGATTTAATTTCGTCATTTACAATCACCATTAGCTTACCGTTAAACCAACGCTGTATTTCTTTAATGTGGTCAACGTTAACCAAATAACTTCGATGAATTCGTACAAAATTATGTGCTGCTAAAGCATGCTCAAGTTGATCGAGCGTATCGCTTAAATGATGAAATGTATCGCCATTCCACGCCAAACTATTGCCTTGCTCCGATTTAATAAATTTAATGTCACTTGGGGAGAGTAAAAATATCCGCTCACCGTTTTTACTAATGAGCTTATTTATGGTGTTTTTGGTTAATGTAAAGGTTTGCTCGTGTTCTGGGTTGTTAACTTGGCAGTGGGCACGCTGTAGCTCTAGTTGCTGCTGCGCTTTAGCGAGAGCTTTTTTTAATCGAGCAATAGGAAAAGGTTTGAGTAAGTAGTCAGTTGAGGCGTGCTCAAAAGCTTCAATCGCAAATTGGTCATACGCGGTTGTGTAAATAATAATGGGCTGGTAGTTAAGTAAATCAATAAGCTCTAAGCCGTTAATTTCAGGCATTTGTATATCAAGTAATACCACATCCGGAGTCAGCTCATTAATTAATGATATGGCCTCTTTGCCATTTGTGGCCATACCCACTACTTCAACATGCTCCATTAAACTCAATTGATGACTTAATTTTTCGCGAGCGGGAAGCTCGTCATCGGCAAATAATACGCGCATTTTAGTTACTGTATTTGGCTGGTTTTTGCTGCTCATAGTGTTAGCTCCAACGTAACCACTGCACCATTATTATTGCTCAGTAGTACCTTACCTTTACCAAGTTGTTTAACGCGTTTTAGTATGTTTTTCATTCCTACACCACTGCCATGGCCGTGTTTTATAACATCGCTCGAAAAACCCTTACCGTTATCGGTAATTTGTATTTTAACGCCGTTAGGTAGCTCACTAAGCGTTATATTAAGTATTAACGACGTTTGTTTGGCGTTATGTTTAATGGCGTTTTCAATAATTGGTTGAATAAGTAGCGGGGGCAGCGATATGTTTTTAAGCGTATTGGGAATGTGGTAATTAACTTTGAGTTTATCGCCAAAGCGGGCTTTTTCAATATTTAGATACTTTTCTATTATTGTAAGCTCTTGCTGTAAAGGTATTTGTTGTTGCTCTGCCGTGTCGAGGGAGTACCTTAAAATGTCAGCCAGTTCATGCAGTACTTCATCGGCTAAATCGGGGTTTGTATGAATATAAGCCGAAATTGTATTTAAGCTATTAAACATAAAATGTGGGTTTAGTTGGTAGCGCAATGTAGCAAGTTGGGCTTGTTTAAGCGCGTGTTTTTCGGCTGTTGCGCGTTTTTTGTTTTCAATAAAAATACTGGTAAAGTAAATACACGAGCCCCAAAGTAAGCCGTTAAAAACAACAAACACCCCCATCGATTTGTGCCCATCAAAAAGCTGTGTGAGTACTATATCGGTAAGCACATTACCAAGTGCCATGAATACAACAGCTATTAACCATTCAAACGCTATTTTGTTAATGTGTTTATTGCGCAGGTAAAAAATAACCGCTGCCGCACTCCAAACAGGAGCCCAGTAAAAAGTAACAAACCACACGGTAGCAGCGAGTGCACTACCCGCAGTAAAGGGCGCAGAGTTAGCAATTATGAGCCCAAGGGCATAAGCAATATCTACAACAAGTAAAATAAAAAAGCTGTATTTATAAAAAGGATGTTTGAGCATAATAGGTGCTTCTTTTTGTAATTGATTAAACCATAACAAAAAACAGTCAAAACCCAAAGAGTTTGTGTTTTGACCGCTACTCTTTTAAAAGTAAGTTAGCTCTTTGATTTGTAGTGTATTTTTTAATGGCTCATTGCTTGCGCCTGGCATTTTACGCCACATTAAGTTTACTCCAGTTAATTGAGTGGCCGACCACGTAACGGGGCTACCAAAGCCAAATTGTTTAAATGTAGTGAAAGGAATATCAAGCGTTGTCCACTCATCGCGCGGTTTTAAAAGTACACTAAAGTGATCCCAATCTTTTACATCACGATGATAAACAGACAAGGCAAAAGGCGTGCTTGAACCTTTATAAGTTAGTCGAATACCTTTAAATGATGAGGCATCAGCCGGCGATGTAAATTTTATTTCAGCGCCTGCCCATGCGCCAAAGCTGGTTGGCTTTGTAATGGTTGTATCAATAGTTAAGCTGTTTTTATTTGTGGTAAGTGTTGCCACAGACTGACCACCCATTACCGAGTCGCTCAAGGTTTGCCATGGTGTACCACCGGTAAAATCATCAATAACATGCTGCGCTTGGCGGCTTTTAACTTCTTCATTACAGGTAGGGCCTTGTGGTGTAATGGCCTTGTTTTGAGCAATAAGTGCTGGGCGGTCTACTTGTATACCTGATTTGTAAACCTCTGAGATAGTATGAATGTGGTTTATATCATCAAGCGGGTTTTGCTTAAGCAGCACAAAGCTTGCCTCAAAGCCATTAGCCAGCTTGCCAATGCTCTTGGCTTTATTAATCGCTTTTGCGCCGTTAACTGTGGCTGCATTAATTATTTCACCATTTGTTAGGCCCGCTTTTTTAAGTGCATCTAACTCGTTATGTAACCCAGTACCGTGCAGCGTGTAAGGGTTTCCGGCATCAGAGCCTGTGCCTATAGTAATATTAGCTTTATGTAGCTTTTGTATATTTGCATGAGCGGTTTTACGCTCTACCCACGCGTGCTCTTTCCATTTTGAAGGTGCAGGCACGTTTTCAAACAAACACCCTTGAAGCTTTTCGGGAATGGTTTTTAGTAACTCGCTTTGTGAGCTAATAGTATGGTTATGCTTTTCATCGCTATGGTTATGATACACCGCAAGGGTAGGAATATAGGTTACATTATGCTGTTTCATTAGCGTAATAAATTCATCGTCAATCGCTTCGCTATTAATACCGTGCGCTAAAGCCGTTGCACCGGCCTTAATAGCGCGTTTAGCATCATTTAGTGTAGAAATATGCACAAAATACGGTAAATTAGCCGCTTTAGAGCGCTTACCTAGCTCGCTTAATTGGCTATCAGTTAACGATTTACCCACACCGCCAAAGGTTTCTATAACCGCTTTAGTTACATGTGGATTAGTGCTTATATGTTTTTGCCACAGCGCTGCTATGTCTTCATCTTTTGCAATTTCGTATGCGTGGCCGCCAAACTGCGTGCCATGCCCGCCAGGGTTAGTAAACAAAGTACCCGCATAAAAAAGGTTAGGGGTTAGTTGGGCTGCTTTTAATTGAGCGGCTTCGTTTAGGGTTTGCTCAAACGAAAACAAATCAACAATATTAGTTACGCCTAAATACAAATTAGAATTAAAGTGCGATTGAACCGGCAAATACTGAAACTCAGTAAAGTTACTACCCGATGAACCCAAATGTACATGTAAATCAATTAAACCAGGTATTGCATATTGGTTGTTGGCGTTAATTGTTTTATCTGCGTTTTGTAGTGGGTCAGTCGCTTTAGTAATACTTACTATTTTACCATCATCAATATACAGCGAACTCGGCACAGAAAAACTTTGCGAGCTACTTTGGTATAAGCGAATGTTGTCGACCCGCAGGTCAATGGCATACGCACTAAAGTGGCTTGCTAAACTCAGTGCTATAACTGTTTTTGTAATAATGTTCATGACTATATTCCTTATCAATAAATAGGTATTTGGCGTTTTGTTGATAAGGAATTTAGCGAGCTTTTTAACCAGCTTCATTAATGTTTATCTGAATCGACATTATAAGAGGTTGAACCGACACAAAAGTAAATAAGCGTTGTGGTAGGGGACTCGGGCTAACTAAATTAAGTTTTTAAAGGGCCGTTATGAGCGATAACCGGCCAGTCTAAAGCGGTTACGCATTTCATCATCTTTGATTTATCTATATCCATCACTGTTAATTTTTATCTTGCCATTTACTTGTATGATGAATAATTTAAGTGTGGTGGCAAATAAAATAGCGCGAACGAGTTAGCAGCTAGGTAGCTGCTTAAAATCAATAAGTTAACCTGCTTAATTGCTCAGGCTAATCGCGACTGTGCGAGCGAAAAATATCCTTGCTTAACGGTTAAACATTCGGTTTAATGAATAGATAATAAACGCTGAGCAATGCAGGGAAGCTTAAATTATAATAGGTAAGCTTATTAAATTAGCTGATTTAGCTAGAGCCTCTAAAAAGCAAATTCCCATAGCATAAACAACACCAACTCTGACACACCGAGCAGGTAGCGCCTCAGTCCAACAAGCGATTATGCAACACAAACTGCGTGTCGCATAAATACTAAAATGTTATGCGTATCGGAGAATAAGAAATCAGCTCATTTTTCAA